>JAPOXB010000139.1 GCA_026707335.1 Chloroflexota bacterium
CCGAGTCCCCCCGCTCCATTGCTCGGCAATGGAGAGGGGGGCCAGGGGGTGAGGTCCGCTACCGCTTCGTGACGTGGTCGAGGGCGGCACGGTAGTCCTTGTAGGGGCCGTCGCGCCAGGCCAGCGCCTCCTTGAAACCGCCGCCGCTCTCCATCGCCTCGTTGAACTTGTCGTACCACTTGTAGGCGAAGCCGGTGAACTGGTAGAGCGCGTCGAAATCGGTGCCCGCGCGCAGGGCCGGGTAGATGCCCATGTGCTCGTAGTAGCGGTTGAGCGCGTGCTTGTGCACGGCCAGGCTGTCGGCGTCCTGCGTGCCGATGCGGCGCGCGAAGTTGAGCGTGTACTCCTCCAGGGCGTCGCGCGGCACGACGGCGTTGACCATGTTGATCTCCAGCGCCCGCTGGGCGGAGATGCTGTCGCCGGTGAACATCAGCTCCTTGGCCTGGCGCATGGGGATCACGAAGGGCCAGATGCAGCCGTTGCGCGGCGTGCCCAGCCCGCGCGTGCCGGGGTGCCCGAAGGTCGCGTCGTCGCCGGCGATGACGAGGTCGGCCATCATCGCCAGCTCGCCGCCGCCGGCCACGCAGTACCCCCCCACCTGCGCGATGGTCACCTTGGCCATGTTCCAGAAGTAGAGCAGCACGTCGGTCACCTGGACCATGCTGGTGCGGATGCCGCCGACGAGCGGGCGGTCCTTGTCGTCGCGGCTGGGGTAGCGGCGACCCTTGTAGGGGTGGCGCGCCGTGGTCAGGTCGTAGCCCGCGCAGAAGGCGCGTCCCGCCCCGGCCAGGATCACGACGCGCACCTCGGGGTCGCCCTCGGCGTCGTGCAGGGCCTCGCCCAGCTCCATCAGCAGCGGGTTGGAGAGCGCGTTGAGCTTCTCGGGGCGGTTCAGCGTCACCTTGCAGATGCGACCGTCGTCCAGGGTCTCGTAGAGCAGGTTCTCGAACTCGGGCATGGGGGATCCTTTCGGGCTGCCGGCGGGGTCGGGATCGCCCGCCGGGGTCGGGCTGCGTGGTCGCCGCCGCGGAGGCTAGCGCAACCGCGCAGGTGGCGATGTATCCCCCGCCCCGCGCTCGCGGCCCCGATCTTGTCCACCGTTGTGCGCGATCGGCTTGCCCAGATGCCCCCGGCCGATGCATACTGCGCGCGCCTCGCTCCGCGCGCGCCCATGCGCGCGGCGGTTCGGCGCGTGGAGGCGCAGATGGACTTCGGGTTCAGCGCAGAAGATCAGGCCTTCCGCGGGCAGGTGCGCGAGTTCATCGCGCGGGAGTGGGATCCGCCGCCCGAGGGGGCCTCGCCCGACGAGGCGCAGGCCACGACCCGCGCCTTCGAGAAGAGCATGGCCCAGCACGGCTGGCTGACGATGGCCTGGCCGGAGGAATACGGCGGCCGCAACGCGAGCCACGTCCAGCAGATGATCTACCGCGAGGAGGCGTCGCTGGCGGGCGCGCCCATGGACGTGCAGGGCGTCGGCATGGTGGGCCCCTGCCTGATGCTGCACGGCAGCGAGGACCAGAAGCGCGAGTTCCTGCCCCCCATCGCGACCGCCGAGGTGGCCTGGGCGCAGGGCTACAGCGAGCCCGGCTCGGGCTCCGACCTGGCGTCGCTGCAGACCCGCGCCGTCCGCGACGGCGACGACTTCGTCATCAACGGGCAGAAGATCTGGACCTCGGGCGCCCACCACGCCGACTGGATCCACGTCCTCACCCGCACCGACCCGGACGCGCCCAAGCATCGCGGCATCTCCTACTTCATGGCCGACATGCGGTCGCCCGGCATCGAGGTGCGGCCCCTGATCGACATGGCCGGCAACCACGGCTTCAACGAGGTCTATTTCGAGGACGTGCGCGTGCCCGCCGACCAGATGATCGGGCCGGAGAACCGCGGCTGGTACGTCGCCACGACGCTGCTCGACTTCGAACGCTCCGGCGTGGGCACGCCGGCCGGCGCCCGCCGCGACCTCGACCGCTTCGGGGCCTGGGCCGCCGAGGCGATCCCCGATCGCATGCGCGAGCCCCGCAATCGCAACCGCTACGCCGACCTGCACATCAACGTCGAGATCGCGCGCTGGCTGGCCTACCGGGTGACCTGGATGCAGAGCGCCGGTCTGGTCCCGAACCACGAGGCGTCGATGTCGAAGATGTTCGGCTCCGAGGTGATGCAGGAGGTCTACCGCTTCGCCGTCAACCTGATGGGGCTGAGCGGACAGCGCATCCGCGACGGGGCCGCGCCCCTGGGCGGCTTCATCCCACAGCGGTATCTGGAGTCGGTGCCGATGACGATCGCCGCGGGCACCAGCGAGATCCAGCGCAACATCATCGCCTCCCGAGGCTTGGGGCTTCCGCGGCCGTAATCCTGGTGACGGTACGCGCCTGAAGGGGGCCCGGGCGACCGGGCTCTCTTCGATCTTGCCGCCGATCTTGCCGCCGCCGCACTATCATTGGCCTACGGATTGGCCTGCGCATTGGCCTGCGGCGACCACGGGCGGGGCCGCACACCTCGGAGGAAGAGCGATGCCGGCGCTGGAGGGAATGCGGGTTCTGGACATGACCCAGTACGAGGCGGGGACCTCGTGCACGCAGGCGCTGGCCTGGCTGGGGGCCGACGTCGTCAAGGTGGAGCCGCCGAGCGGGGATCCCGGCCGCGCGGCGGTGCATCTGGGATGCGGCGACTCGCCGTACTTCGTGACGCTGAACAGCAACAAGCGCAGCGTCGTGATCGACCTCGCCAAGCCCGAGGGGCGCGACCTCCTGCTGTCGATGGCGCCGCGCTACGACGTGTTCGTCGAGAACTACGGTCCCGGCCGGGTGGAGAAGCTGGGCATCGACTACGCGGCCATGCGGGCCGTGCATCCGGGCATCATCTACGCGCGCCTCAAGGGCTTCGGCACCTGGGGGCCGTACAGCGGCTACAAGTGCTACGACCCCATCGCGCAGGCGGCGGGCGGGGCGTCGTCGGTCAACGGCTACCCGGACGGGCCGCCCACCATGCCCGGCAGCATGTCGGCCGACTCGGGCACGGGGCTCACGCTGGCGCTCGCGATCACGGCCGCCTACGCGCAGCGGCAGCGCAGCGGGACCGGGCAGGAGATCGAGGTCTCGATGCAGGAGGCCGTGACCTGGTTCATGCGCACCCGCATCGCGACGCACGGGGACCAGGGCAAGACCGTCGTGCCGCGCGTGGGCAGCCGCTTCTCGGCCACGACCGCCATGTTTCCCTGCGCGCCGGGCGGTCCCAACGATTGGGCCCACATGATGGTGGTCACGTCGAAGCACTGGGACGCGCTTTGCACGGCGATGGACCAGCCCGAGTTGGTGGTCGACCCGCGCTTCGAGACCGACGCCCTGCGCGAAGAGAACAGCGAGGCGCTGACCGGGATCATCACCGCCTGGACGTCGGCGCGCACGAAGTGGGAGGTCATGGAGACGCTGGGCGGCGCGGGCGTCCCCTGCAGCGCGGTGCTGGACACGGTCGAGCTGTTCCACAACGAGCACCTGCGGGAGCGGGGCTTCATCCACACGCTGGACCACCCGGTGCACGGCGAGATCCAACTGCTCGGCTGGGCCCCGCGGATGAGCGAGAGCCGGGTGGAGCTGCGCGCCGCCCCCCTGCTGGGCGCGCACTCCGACGAGGTGCTGGCCGCCGACCTCGGGCTCGACGAGGCCGGCCTCGCGGCGCTGCGCGAGTCCGGCGTCGTCGGGTGACCCTGCTGCTCGTCGCGCTGGGTGGGGCGCTGGGCTCCGTGCTGCGCTACAAGATCGGCGGCTGGGTGCAGGCGGGGGCCGGCGGCGCCTTCCCCTGGGGCATCCTGGTCGTCAACGTGACGGGCTGCTTCGTCGCGGGGCTGCTGATGACCGTCCTGCTGGAGCGGACCCCGGTCTCCGACGAGGTGCGGACGGGGCTCCTGGTCGGCGTGCTCGGCGGCTACACGACGTTCTCGACCTTCAGCCTGCAGTCCCTCGACTTGGCGAACGCGGGCCTCTGGGGGTACGTCGCGCTCAACGTCCTCGCCTCCGTGGCCGGGGCCTTGCTCGCGGTCTGGCTGGGGCAGCAACTGGCCCGGCTGTAGGAGAGAATCGAGGAGCGGCGATGGAACGGCCGACGGCGCTGATCACGGGCGGCAACGCGGGCATCGGCAAGGCCGCGGCCCGGCAACTGCTGGAGCGGGGCTGGGAGGTCGTGATCACGGCCCGGCGGCCGACGGCCGGCGAGGCGACGGTCGACGCGCTGGGGCGCCACGGGCCGATCTCCTGGCAGCCGCTCGACCTCGCCCGGCTGGACTCGGTGCGCGAGTGCGCGGCCCGGCTGGCCGCCGAGCGCGGGCGCATCGACGTCCTGATCAACAACGCCGGCACGGTGCGCTCGCGGCGGGAGATCGGCCCGGACGGCTTCGAGCTGACCTTCCAGACGAACCATCTGGGCCCCTTCCTGCTGACGCACCTGCTGCGGCCGGCGCTGGAGGCGGCCGACGCGCCGCGCATCGTCAACGTCAGCTCGACGATGCACCGGCGCTCGCGCGGCCTCGACTTCGGCGACCTGCAGATGGAGCGCGGCTACGGCCCCGTCCGCGCCTACGCCGACACCAAGCTGGCCAACGTCTACTTCACGCGCGAGTTGGCGCGGCGCTGGCCCGGGATCGTGTCGAACGCGGTCCATCCGGGCGGCGTGCGCACGGAGCTGGGCGGCGGCGGCGAGTTGCGAGCGCCCGGCCGCTGGGTGTGGTGGCTCATGAAGCGGTTCCTGCGCTCGCCGGCCAGTGGCGCGGCGCCCGTCGTGCGGCTGGCCGCGGACGACATCGAGGGCGCGAACGGCGCCTACTTCCATCGCTTCAAGCGGCCGACGCTCACCGGCCCCGCCGCCGACGACGCGGCCGCCCGCCGTCTCTGGGAAGCCAGCGAGTCGCTGCTGGGGATCTAGGCGTCGCGAAGGCGCGCCCCGCGGCCTAGACTGCGCCCCGACGTCCGAGCGGCCGAGCCGGAGGGGAGCCCCCATGCTGCAAGCAGGCGACGCGATGCCCGAGTTCACCCTGCGGGACCCGGAGCGGGAGAAGTTCACCGACGCGAACCTGCGCGGCGCGATCGCCGTCGTGGCGTTCTACCCCATGTCGTTCACCGGCGGTTGAACGCGCGAGATGGAGGGCTTCCAGCACCGCTACGCGGAGCTGCAGGCCCTCGGCGCCCGCGTGGTGGGCGTGAGCACCGACACCTGGGCGACGCAGGGCGCGTTCGCGAAGGAGATGGGGCTGGAGTTCCCCCTGCTCTCCGACTGGCCCAACGGCCGCGCCGTCGCCGCGTTCGGCGTGCAGCGTGAGCAGGGGCCGACGGCGCGCCGGGTGACGTTCGTCTTCGACGCCGGCGGCGTGCTGCGTGAGGTCATCGACGACGAGCGCTCGATGGAGGCCCACCCCGAGGGCGCGCTGGCGGCCGTGCGGCGGATCGCCGAGGGCGGCTAGGGCCAAACCATCCGCTTGTGCGGACGGTCGGCCAGGCGCTTCAGCTTCGGCTGGGCGAGCTTGACAAACTGGCAGGCGAGGCGCCGCGTCTCGCGCGGGTCGATCAGATCGATGACGTCGAAGTCGTGCGCCGCCTTCATCGGCGAGCGCAGGCGCAGCAGCCGCTCCTCGATCATCAGCCGGTGCGCCTCCGGGTCGGGCGCGGCCTCGATCTCGCGCTTGTAGGCCGCCGCCACGCCCCCCTCGATGGGGATGCCGCCCCACTCGCCGGCCGGCCAGCCGAAGCGCAGGTTGACGTTGAAGGGGTGGCCGATGCTGTGCGGCGCGTCGGCCGCCACGCCGTACGACTTGCGCACCGCGAACTCCACCTTGGGCACTTCCGCCTCGGCGCTGGCCAGCAGCGCCCGCGCGCCGCGCCGCATCTGCGCGCCCCGCTCGGCCGCCGAGCCCAGCATGAAGCCGGGCATGTCGAGGAAGATCACGACCGGCAGGTTGAACGCGTCGCAGAGCATCACGAAGTGGGCGTACTTGTCGGCCGCCGGGCCGTCCATCGCCCCGGCCATGACCATCGGGTCGTTGCCGATGATGCCGGCGCTGTAGCCGTCGAAGCGGCCGAAGCCCGTGATCAGCGAGCCGCCGAAGTAGCGCCGCATCTCGAAGAACTCGCCGTTGTCCACCACCAGCTCGATCAAGCGGCGCGGGTCGTAGCCGCGCGTGCGCTTGGTCGGCATGAGGTGGAGCAACTCCTCGACCGGCCGGTGGGGATCGTCGCCGGTCTCCACCCGCTCGGCCACGCCGTACATGTTGTCCGGCAGGTACGAGAGGAAGCTGCGGATCTGGTCGAAGAGGTCTTCCTCGTCCTCGGCCGCGTTGTCGACCTCGCCGCTCGTGTGGACGTGCATCTGGTAGCCGCCCAGATCGTTCTTGTGGATCCGCTCGCCGATCGCGCGCTCCACGACCGGGGGCCCCGACGGGAAGACCTGCGACTGGTCCTTCACCATGCAGTTGAAGTGCGACACGCAGCCGGCGGCGGCCGGCAGCCCGGCGCAGGCCCCCATGAAGCCCGCCGCGACGGGCACGTTGCGCATCAACTCCGCCAGCCGCCACCAGTGCTCGCCCTGGGGCAGCGCCATGCGGCCCGAGTGCTCGTCGGCCTTGGAGCTGTGCCCCACCCCCTCGATCAGCGCGACGTAGGGGATGCCGTAGGTCAGGGACAGCGGCTGCGTGTACTGCCAGGGCCCCTTGTGCACGTCGTGCGGGCTGCCGCCGGAGATCGTGGAGTCGTCGCCGCCGATGGCCACCGGCCGCCCGTTGATCTCGGCCAGGCCCATGACGTACGCGCCGGGCTTGAACGAGGTCAGGTTGCCGTCGGCGGCGTACTCAGCCGCTCCCACGAGCGGGCCCGCCTCCAGGAACGTGCCGGGGTCGGCCAGCCGTTCCATCCGCTCGCGGGCCGTGTACTTGCCCTTCTCGTGGAAGCGCGCGATCCGGTCGAGGCCGCCCATCTCCCGCGCCAGGCCGCGGATGTACTCCAGCTCGTCGAGCGCCTTCTCCCAGGGCTCGCCGGGTTTCCAACTGTCGTGGCGGGGGTCTGCGGGCATGACGGCTCCTGTCGCACGGCGATGACGCGGGCAGCCTACATCGCGGCGACGATTCGAGCCGCGAAGCCTATCGCTGCCGGCGCCGATCGCGCAGCGGCACCAACTCCGTCAGGATGCCGCCGGCGCTCCTGGGGTAGAAGAACGCCGCCCGGATGTCGCCCAGTTCGATGCGGCGCAGGCCCTGATCCTCCAACTCGCGCGCCGCCGCTTCGACGTCGCGGCAGGCGTAGCCCAGGTGGTGCAGGCCCGGGCCGAAGCGCGCCAGCCGGCGGCTGGTGCCGGTGTCGGCGCCGGGGATCGGGATCAGCACCTCCAGGTACGTCTCGCCCTCCCCGATCTTGACGAAGTAGTTGTGGGTCTGCTCGGGCTCGAAGAAGATCTTGTCGAGGTCGGCGGGGTCCGTGATGTTGCGGTCGAGGCTGAGGCCCATCTGCCGTTCCAGCACGTCGCTGGCCTGCGGCCAGGTCCCGGCGATGCTCCCGACGTGATCCAGCCGTACGAGTCCGGACATTGGGACATTCGGGTTCCTCCCTCTTGCTCGCCTGCCGCCCGGCGACGGCGTCCTCACAGGCAAGATAGCGCGCCGCCGCGGCCCGCTCAGACGCCCAGGCTCGCGCCCCCGTCGACGAGCAGGGCGGCGCCGGTGATGAAGCGCGCCTGCTGCGAGCACAGGAAGGCGACCGCCTGGCCGAAGTCGTCCGCGTCGCCGATCACGCCCGTGGGCAGGGTGCGGGCGATGGCGCTCAGGTCGTTGTTGGCGCCCCGCAGGCGCGCCGTGTCGTGCGCGCCCGGCTGCACCGAGTTGACCGTCACGCCGTCCTTGGCGACCTCGCGCGCCGTCACCTTCAGGAAGGCCGTCAGCCCCGCCCGCGCCGCCGCCGAGGCGATCAGTTGCGGCGGCGGCTGCCGCACGCCGTACGACGTGATCGCCACCACGCGGCCCCAGCCGCGCTCCTGCATCGCCGGGATGGCCGCTTGGCACATCGCGATGCTGCCCAGCATCGCCAGCTCGTTGGCCGTGCGGTAGGCCTCGATGCCGGTGCTGGCGAAGCTGCCGGCCGGGGGTCCGCCGCAGTTGGCCACCACGATGTCGATGGCGCCCAGGCGGCGCTCCGCCTCGGCGATGAAGGCGGCGCCGCCCTCGGCCGTGCCCACGTCGGCGACCAGCGGGATCACGTCGCCCTCGATCCCGGCCGCCGCCGCGTCGAGGCGGTCGCGGTCGCGGCCGCAGATCACGACCCGCGCCCCCTCGGCCGCCAGCGCCTTGGCCGAGCCGAGTCCCAGCCCCGCCGATCCCGCCGCGACGGCCGCGTTCTTGCCTGCCAGTCCCAGGTCCATGCCCGCTCCCTCCCGGATGGTGCGATCCGCCCGCGGCCGATCCACCGCGGTAGTCTACGCGCCGCGACGCGGGCCTGGGCTAGACTCCACCCGCACGCAGGCACGGCGAAGGAGGGATCGTGGCGATCAAGCAACTCAGCGGCGCGGACGTGACGGAGATCGCGCAGCAGGTCAGCAACTGGGGCCGCTGGGGTCCCGACGACGAGCGCGGCGCGCTGAACCTGATCACGCCCGCGCGCCGCGCGGCCGCCGCGGCCCTGATCCGCGACGGCGAGACCGTCAGCTGCGCCCGCCCGCTGCCGACCGGCCCCGCGCCCAACAATCCCTTCCCCGTGCAGCACCTCATGCTCGCCACCGGCGATGCCCGGCCCCGCGTCGGGCCCGCGGCGGCGATGGACTACTTCGCCATCGCCCCCCACGGCATGGCCACCACCCACATCGACGCCCTCTGCCACATCTTCACCGGCGACAAGATGTTCAACGGCTACGACAGGTCGGAGGTCCGCAGCGACGGCGCCCACAAGCTCAGCATCATGGCCGGCAAGGACGGCATCCTGGGGCGCGGCGTCCTGCTCGACATCGCCCGGCTGCGCGGCGTCGGCTGGCTGGACAAGGGCGAGCCGATCGGCGTCGAGGATCTGGAGGCCGCCGAGGCGGCCCAGGGCGTGACCGCCGGCCCCGGCGACATCCTGCTGATCGGTACCGGCCGCGACCGCGCCGAGGCCGAGGCCGGCGGCCCCTGGGACTACTTGGAGGGCTTGGCCGGGCTGCACGCCGAGACCCTGCCCTGGCTGCGCGAGCGCGACATCGCCATGCTCGGCTGCGACGGCGTCTCGGACGTGATGCCCAGCGGCATCCCCGACGCCTGGATGCCGTTGCACGAGGTCATCATTCCCTGGATGGGCGTGCACTTGATCGACAACATGCAGCTCGACCGCCTGGCGGCCGCCTGCCGGGAGCGGGAGCAGTACGCCTTCTGCCTCGTCTTCGCGCCGCTGCGGCTGCGGCGCGGCACCGCCTCGCCGGTGAACCCCCTCGCCATCTTCTGAGCGGAAGGACCGCGCACGCATGGACGCCGTTCACTTCATCCAGCAGACCCTGGCCCAGGCCCAGTTCCGGCTGCGCGCCACCTGCGACGGCCTCGACGACGCGCAGGCCCGCTGGCGCCCGGCCCCCGAGGCGAACTGCGTGGGCTTCATCCTTTGGCACCTCGCCCGCACCGAGGACAACCTCGCCAGCGGGGAGCAGGGCCTCGACACGCTCTGGGCCGGCGACGGCTGGCACGCCCGCTTCGGCAACGACGTCGAGACGCCCGCGGTGCTCGCCGACCGCCAGTCGGCGCTCGCCCTCGATATCCCGCCGCTGCCGCTGCTGCTCGACTATCAGGCCGCGGCGGCCGAGCGCACCCGCGCCCTGCTCGCCACGCTCACGGCCGGCGACCTCGACCAGCCCTCGCGGTCATGGCCCGAGATGCAGCTCGCCGACGTGCTCCGCCACCTGGCGACGCACAAGAACAACCACCACGGCCAGATCGACTTCCTGCGCGGCCTCCAGCAGGACGACTGGGACCTGCCGCCCGGCACCGGCGTACGTCTGCCCGACGACGCCTAGCGCGCGTCGACCGTGCCGCCGCTGACGTAGATGCGCTGGCTGCTGACGTAGGACGCGCCCGGCCCACAGAGGAACACGACCACGCTCGCGATCTCCTCCGGCGTGCAGACGTGCCCGAAGGCCGACTCGGGGTCGATCTCGCGCAGCGATTCGACGCCCCGCGTCGCCCGCATCAGCCGGAAGCCCATCTCGGTATCGACCAGCCCCGGCGCGACGGTGTTCACGTGGATGCCGTGCGGCATCTCCTCCTTCGCCAGCGTGTGCGCGAACGCCTCCTGGGCCGCCTTGGCCATGTTGTAGGGCGAGCCGTTGGCCTGCAGGCCGGCCGTCGCGGCGCTGGTGATCTGCACCACGTCGCCGCGCTCCAACTCCCGCATCTGCGGGATCAGCAGGTGCGCCATGTACCACGACCCGAAGGCATGCGTGCGCAGCACCCGCTCCATCTCCGCCGGCTCGCCTTCGCCCACCGTGTTCCCCCGCGACGCGATGCCCGCGTTGTTGACCAGGATGCTGATCGGCCCCAGCCGCTCCAGCGCCTGCTCGGCCATCGCCTCGCAGGCCGCGTAGTCCGACACATCGGCCTGGAAGATCTCGGCCCGCCGTCCGCCGGCGCGGATCGCCGCCGCGACCTCCTCGGCGTGCGCGGAGCGCTTCGCGTAGTTGATCGCGACGTCGGCGCCCTCCGCCGCCAGCGCCCGCGCGATCGCGGCGCCGATGCCGCGGCCGCCGCCCGTGACCAGTGCCGTCCGTCCGTCGAGTGTGCCCATGGAATGTCCTTATCCTTAAGCGCGGCAGTGCGAGCGCCGGTGCATGTGCCGGCGCGTGCCGGCCGATCGCTGCCCCGGCCCCGCCCGCGGCTGTACGTTGCCGGGGCGACCCGGCCATCATGGCGGCGGTCATGGTAGGCCCGCCGGCCGGTTGCGTCTCGCGGGCGTCCCGATGACCACCGGGCCCGGGAGCGCCCCGGCAAGCCTGAAACGAGGGCGAGAGCATGAGTCTGCACAAACTGTTGATCGCCAACCGCGGCGAGATCGCCATCCGCGTCGCGCGGGCGGCGGCGGAGTTGGACATCCCGACCGTCGCCGTCTACTCGTCCGACGACGCCGCGTCGCTGCACGTCCGCGCGGCCGATGAGTCGCGCCCGCTGGAGGGCGCCGGCGCGGCCGCCTACCTCGACATCGAGGGCGTGGTCGGAGCGGCCAAGGCGGCCGGCTGCGACGCGCTGCACCCCGGCTACGGCTTCCTGGCCGAGAACCCCGGCCTCGCGCGGCGCTGCGCGGAGGAGGGCATCGTCTTCGTGGGGCCGAGCGTCGAGTCGCTGGAGTTGTTCGGCGACAAGGCCCGCGCCCGCGCGCTGGCCCAGGAGAACGACGTGCCGGTGCTGCCCGGCAGCGCCGCCGCCGTCACGGAGGACGAGGCCGCGGCCTTCCTGACCGGGCTGGGCCCCGGCGGCGCGATCGTGATCAAGGCCGTGTCGGGCGGCGGCGGCCGCGGCATGCGGGTCGTCGAGGAGGCCGGCGCGGTCGCCGAGGCCTACGCCCGCTGCCGCTCCGAGGCCAAGGCCGCCTTCGGCGATGACGCCGTCTACGTGGAGGAGTTGATCCCCCGCGCGCGCCACATCGAGATCCAGGTCGTCGGCGACGGCCGCGGCGGCGTCAGCCACCTGGGCGAGCGCGAGTGCAGCGTGCAACGCCGCCACCAGAAGATCGTCGAGGTCGCGCCCAGCCCGCAACTGAGCGAGGCGCTGCGCGCTCGCATCGCGGCGGCGGCCGTGCGCATGGCGCAGGCCGTCGGCTACCGCAGCCTGGGCACCTTCGAGTTCCTCGTCGACGCCACGACGGACGACCGCTTCGTCTTCATCGAGGCCAACGCCCGCCTGCAGGTCGAGCACACCGTCACCGAGGAGGTGACGGGCGTCGACCTCGTGCAGTCGCAGCTGCGCATCGCCGGCGGCGCGACCCTCGCCGGCATCGGCCTGGCGCAGGAGTCGGTGCCCGCGCCGCGCGGCTACGCCATCCAGTCGCGCGTGAACCTGGAGCAGATGCAGCCCGACGGCACGGTGCGGCCGGCCGGCGGCATGCTCACCGTCTTCGAGGCCCCCTCGGGCCCCGGAGTCCGCGTCGATACCTACGGCTACGCGGGCTACGCGACCAACCCCAACTTCGACTCGCTGCTGGGCAAGGTCATCGCCGCCTCGCCCTCGCCCGACTTCGGCGCGGCCGTCAAGCGCTCCCTGCGCGCCCTCGACGAGTTCCAGATCGGCGGCGCCGAGACGAACCTCGGCTTCCTGCGCAACGTGCTGACCCACGCCGACTTCGCCGACGGGTCCGTCTACACCCGCTGGGTCGACGACAACATCGCGACCCTCGCGGCCACGGACGGGGCCGACGCCGGCGCGCCCGCCCGCGACGGCGCCGGCGGGGCGGGCGCGAAGCTCGACTCCCGCGATCCGCTCGCCGCGCTCGACTTCTTCCGTCAGGGCGAGGGCACGCGCGGCGCGGGCGCCCCCGCCGCCGCCGAGATCGTCGGCCCGCCTAACACCGACCCGGTCGGCGCGCCGCTGCAGGGCACGGTGGTCGAGATCCAGGTCGCCGTCGGCGACCAGGTCCGCGAGGGTCAGCTGCTCTTCGTGATGAGCGCCCTGAAGATGGAGCACCTGGTCCACGCGACCTTCGGCGGCGTCGTGCGGGAGATCACGGTCGCCGTCGGCGACACGGTCTACGAGGACCACCCGCTGATCTTCGTGCAGCCCGCCGACGTCGGCGACGCCATCGTCGAGGCGGACAAGGAGATCGACCTCGACTACATCCGGCCCGACCTGCAGGCGCTCTTCGACCGCCGCGCGTTCGGCCACGACGCCAACCGGCCCGCCGCCGTCGAGCGGCGCCACAGCCGCAACCGCCGCACGGTGCGCGAGAACATCGAGATGCTGATCGACCCCGGCACCTGGATCGAGTACGGGGAGCTGGCGATCGCCGCGCAGCGCCGCAAGCGGCCGCTCGACGAGCTGATCTGGAAGACGCCCGCCGACGGCCTCGTGGCCGGCGTGGGGTCGGTGAACGGGGAGCACTTCGGCGACGACCGCAACCGGGTCGCCTTCATCTCCTACGACGACACGGTTTTCGCCGGCACCCAGGGCATGAACGGGCACCACAAGACCGACCGCATGGTCGATCTCGCCTACGAACTGTCGCTGCCCGTCATCTTCCACGCCGAGGGGGCCGGCGGCCGCTCCGGGGACACCGACCACTTCGAGGGGCGCGGCTTCGGCGGCGACGTGCGCACCTGGGACAAGATGTGCCGGCTGAGCGGCACGGTGCCGATGATCGGCATCACGGCCGGCTGGTGCTACGCCGGCAACGCGGCGATCCTGGGCGTCACCGACCTCATCATCGCGACCGAGGACGCGCTGATCGCGATGGGCGGCCCCGCCACCATCGAGGGCGGCGGCATGGGCGCCTTCCTGCCCGAGGAGGTCGGGCCGATCTCCGACATCGCGCCCGCCGGCACGGTCGACCTCGTCGTCAAGGACCAGGACGAGGCGATCCTGATGTCGAAGAAGGTCATCTCCTATTTCCAGGGCGCCATCAAGGACTGGGAGTGCGCCGACCAGCGCCTGCTGCGGCACGTCATCCCCGAGAACCGGATGCGCGCCTTCGACGTGCGCGAGGTCATCCACCTGCTGGCCGACACGGACTCCGTCGTCGAGCTGCGGCCCGACTTCGGCATCGGCATGGTCACGGCCTTCGTCCGCATCGAGGGGCGGCCCTTCGGGCTGACCGCCAACAACAACGCCTTCATCGGCGGCGCGATCGACAGCGACGGCTCCGACAAGGTGGCCCGCTTCTGGCAGCTCTGCGACGCCTGGAACATCCCCATCATCACGCTCGTCGATACGCCCGGCATGATGGTCGGCCCGGACGTCGAGCGGACCGGGCTCGTGCGCCATTGCAGCCGCCTCTTCGTCACCGGTGCGAACCTCGAGACGCCGCGCTTCGCCGTCATCCTGCGCAAGGGCTACGCGCTGGGCTCGATGGCGATGCTCACCGGCAGCGCCCGCGCGCCCCACTTCACCGTCGATTGGCCCACCGGCGAGCACGGCGGCATGAACGTGGAATCGGGCGTGCTGCTCTCGAACCGGGAGAAGCTGGCGAAGATCGAGGACGTCGACGAACGGGCGGCCGAGTACCAGCGCCTCGTCGACATGGCTTACGTGCGCGGCGGCTCGCTCAACGTCTCCTCCATGTACGAGATCGACAACACGATCGACCCCGCCGAGACGCGCTACTGGATCATGCAGGGGCTGAAGGCCTGCCCCAACCCCGATCCCATCCGCCGCGGCCGCGCGCAGTTCATGGACACCTGGTAGCCGCGCGGCGTCGCGCGAGCCCGGTCAGCAGACGATCTCGTCGATCACGAGCTGCGCCAGGGTCTCGTCGTCGAGGCCCAGTTCGCCTTGCAGGATCTCCAGGTTGTGCTCGCCCAGCGCGGGCGACGGGCGTGTGGGCAGGTAGGCCCCGTTCCAGGTGAACGGCTGCTTGTGGGCCAGGAACGGCACCTCGCCGCGGTCGTACGAGAGGTAGTAGTCGCGCATGCCGGCGTCCCGCTCGACCTGGTCCGCGACGCTCTCCAGCGCGCTCGCCGGGATGCAGCGCGCCTGCAGCCGCTCCGCGATCTCCCACTCGTCGCCGTCCGAAGTCCAGGCCGCGATCGCGGCGTTGATCTCGGCCTCCGCGCCGCGCCGCCCCTCGACGCCGGCCAGGTCCGATCGCGCGGCCAGGTCGCCGCGGCCCATCACGTCGCACAGGGCCCGCCACTGGGCGTCGGTGTGCGCGCTGATCGCCACCCAGCGGTCGTCGCCGGCCGTCGGGTAGATCCCGTGCGGCACATCGTCGTCCGACGCGTTGCCCCGCCGCGTCGCCGTCACGCCGTTGACGAGCTGGTCGATCAGCTCCGTGTCGAGCAGGTGCACCGACGCCTCGTACTGCGCGATCTCGAGGAACTGCCCCTCGCCCGTCTCCTCGCGCTGCAGCAGCGCCGCGATCAGCCCCGCGGCCGCGATCGGCGCGAGCGTGAAGTCGGTGTGCAGCGTGCCCATCCCGACCGGCGGGCGGTCGGGCTCGCCCATGTGGCCCGGCACGCCGCTGAGCGCCAGCACCCCGTTGCCGATCGCCCGCCAGTGCGACTTCGGCCCGCTGTGGCCCATCACCGGGAACGAGCCGATCACCAGGTCGGGCCGCAGCGGCAGCAGGTGCTCGGGCCCCAGCCCCCACTTCGACATCGCGTCGGGCGCGTAGTTCGAGGTCACCAAGTCGAAGCGGGGCAGCAGATGCCGCTTGATGAAGGCCACCGTCTCGGGCTTGTGCAGGTTCAGCGTCAGACTGCGCTTGTTCGTGTTGCAGTCGGCGAAGAAGCCGCCCGTGTCGATGCCGAAGCCCGTGGGCGGGTGCACGAACTCCCGCACCTGATCGATGCCCGTGGCCGATTCCACCTTGACCACGTCCGCGCCGAGGTTAGCGAGCAGCTCCGTGATCAGCGGCCCCGCCGCCATCCAGCAGAAGTCGAGCACCCGGTAGCCCGACAGCGGCAGGTCGCCCGCCCGCCCCCGCGCCGTGCCCCGGCGGGCGCCCAGCGACCCCGCCTCCAGCGCCCGCAGGACCGTCTCCGTGTGCTCCCCCAGCGCCGGCGCCGGCCGCGCCTCGACGTCGAAGCCGGAGAAGCGGTACGGCGAGCGCGGCTTCGTGATCGCCCGGCCCAGGGCGGGGTGCTCGACGGCCGGGAAGAAGTCGCGCGCGTGCAGGTGCGGGTCGCCCGCGATGTCGGCCGCCGTCTGCACCGGCGTCGCGTAGTGCCGCCCCTCCTGCCCGCGCCGCACCAGCTCGTCGCGGTCCAGCGACGCGCAGAACTCGATGAAGTACTGGTTCATCTCCTCGCGGTGCGCGGCCCGGAACATCGGGTCGTGCCACTCCTCCGTCCCCATGCCGTAGCCCTCGCCCATCACCTCCCGGTACCACTCCGAGAACGGCTCCCAGCGCACCGGGTTGGGCATGAACGCGACCCACTGCCCGTCCTTCGTCGCGAACGTCGTGCCGTACGACTTGATCAGCGTCACGGTCCCGGTGTTGCCGGTCTTCCAGGAGTTGAATCCCGTGCCCAGCGCCCGGTTGTCGAGCCCCGATTCCCCGGCGCGCTCGCAGACCGACCCCCACCAGCGCCAGATGTTTTGGTTGGCCGCCTGGATCGTCGTCGACGCCGTCGCCTCCTGCAGGCTGATCTCCGCCCGGTTGCGGCGGTCCCGCAGCCGCCGGTCGAAGATCGCGGCGCAGGCCGCCGCCACCCCCACGTAGGACGCCTGCTTGTAGCCCAGCTTGCCCGCCGGGTAGTCGGGCGGCACCGCAGGGAAGCCGCAGCAGTACAGCAGGCCGCCCGCGGCCGCCGCCGCCAGATCGCTGACCGCGAGCTCGGGCTGACCCCGGCGCAGCACCGCGTCGATCACGGCCGG
>JAPOXB010000041.1 GCA_026707335.1 Chloroflexota bacterium
GCCTGGATGACCTACGCCTTCACGGGCTGCAGCGGGACGATCCCCGCGGGGACCGGGGCGAGCGTGGGCTTCGGCGATCTGCCCAATCTGGGCGGGACGAGCTTGACGGCGCCGATCCGGCACGCGCTCTGGCAGCTCACGCCCGTCGGTTGGACTGGTGTGACGGAACCCGAGCAAGGATTCGTCCGGGCTGCACTCCCCGGGACCTATACGCGCGACATTCAGGAGGCCCGGAAGCTGGATCGCTGGCGCGAGCCGACCGTCCCAGAGGGGTGGACGTTCTGGTACGCAGGGCGGGAGACAGACGTGACGCCCTACGGGTATGAGGCGGCCTGGGGGACGGAGGATGGCTATTTAGCCTTCATCCTCCAGGCTGAAGAGTATTGGTACGATGCCCGCCTCGTTCCCGGTGCCTCGTCGGCCAACGATCCTGCGGTCTTGGCGGAGACGCGGACCATTGGCGCGCGGCCCGCGATCATCACCTACAGCCCACCAGGACCGAATCATCAACAGTACTACAGCATCCTGCTGCGGGTGTACGACCCGTCTTCGAACACCATGTACACGATGTTCAACTTCACCCCGCGCCTCAGTGGCAGCAACATCGAAGCGGTCATCGCGATCGCCGAGAGTCTCTTCCGGGATGGGGGCGGGCGATGATCCGGGCGAAAGTCCTGACGGCAGTCTTGATTGCGAGCGCGGCGGCGCTCGGCACGCTTGGCACAGTCGCCGCCGATACGCACGACGAGGGCTTCCTCTATGAGATCTATTCTGGGCTGATTCCGTCGACGACGCCCGATGAGTTGCTCTTGACCGAGGGGTGGCACAGCCGTGAGGCAGGCAACGCCTACGCGGGCTTGGACATCACACTGAACCCCACGACCGCCTACCAGGAGGGGGTCTACAGCCTTATCAAGACGGTGCGGCATGAGGACCAGCACATCACGGCGTGGATCAACGCGCGGACGAGCAAGCCTGGCTACGTCTCGGGCTGCCGACAGGTCGGGGTCGAATTTCGGCGGAATGGTGAAGTAATCGGCATATTGACCTATAAACATGTCCGGCCGCTGCCGGAGTTGACGGGGGAAACGATCCCGGTGGCGCGCGTGCTACTCAAGCGTGCGGGGGAGACGGTGCGGAAAAAGCTCGGCACGATCTCCGAGATGTACGACGAGGACGACGAGAACGAGTACAGCATCTCCGACGGAGCGGGCTGTCCATCTGGCGGCTACCACCTTCACCAGGAAGCGTCGAAGTGGCAGGACTACCCGAGGGTACGGCGCAATCTCAATGTCGAGAACACGCCGTTCGTCGCGCAGGACCTCGATCTGCGCTTCGGCTTTCTCTCCGTGGGTCGCGGTTCCGACACCCGCGGGACGCTCGCCGGTGGTGAGTACCGCCCGTTCTGTTCCGATACCTGGCTGATCCGCGTGCAGGAGAGTTCGACCCCGCCGGATCCGTCCCCGATCGCGACCTGCGATCCGCCCAGCAGCGTGGAGGCGCCGGTCCTTATCGGCGACGCCGTCGGCGGCGCGAAGACGATCCATGTCCAGTGGGAGGAGCCGGAGGGCGCATGGAAGAACGACGGCTGGCAACCCACCACCTACGGCTACGCCGTCACCGGCTACGAGTACCAGATCGACACCGATCCGGACGCGCCATCCTGGACGCAGCTCTGGAAGCCCGTCGAGGTGACGGTGGGCGAGAGCCAGCGGCACTCCGCCGTGATCCCCGTGCTCCAGAACGGGCAGAAGTACGCCGTCCGGCTCCGCGCGGTCAACGATCGCGGAAAGGGCGGACCGAGCAACGTCCTCATGGCGACGACTCATCCAGCCGTGCAGGTCAGCGCCTCCGGCGCCGGCGATGTCGTGCTGAATCACCTCGGACTCGTCGGCGGCGCTTCCGGTCAGTCCGGCGCGCGCGGCGCGTCCAGCGTGCTGGAAAGCATCGCCTGTGACCGGACGTCGACCTGTGAATTGGCGGTTCCCGCCGGTGACACGGTGCAGATCACGGCCGAGCCGGATGCCGGCTACCAGCCCACCTGGGGTGGTGCCTGTGCCGCCCGGACGCCGAGTCACAGGACCTGCGATCTGCTCGTCGACGCCAACAAGACCGTCAGCGTGGAGTTCGAGGAGGACACGGCGCCGCAGTTCCCCCGGGAGACGGCCCGCTACAGGTTCACGCTCGGTAAGGGCGGCAGCCACACGCTGCCCGCCGCCACCGGCGGCAACGGGACCCTGACCTACCAGCTCAGCGGTCTCCCGGCCTGGCTCACCTTCGACGCCGCCAAGCGCACCCTCTCGGGCTGGGCCCGGTTCCGTGGCCTCATTGGGACGGTTGCCTACACGTACACCGTGACCGACGGCGACAGGAACACCGCGGCCAGCGACCAGGACACGATGGAGATCAGGGTGACCGTGTCGGACGTCTGCACCCTTGCCGTCGCCGCCCACCCGCCCGCCGGCGGCACGGTCTCGGGGGGCGGCACCGTCGCCTGCGGGGGCCAGTTGACGGCGCAGGTGACCAGCGTCACCGACGGCTACCGTTTCGCGGGCTGGGAGGGCGCCTGCAGCGGGACGGAGCGCAGCTGCACGGTGACGGTGGGGCAGCGCGGTGGCCGGGCGACGACCGTGACCGCCACCGCCACCTTCGAGGCGATCTCCTGCACCACCTGCACGCTGACCGTCTCCAAGACCGGCAACGGCAGCGTCGAGCCGGCCCCCGGCACGCATCCCTACGCCCACGGCAGCGCCGTCACCGTCACGGCGACGCCCGATGACGGGCATCAGATCGCGAGCTGGGGCGGGGCCTGCAGCGACACCGAGACATCGGATGCGACCTGCGAGCTGACGATGGACGCCGACAAGAGCGCCAGCGTGGAGTTCGAAGCGATCCCCTGCACCACCTGCACGCTGACCGTCTCCAAGACCGGCAACGGCAGCGTCGAGCCGGCCCCCGGCACGCATCCCTACGCCCACGGCAGCGCCGTCACCGTCACGGCGACGCCCGATGACGGGCATCAGATCGCGAGCTGGGGCGGGGCCTGCAGCGACACCGAGACGTCGGATGCGACCTGCGAGCTGACGATGGACGCCGATAAGAGCGTCAGCGTCACCTTCGAGGAGGACGACGGCACTCCTGACGTGACGATTGCGGCCGTCGACGCCTCGATCATGGAAGGCGCGGATGCGGAGTTCACCGTGACGCGCACGGGCGCGACCACGGCCGCGCTGGCCGTCACGGTGCGCGTCACCCAGAGCGGGAGCTTCATCGACGGGACGGCGCCCACGGCGGTGACGATTCTGGCGAACAACGCCAGCGCCATGTTGAGCGTCGCCACCGACGACGACAGCACGGACGAGCCCAACGGCTCGATCACCGCCACCCTCACGGACGGCACGGCCTACGATCTCGGCACGAGCTCCTCGGCCACGGTGACCGTGCGGGACAACGACGGCGATGGCGTAGTAGATCCGCCGCCGCCGGAGGAGTTCTGCGAACTGAACCCCAACCATCCTGATTGCACGGACCCGCCGCCGCCGCCGCCTCCCTCCTGCCCGCCGCCGCCGCCGCCGCCAGCGCCGCCCTCTTCACGGACGGTCGAGACGATGACGCATGGGACGGAGACGGACGGGAACGCCCAGCGCTCCACGACCACCGTGACCGCGCAGCCGCAGAGCCGCAGCGTCGCCTGCAGCAACGGGGCCTGGGTGCTCGGCCCCTGGCAGAACAGCCGCCCCGCGACCGTGACGGTGACCTATGGCGACTGGACGTGTACGTCGCAGCCGGCGCAGCCGGCCGCCGAGACCCGCACGCGCACGATCTCGATCACCTATAGTCCCTGGTCGGTCACCGCCACCAACGCCTCCCGCGTGGAGACGACCACCAAGCGCGACGATGTCCGCCCCTACGTCTGGGTGGGGCCGAAGCCGTGCAAGTGGGTGATCGGCAATTGGGACTTGGGCACGCCCTACAAGCAGACGAGGACGATCAATATCGCGAAGCCGCCCGATACCTCGGTGCCGTACACCTCGACGGAGTACGGCTATCGATGGGTGACCTCGTCGGCCGGGACGTTCTGCATCCAGCAGCAGCAGCGGCGGAGCCGGACGCGCACCGACTATCACGCCCGCACGTGGTCCTGGGGCGGCCTGTCCTGGGTCGAACACACGAGTGACACCCCCCACCGGATCGTCTACTCGGCCTGGAGCGGCTGGGCCAACACGGGCACGACGCGGCCCTGCCCCGGCGCGAGCAGCGGCGTCGGCGGCGCGGTTGGGGAGCCGACCTCGCAGACCGCCCAGCTCCCGGCCGGGGCCTACCGGATGGAGTGGGGCAGCGTGCTCTTCGAATTCCAGGTGCCGGCCGGTGCCGTGGTGCTCCTCCGCGGGGAGACGGACGCCACCGGCGCCTACGTCGCCGTCTTCACGGCCGCGGATGGAACCGAGTTCCGCATCGACCCGGCGGCGCTGCCGGCGCCCGGCGCGGTCAGCGGCAGCCAATCGCACGACGTGACGGAGCCGACGCTGGCGGCCCTGGCCGATACGCTGCGGCGGGCGCCCCCGCCGGCTTCCCCGCCCCCGCCGGTGGAGGGGGAATGCGCCGCGTTCGACGGCGCCGAAGCGGAACCCGTCCGGATTGCGCTGGATGGCGACGGCCCGCCCTGCACGGTCGTGAATGCCGGCGGCCCCGTCACGGTCCGCCGGGGGGACGTGACGCGCACCTTCACGCTGCCGGCCGGGGAGGACTGGCTGGTGCTCGACGGCAGCAGCGACGGCATGGCCGCGGTCCTGTTCGCGACGATCCCGAGCAACGGCTCGATCACCCTCGCCCTCAGTGACGGGGCGGAGCTGGCCCGCGAGGTGCCGCCGGCGTTCCCCGGCCTGGCCGCCGTCTTCGACGCGTTCACGCCAGCGCCGGATCCCTCCGATGAGTAGCGGCCGGGGTGGGGTGGTCAGCGGCCCCTTTCGCGGGCTCCCCTGCCGCGGGAGGATGCCCATGCGCCGCTGGCTGCTGCTTCCCGCGCTCGTGTGCGCCGTGGGCGTGCTTGTGGGCACCACATACACGCCCGTGCAGGCGGCCGGCCCCGCCGCGACCGTCCCCGTCGCGATCACGCTGGTCCCCGGCTGGAATTTCGTGGGCTGGTTGGGGGCAGCCGGGCCGGTCGATGATCTGTTCGCACTGGTCGATAGGCACCCCAGCGAGATCGCGGCCGTGCTTGCGCCCGCGCCGGCGAATCCCCCGGCTGCGGTGACCTGGGAGCCGCTGGCGCGCGGCGCCGGGCGGCTGATCCGCCCGGGCGAGCCCCTGTGGATTCAGGTCACGGGGCCGGGCGGCGTGGGCTGGCGGCAGGAGGCGCTCCGCGATCCGCCCGGCGCGGCGCTCGAGGCGGGGCGGCACGCGGTGGTCTGGTCCTGGGCCGGGGACCGTCCCTTCGGGGCCGTCCTCGGGCGCGTCGTCGGCCAGCTGGTGTCCGCGCAGCGCTGGAACGTGTACCGGCAGGCGTTCGAACGGTACCCCTCCGATGACCCCAGTCCCTTCTACGTGCGCCACGGGGAGGCGCTCTACCTGCAGCTCGACGCGCCGGCCGTCTGGGGGCCGGCGGCGGGGCCGACGATCACCGGGGCGGAGTGGCTCTCGGAGAGCGATCAACGGACCCTGGAAGAGGTCGTCGCGGGCGTCCACGCCTATTTCGAGCGCTGGCTCGGGATCACGCCCCAGCCCTTCGAGGTGCGCGTGCAAGAGTTTCCCTTCCCCTGTCTCAGGACCGCCGCCGCCACACGTGCGGTCCTCTACCTGCCGTGCCTCCATATCGCGCTCGACGAGCTGGCCGGCCCCACCGTGGCGGAGAGTTACGCCAAGGCTGCCGTCCCCATGGTGCGCGAGCGCGGCGGCCACACCGAGCCGGAGTGGCTCGTCGCCGGGCACGCCCACTACGTGTACGCGCGCTGGATGGCCGCCGCCGGCCTGCGGCCCTACCGGTCCTTCTACCAGGAGATGGTCGGGTTCACCCGCGCCACCGACCTCACGCTCGACAGTGCGCCGCTGCAGCCGCCCGCCGACCGCACACCACTCGGGTACGTGATCGACCCTGAGCGCCCATTCTGGGAGTCCAGCCGGCAGGCATTCGAACGCTGGATCGGCGCGCTCGCGATTGACTGGCTCGTCCAGTGGACGGGGGAGGCGGCCCTGGAGCAGTACGCCCGCACCCGCTTCGCCGGCGATTGGCGCGCCGCCTTCCGGGACGCCTTCGGGATGTCGGTCGACCAATTCACGGACTGGTTCGAACACTATCGCCCGGGCTTGACGGCGGCCGACGGGGGCGCCCTGCGGTTGCGCCGCCCCCTCCATTCCGTGGTCTTTGCCGGGCCGCTGACCGACGCGCGGCGCGCGCTGGGCGCCACGATCGAAGAGATCGCGGACTTCTTCGAGCGCGCCTACGGGCTGACCGCCTCGGCCGCGACCTTTGTCCTCGAGATGGATGCGGCGCGCTACGAGGAGGTCCGGGCCGGCACGCAGACGTGCGGCTACGTGGATGGCTCGCTCATCTACGTGCGGGACGGCGGCTGTACGGTGCCGTACGTCCTCGCGCACGAGTTCGCCCACGTCCTCCAGTTCGAGCTCGGCCAGGGTCGTGGTGGCCCAGAGCTGCAGTGGTTGGTGGAAGGGGCCGCCGACTACCTCGCCCTGCAAGAAGGACTGGCCGCCGGGCGCGGGGATCCGGAAACGGTCTGGGCCGTCCGCGAAGCAGTCGCCGCCGACGTGATTACGGCGGTGCCTGCGGCGGCATCCGACGCCGAGGTCGCTCTCGCCGCCATCGAGCGGGACTGGCAATATTACGTCTACGCGCTCGCGGGTCGGCACCTCGTCGAGCGGTTCGGGATCGACGCGTTGTTGGCCGCCTTCGGCCCGGCCTGGCGAGAGGCTGGCCCCGACGAGGCCGGCCGCTTCCAGGCGATCTTCGGAGAGTCCCTGGACGACTTCTACGCCAGCTTCGGCCGCTGGCTGCGATCGCTTCCCCCGCCGCCCCCAGCCGATGAGGCCGATGGGGTGGTTTGCCCGGTCGCCTGGACCGACGCGGACGGGGTCCAATGGGTGGATCTCGACGCGCCGCCGGGCTGCACGGTCGTGCGCGCCGGCGGGACCGTCACGGTCAGCCGCGGCGCCCTCGTGCGCACCTTCACGCTCTACCGCGGGCAGGACTGGCTGGTGGTCGACGGCACTCACATCGTCCCGGTCCACGGCGTCGCGGCGGTCATGTTCTCGACGATGCCGAACGAGATCAGCCCGCACAGCGGCGCGATCCGTTTCGCCCTGCGCGATGGGCGGGAGCTGGACCGGCAGGTGCCCCCGGCGGCGGCGGCGCTGCATGCCATCTTCGATGCGATCACGTCGTCGGTCCCCGGCGGCTAGCGGCGGAGTAGTCCGATAGGAGAGGGAGCCATATCCGTCGGCGTCGTGCATTCCCGGCTCGTCCCCGTCCTCGTGACGGGGCTCGCGTTCGCCGTCGCCTGCGCGGACGCCCCCGAGGCCTTCGCTGAGCTCTTCGTTGAGCCGCTCGGCGCGTTCCTCGAAGCGATGCGCGGCGTCACGCCGCCTAAGGAGGGTTGAATTTTGCGAACGAGAGAGAGTAAAGCACGGGCTAACCAGACAGGATTGAAGAATCGGCGAGTGCCATTCGGCGCAAGCGCATTGTTCTTGATTCTGATCGTGGCTTCCTTCGCAGCCTTTGCGGTTGCCTGCAGCGACGACCCCGCCCCAACGCAGGCGCCCACTACCACTCCGGCGCCGGACCCTACGGAGACGGCTGTTCCCGACTCAACGGCAGTCCCCGAACCAACGGCAATGCCCGAACCAACGGCAGTCCCCGAACCAACGGCAGTCCCCGAACCAACACCGGACCCCGGTGATTTGAACGACGACGAACTAACCCGGGCCTTCATAACCGGCGCCATCGAGTACTACAAAGAGAACGGTCTGGACGCCACCCTCGAGCTTTACAGGTCTGAGGCGGGCATGGATCGCGGGCGGACGCTCGTCCTGATTGACAAAGCCGAATACACGGTACTGGTATACCGCACCATACCCGCTCTGGAAGGCCAATACATTGGCCCCGGCTCGGCACTAGCCGACTTGGGGGCGTGGGTTGACTTCGCCACAGAGGAGGGTCACTGGATTGAGTTGCAGAGCCTAAACCCGGTCACCCAACAGGAAGAGCCCCGGCGAGTCCTCCTCGTCCAACACAGCGACCTGGTGTTTTCCGCTGGCCATTCAGTGCTGGTGGAAAACGTAGAGGATTCCACCAAGGAGTACGTGAACAAGGCCATAGCCAAGTACGAAGACGAGGGCCTCGACGCTGTCATTGCGCACTACAACAGCAGGGACAGTGTGGAAGGACAGTTCTACCTGTTCCTCATCGATGCAGATGACGTCTACGTGGCCCATCCCATTTTTCCCCACCTCATTGGCACCGACATCAAGGACGTGGTCGGCTCCGACGGGCAGGAGCTGGGCCGGGAGATAGCCCAGGCCACCGAGGAGGGCCTTTGGGTGGAGTACCTGTGGCCCCATCCAGAGACGCGGAAGGAACAGCAAAAGGTCACCTGGGCCATCCGCCACGACGGTCTCATTTTCGCCTCCGGCTACTACGCCGGCGAGCCCGA
Source organism: Chloroflexota bacterium (assembly GCA_026707335.1). Classification (GTDB taxonomy): domain Bacteria; phylum Chloroflexota; class Dehalococcoidia; order Bin125; family Bin125; genus TK10-74A. Next base: position 8,664 of record JAPOXB010000041.1, read on the forward strand.
AACCGGTCCCCCGGCCTGGCGAGACGCCGACCCGAGGGAGTACACGGTCCAGTACGTGAACCGGGCCATAGAGCGCTACGAGAACGAGGGCCTGGAGTCCCTGCTCGACTACTACAACAGCGTCGCCAGCTTCGAGGGCGAGTGGTATCTCTTTGCCACCGACGGGAACGACATCTATCACGTACACCCTCTGCTGCCCCAACTGGTAGGTACGGACATCAATGACGTGGTAGGCGCTGACGGCTACAGGCTGGGCGAGGAACTTGCCAAGGCCACCGAGGAAGGAATCTGGGTGGAATACCTGTGGCCGCACCCGGTAACGCTCAAGGAAGTGACAAAGGTCTCCTACGCCGTGCGCCGGGACGGGATGCTCTTCGCTTCCGGCTACTACGTGCAGGTCGAAGACCCTGCGGCCTATACCATCGCGTATGTGCAACAGGCCATCGACTACTACGAAAGCAATGGCCTGGACGCCACAATCGCCCTGTACAGCAGCGAGGAGAGCATTGACGGCCAGTGGAATCTGCTCCTGGCCGATGAGAACGACACTGTGCGCGTCGCACCCCTTGTTCCACATCTCATAGGTAGGGACATGAAAGACTTTGCATTGCACAGCGATCGGAATCTCGGCGAGGAATTTGTAGCGGCCACGGAGGATGGGATCTGGATCAGCAGCATCGTGCCCAACGTCCGGACCTCGGAGACCCTGTACGCGCATATATGGGCCATCCGCCACGACGGGTTAATCTTCGCGTCCGTCTACTACGACGATCAGCCTAATGTTCCCGATACGCCTTAGGGGTGTTGGACCGGAGACCTCTTCCGCCTCCGGTGAATTCACCGGTGTTTCGGATACGGCGGCGCCGGGCGGGTTCGTCAACATGGACGGCCCGCAGCGGCTGGCCATCGCCAATACCGGGATGTGCGTCCCGTCAAGCCAGGCGCTCGATGATTGGCTGGCCGGAATCCCCGACGTGCCCGGCCGCGACGGCCTGACCCGCTGCGGGTCCTAGAAGTAGTCCGATAGGAGGTCGCCATATGTCGGTTGGAGTCGTGCCATGCCGGCTCGTCCCCGTGCTCGTGACGGCGCTGGCGCTGGTGGCGCTGGCGTTCGCCGCCGCCTGCGCGGACGACCCCGAGCCCGAACCCGCACCGGCCGCGGCCCAGCCGCCGCCAGCGGACACCCCCACGCCCGCACCTAGCGAGCCCCCGCAACCGACGGAAGCGCCGGCGCAGACTCCCACGGCCGAGACCGGCGGCGGCGACGCGCCCTATCTGCGCGTCCTCTGCACCGCCGGCGACGCGCTGCAGGACGCCATCCTCGCGGCTGCCGTCCGGCTGGAGACTGGGAGCGCCGATCCCGACGCCCCCGAGGCCTTCGCCGAGCTCTTCGTTGAGCCGCTCGGCGCGTTCCTCGAAGCGATGCGCGGCGTCACGCCGCCCGCCGATCTCGCCGAGTACCATGCGGCGACGCTGGCCGGCTACGAGGGCTTCATCGAGCTCCTCGCCTCGCTCGAGGAGAGCGGGGGGCCGGACGACGCCATGGCGCTCCTGGGCGGGATGCTGGGGGGCGCCGCCGACGCGCCCGCCGTCTCGCCGGAGACGCTGGCGCGTCTCGCGCGCGCCGCCGCGGACATCCCGGAGTGCGCGGGCTCGATCGTCCTGGCGTCGTTCCTCGGGCAGGATGCCGCGCCGCCGGCCGACACCGGCACCGCGGCCGGGGCCGACCCCGAGGCCGAGGCGTACGTGCGGGAGCTCTGCCTCGCCGGTGACGCCTTCGATGCCGCGTCTGGGGCGGCGCTCGCCGGCCTCGACGCCGGCACCGACCCGGTGGGGGGCGACCCGGCGGTGTTCGCGGCGGTCTTCCATGAGCCCCTCCGGGCGCTGGCCGCCGACCTGGCGCTGATCACGCCCCCGGACGAGGTCGCCGCTTACCACGCCGCCGCCAGCGGGCGCTACGAGGAGATGGTCTCGGTGCTCGACGCGATCACGGGCGCGCTCGACGCCGGTGCGGACCCCGCGGCCGGGGACCTCGACCGCTTCCAGGAGCTGCTGCGGGGCGGGGGAGTCATGCCCGGCCTGCCGTCCGCCGACGCCAACCGCCTCGGCCAGGCCGCCAACCACGTGCCCGAGTGCTTCGGGTCGGGGTTCCTCCTCGGCTTCCTCGGCGGAGGGCCGTAGGCAGGGAGGCGACGCGCAGTAGCCGGGGCGCAGGAGGGGCGAGATGCGACGTACCAGCAGGTCAGAGCCTGCAGCGGACAACCGAGAGTGGGGCGAACGGCCCTTCCAGGTGGCCGTCCTCGGGCGGGAGTTCACCTTCGCCTTCCACGAGGTCGTGGTGGGCTTCACCCTGCTGCTACGGCTGCTCATGGGCTGGATCTTCCTGTGGGCCGGGTTCGACAAGGCCGTCAACGGGTTCACGGCGGAGGGGTTCCTCCTGCACGCGACCAGCGGACCGCTCCAGGGCTGGTTCGTAGACCTCGGGGGCAATGCCGCGGCCCTCTCCGTGATCGATCCGCTGGTGACCTACGGTCAGATCCTGATGGGGTTCGCCCTCGTCCTGGGCGCGGGCACGCGGCTGACGCTGGTCTTCGCGGCGATCATGATGTTCCTCTTCTACCTCGCCCAGTTCCCGCCGGAGCACGACCTCTTCGTGGACTACTACCTGGTCTACATCGTCGTCTACCTGATGCTGGGAGCGCTCGGCGCGGGCCGCATTCTGGGTGTCGACCGCTACCTGGAACAGCTGCCGTGGCTGCGCGCCCACGCCTGGGCGAGGTACCTGCTGGGCTGAGCGGGTCGCTGGTCGCGGCCGCCGGCGTGGGGCATACTTGCGGCCGACGCCGATCCCGGCGGAGGCAGGTGACCATGGCTAGGTTGAGCGGCGGCGAAGCGCTGGCCCAGTCCCTCGCGAGGGAGGGCGTCGAGGTCGTCTTCGGGATCCCGGGCATCCAGACGTACGGGATCGTCGCCGGCCTGCGCGACGAGCCGGGGATTCGCCTGATCGCAGTCCGCCACGAGCAGGCCGCAGCCTACATGGCCGACGGCTATGCCCGCGCCTCCGGGAAGCCGGGCGTGGCCCTGGTGGTCCCCGGCGTGGGGCTCTACAACGCCGCCGCCGGCCTGGCCACGGCGTACGCCCGCTCCTCGCCCGTGCTCGTCATCGCCGGTCAGATCCCTCGCGCCGCCATCGGGAAGAACGCCGGGGCGGTGCACGAGGTGCTGGATCAGGCCGACACGGTGCGCGCGGTGACCAAGTGGCGGCGCGCGGCGATGCGGCCCCGGGAGATTCCCGCCGCCGTGACGGAGGCCTTCCGGCAGATGCGCAGCGGGCGTCCGCGCCCGGTGTTGATCGAGGTGCCGCCGGAGGCGGGGGTCGAGCGGGAAGAGGTCGAGCTGTGGGATCCGGCGCCCGTCGCGCCGATCGTGCCGAGCCCGGATCAGCTGCGGGAGGCGGCCCGTGTGATCGCCGCGGCGCGCCTGCCGCTGATCTACGCCGGCGGCGGCGTGGCGCGAGCGGACGCGGAGGGCGCCCTCGTCCGGCTGGCCGAGGCGACGAACATCCCCGTGGTCACGTCCAGCGGCGGCAAGGGGACCATCCCGGACAGCCATCCGCTCTCCTACGGCTCCTGCTTCAGCCCGCGGGGCGAGCGGCAGGAGATGAACCAGCTGTTCGAGGTGATGCAGTCGGCCGACGTCGTGATCGGGATCGGCGCGCGCTTCTCGCTGGGCAATCCGGCGGGCAACGCCTCCACGCTGGTGAACATCAACGTCGACGACGGCGAGCTGATGCGGATTCAGTCCAACACCATCCCCTTGCACGGCGACGCGAAAGCGACCATCGAAGCGATGCTCCCCTACCTCCGCGAGGCGGGAGCGGGCGATCGCCCGTCGCCCGCCGAGGGGGTGGCGGCGGCCCGGAACCTGATCGCCTACTACGACATCCGGTTGAAGGAGCCGCAGTACCCGGTGCTGGAGGCGATCCAGGGCAGCGTCCCGGAGGACGCGTTCCTCGTGTGGGACGTCACGCAGTTCGGCTACTACGCCCGCACGCACTACAAGGTGAACCATCCCAAGACGTACATCGACTCCGGGTATCAGTTCAACGTCGGCTACGCGTTCCCGACGGCGCTGGGGGTGAAGGTGGCCCAGCCCGACCGCCCCGTGGTCTGCATGGCCGGCGACGGCGGGTTCCTATTCAACGCGTCGGAGCTCGCCACCGCCGTCCAGCACGGGATCAACGTCACGACCGTGGTCTTCCGGAACGATTCGTACGGCAACGTCGCCCGCGATCTGGAGCTGGCGTTCGGTGGCGCCTACGGGACCGACCTGCACAACCCGGACCTCGTCCGGTTCGCCGAGTCCTTCGGCGCGGTCGGCATGCGGGCAGACGATCCGATGGAGCTGGCGACGCTGCTGCCGGCGGCGCTGGCGCGCGACGAACCCGTGATCATCGACGTGCCGTTCGGCGAGATGCCGATCCCGCGCGCCCCGCAACTCGCGCCCCTCTATCAGCTGCCCTGGACACAGCCCCAGGAGGGGCTGATCGAGTCCTGAGCGTTCCCTCGCAGGTGCTCCGCCCCGGCTCCAGACCGTCGGGCGTCCAGAATGTGGAGCGCCTCGACCTGGACCATCCCAAGCCTTGCCGCACATCGAGGTCGCATCGGCGCTGCAAGCAGCGCTTCAGCGCCGGGTGCAGAGCACGGCCAGGAGACCCCCCGCGCCGGCGACGACTGCGAGCGCGAGCAGGGCGGGCGCTTCCGTCATTCCCTCAGCCCACTGCACGACGGCCAAGACACTGGCGCTGACCAGGAGCCCCGTGCCGAGCACGACCCCCGCCGACCGGGCTACGGGAGCCAGAAAGCGAGCGCGACCAAGGCGAGGAACGCGCCGAGCCAGACGGTCAAGCCGAGCAGCCACCATCGGTTCATCGACCAGCGGGGCGCGCGATCAGGGCACTGATCGGCGGCTGCGGCAGCAGAGACCGGCGCCCTACGCGATCTCGCAGTACTCCCCCAGCAACAAGCCCGCCTCGGCGAAGCCGGTTTGATAGGCCTGCATCCCTTGGAAGTACTCTCGCCGTTCGTCCTCGGTCGCCGGCGTCCCCCGCTGCAACACCGCGAGGAGCAGGTCGTTGGCGGCGACCAGGGAGCCGAGCGCCGTCTCCAGGATCGCCCGGACCGGCTGGAGGCCCGGCGGCGGCGCGAGCGCGAGAGCGGTGTCGGCGTGCCATGCCACCTGGGTGGTTTGCGCGCGGACCGCGGCCACGTCCGCCGCCGGGCCTTCCTGCACCGCCGTGAGCGCGACCACGCTCTGGTTCAACGCCAACAGCCGGTCGCTGGTCGCCAGGACGTACGCGGCGTCCGCGCCCGTGCACGTCCCGATCGTGGGCGGCGACGCGGGAAGGGCGGGATCGGGGTCCGCCGCCAGCTGGTCGCCGGCGCCTCCCGTGCAGCCGATTGCGACAAAAACGACGATGGGGCCCACGACCCCGGCGATCACCCCCCGGCGGATCGCCGCCGGCGTCCGGGCGCGGGAGAGCCGGGTGCGCATCGCGCGACATGCCGCGCCGCCACTGGGAGAGAACATTAGATGTGCGACGCTCCAACATTGCAGCGTCCAGTCCGTCTTCATGGTCTGCCGAAGCCCCTCCAGGCCGGCGCGGCGCCGGCCTGGAGGGCTCGAACTTCGACTCCAGCCCGGAAGCCGTTAGGGCAGCTTCACCTCCACGGGCAGGGGCGCGCCTTGATAGAAGCGGCCGCTGCGGCTCAGGTTGCTGAGGTCGATGGGCGTGTTGTGCGTCGTCCAGCGCTCACCCTCGGGCCTCGTGCTCACGTAGATGTTGCCGGTCCGCACCGAGCGCCAGACCGTCACGTCGATGTTCGCCGATGCCCCGCCGCCGACGTCAACCGAGACGGTGACGGGAAGGCCCTGGTAGAAGCGGCCGCTGCTGCTCAGGTTGCTGAGGTCGATGGGCGTGTTGTGCGTCGTCCAGCGCTCACCCTCGGGCCTCGTGCTCACGTAGATGTTGCCGGTCCGCACCGAGCGCCAGACCGTCACGTCGATGCTCACCGACTGTGGTGCGGGCGTGACCACGGGCTCGTCCGCGGGCACCGAGCCGGGCAACGCCGCCTCGGCCCGCTTGCCGCCGCCGTGGCCGTCGGCGTACGCCACCGTCACCCGCAGAGAGTGACCCCGGTCGGCTTCCACCGGCGTGTAGGCGTTCGACTCCGCGCCGGAGATCGCGGTCCAGGCCGCGCCGTCCGGAGAGCGTTCCCACTGCCAGCTGAGATCCGCTACCGCGCCATCGGGGTCCGTCAGGGTGGCCGTGATCTCCGTCCCGACCGCCGGTCGCTCCGGCGAGAGGGTCACTGCGCCATCCTCGTCCACATTGGTCACGGCGATGGCGATGCTGATGCTGTCCGCGCGCCCGGACGGGTCACTGGCCCTCACGCTGACGGCGTAGGCAGCCTTGGACTCGAAGTCGAGATCCGCTCCCTGGGCGACCGAGATCTGGCCGTTGGACGAATCGATGCTGAAGCGCGACGCATCCGTCCCCGAGAGGCTGTAGGTCAGCCGGTCCCGGTCACGGTCGGTGGCGGTGACCGGGCTTCCAACGGCCGTCCCCGGCGCGGAATTCTCGGCGACCGACCGCGAGGCGCTACTCCCTTCCCCAAATACCGGAGCACGGTTGGTTGGGGGAATCACGCCGCCACCGCCTCCACCGGCCGAGCGAACCCTGACGCTGGAAGCGCCGCCGACCGTGTGATCGTTGCGGTCCTCGTCCTGGAGGGTGCCCGAGAAGGTGTAGGTGCCCGGCGTGTCCCCGGCCGTCACCTTGTAGGTCCTGGTCTGCGGGCCCGCGGCCAGCAGCCTGATCGTCACCGTCTGGCTGCCGTCCTCGGCGGTGAACCCGGCGGGAACGGTCTCGACGATCCTGCCCAGGCCCCCGTAGTTGTTCGCCGTGACGGTCACCGTGACCGTGCCGCCGGGCGCCACCTGCGCCGGCGAGAACGACCGGGTGGCGGTCGGCGCCGGCGGCGCGGTGATCGTCACCGTGGACGCTCCGCCAACGGTCGCGGTGGTCCTGTCCTGGTGGGCGATGGTCCCCGAGAAGGTGTACCGACCCGGGGTGTCCCCGGCCGTCACCGTGTAGGTCCGGGTCTGAGGGCCTGCAGTCAGCAGCCGGATCGTCACCGTCTGGCCGCCGTCCGCGGCGGTGAACCCGGCGGGAACGGTCTCCACGACCCTGCCCAGGGTCCCGTAGTTGTTCGCCGTGACGGTCACCGTGACCGTGCCGCCGGGCGCCACCTCCGTGGCCGAGAACGACCGGGTGGCGACCGGCGTGGACGCCGGCGGCGCGGTGATCGTCACCGTGGAGTCACCGCCGACCGCCCTGCTGTCCCTGTTCACGTCGGCGATGGTCCCAGAGAAGGTGTAGTTACCCGGCGTGCTGCCGGCCGTCACCGTGTAGGTCCTCGTCTGCGGGCCCGCGGCCAGCAGCCTGATGGTGACCTTCTGGCTGCCGTCCTCGGCGGTGAAC
>JAPOXB010000053.1:0-10770 GCA_026707335.1 Chloroflexota bacterium
CGGCCCTACTCCGGGATCACCAGCCCCGACGGACGCTGCCGGCCCCCGCCCGCGCGCTGGATCAGCTCCTGCCGGATGAACGGGTTGGCCTGCCGCTCGAAGGCGATGGTGGTCTCCTGCATGTGGCCGGGCAGGACGGTGGTCTCGTCGGGCAGCGTCAGCAGCCGGTCGACGATGCTCGACATCTCCTGCTCGTAGCTGCCGCCCGGCATGTCCGTGCGGCCGATGCTGCCCCGGAACAGCGTGTCGCCGCTGAACAGCAGTTGGTCGGCGTAGTAGCAGACGCTGCCGGCGGTGTGCCCCGGCGTATGGATCGCCTGCAGCGCGATGCCGTCCACCTCGACCTGCTCGCCGTCGGTCACGAAGTGGTCGGGCTCGGGCACCGGGTCGGCCTCGAGGCCGAAGCGCTTGGCATGCTCCACGGCCGCGCGCGCCAGTTCCAGGTCGTCGCGGTGCAGCAGGAAGCGCGCGCCCGTCTTGGCCTGGATGCCGCGCACGCCCAGGATGTGATCGAGATGGGCGTGGGAGTTGGCGATCAGCTTGATCGTCACGCCCATCTCGTCGGCCATGTGCAGGATGTCCTCGGGCTCCTCGCCCGGGTCGATGCAGATCGCCTCGCGCGTGCGCCGGTTGCCGATCACCCAGCAGTTCTCCTGGAAGATGCCCACCAGCATCCCCCGCACTTCGATCTCGGTGACCTCGGGGGCGTCGCCGGGGGCGTCGTGCTGGCGCCGATCGGGGTCGTCGCTCATGCCGTGCTCTCCTCGTCGCCGCGCAGGATGCGGTCGATCTCCTCCAGCGCGTCGCTGCTGCGCAGCGGGCCGCCCGCCTCGCCGAGGGCGGGCCGCACGGGCTCGTCCGCCGGGCCCGCGGCGGCCTCCAGCTTGCGCACGTACTCCTGCATCTCGCTGTTGTCCTTGAGCGCCTCGGCGACCTGCGCCTCGTAGCGCCGCGCGCGGCGGTCGAGGTCGGCGAGGTCCAGCCCCAGGCCGTAGATCTCGCTCAGCTTGCCCAGCAGCGCCTGCGTCGCGCGCGGGTTCTGGCCGCCGCTCACGTAGTGGGGCACGCTGGCCCACAGGCTGACGTGCGCCATGTCGCGCTGGCGGCAGAGCTCGCCGATCGCGCCCACGATGCCCGTCGGGCCCTGATACGACGATTGCTCGAAGCCCAGTTCGAGCATGCGCGACGCGGGGTGCGCGCCGCCGCTCAGCGGGACCGGCCGGGTGTGCGGCGTGTCGGCCAGCAGCCCCCCGATCGTGACGATCTCCACCACCCCCATCTCCGACGCGACCTCGGCCACGTGGGCCGAGAACTCCTTCCAGCGCAGGTTCGGCTCGGTCCCCAGCCCCAGGATGAAGTCGCGGTCGGCGGTTTGGAAGCGGGCGGGCGTGAAGTCGGTCAGGGGCCAGCGGATCTCGCGCGTCTGGCCGTCGCGCATGCGCACGTGCGGGCGCTCCTCGGTGAACACGAAGAAGCCGTCGGGGTCGATCTCCGCCAGCCGCTCGGTCCGCGCCTGCTGGCGCAGATAGCGGATCGCGCCCGAGGCCGACTCCGCCGCGTCGTTCCAGCCCTTGAAGGCGATCAGCAGCACGGGCTCGTGCAGTTCGGGGCGGTAGTGGAAGCGGAGCGCGCTCATGGGGGCAGGATAGCCCCTCCCTCTCCCGGTGCCCGCGCGGCCCGCGATCGGGCCCGAGGATCGGCTCGATCAGAAGTCCGTGACCAACTCCGCCGGCAGGTGGCGCACGTCGTTGAGGCGATGCAGGGCGGTGTGCTGCGGAGCCCCCTCGGGGTGACGTCCCAGCGGCCAGCGTTCGATCTCGGTGATCGAGGCGTTGTGGATCTCGACGTCCGCCAGCCAGTCGTCGTGCGGCATCTGGCCGTAGGCCCAGCGCATCGCCGCCGCGATCGTGCCGCCGTGGGTGAAGATCGCGACCGTTTCGGTCGCGCCGTCCGCCGCCGCCAGCCCGCTCTCGACGATCTCCGACAGCGCCGCCGACACCCGCTCCTGGAAGCCCGCCAGCGTCTCGCCGCGTTCGGAGTGGCGGTGGTGCGGCTGCCACAGTCGCAGGTAGCGCTGCTCCTGGATGATCTCCGCGATCGAGACTTCGGATTCGTCGCCCATCTCGATCTCGCCCAGGCGATCGTCGATATCGAGCTCGTGGCCCAGCCGTTGGGCGCTGACCTCGGCGGTCTGTCGCGCCCGCGCGTAGTGGCTGCTCACGAGCCGCGTCACGTCGCGGGTGGCCAGCCCCGCGGCGATGTGCGACGCCTGCTCGAGGCCGCGCGCCGTCAGCGCCACCGTCGGGCCGTAGACGAGGCCGGGCCCGCCCGCCTGCCCGTGGCGAATCAGCAGCAGCCGTACCGACGGCCTGCCGTCGGGCATCGCTGGGACGCCGCTAGGCCGGCACGGTGACCGGCGCGGCCTCCCGCCAGCCGTCGATGTCCTGGCCGTAGTAGCGGCCCAGGATCAGCATCGCGATCTTCTGCTTCGCGGGGCCGATGCCCGGCACCGTGCCGATGCGCTTCATCACCGTCGCGGCGTCGGGCTGGTCCTTCCAGATGTTCTCCGCGGCGCCTCCGAAATCCTCGACGACGACGCGGCAGGCGTCCTGCACGCGCTTGCCCATGTTCTTGGGGTAGCGATGAATCGCCGGCGACTCGCGCATCACGGCCAGGAAGTCCTCCTCGGGCATGGCGGCGATCTTGTGCACGTCGAGGTGTCCCAGGCGGCGCTGGAGCTCGTACGGCCCCGAGAACGCCTTCTGCATGGGGATCTGCTGGTCGAGCACCAGTCCGATCAGGAGGGCGTTCGAGTCGCTGCCCAAGAGGCGGTTGGCCTCTTCGTTGCCGGTGAACGGCGGCGTCGGCACGCCGCTCTCGTTGAAGACCGGCGCGATGTCCAGGTACTTGTTGGGGTCGCCCACGCTGCATTCCTCCGCTCGCTGACCATCGGGCTGGTCGCGATGCTATCACGGCCCGCCCGACGCGCAGCGGGCCGCCGTCGCTCGCGCCGGTCCTCAGCGGGCGGGGAAGGTGAACACGACCGACTCCGCCGTCGGCGTCCCCGGCAGCGGCTCCTCCCCCTCGATGAGCACGACGGCGAAGCCCTGCAGGTCGGCGTCCGGCTGGGGTTCGATCCGCATGATCGCGCTGCCGTCGGCGGCAACGCGGAACACGCGGTCGGGCAGCGTGGTCCCGTCGCTCAGGATGCGGAAGAGCTGGTAGGACGTGCCCGGCGGCGACGGCTGCGTCTGCCGGAACAGCAGGCTGACGGGCGCGCCCTCGAAGTGCGTGACGAACACCCAGCCGCCCGGCGCGTCCGAGACCTGCGTCTGCAGGGGCAGCCAGCGCCCGTCGGGGACCGGCTCCGGCTCGGTGAGCCAGAGCAGGCCGACGACCAGCGCCGCCGCGGCGAAGATCGCCGCCAGCGTGTGCGGCAGCCGCCGGCGCCATCCGGCCATCGACTGGCGCGCGTGCGCCCACAGCTGCTCCCGGCTGCGGCGCTGACGGGCGGCGGTCATGATCCGCCCCTCCAGCGCGATCGACGGCCAGGCGCTGTCGTCGGCGGCCAGCGACAGCACCGCGGCCGTTTCCATCAGTTCCTGAAGTTCCGCCTGCCCCTCGCCCCACGCCGCGACCGTCTCGCGCACGGCGTCCGCCTCCTCGGGCAGCAGCGCCCCGAGGGCGTAGGCGGCGAACAGATCCCGCGCCTCGTCGCGGCTCAGCTTCAGCGTCATTGTGGGCCCGCCCGTCCCGCCCGCGCGCCGCCGCCGTCGGCGGCCTCGTCGGGTGCATGGGCGGCCTGCCCGGCCGGATCATCCAGCTGCGTGCGCAGCCGGTGCAGCGCGCCGCGCATGCGCGCCGTCACCTGCGCCTCCGGGATCGCCAGGACCTCCGCGATCTCGCGGTGGGTCTGTCCCTCGAAGTAGGAGAGCGTGAGCACCTCGCTCTGCTCGCGCGGGAGTTGCAGGAAGATCTCCCGCACGGCCCGGCGATCGCGGGCCCCCGGATCGACCCCCGCCACGGGCGCGAGCCAGCGCGCCACGTCGTGCACCGGGTCGCCCCGGCCGTGGGCCTTCTTGCCGCGCAGCCGGTTGGCGCATAGTTCGCGCACGATGCGCCCCAGCCAGGTCGGCAGGTCGGCCTTGCCCGGGTGCAGGCGGCTCGCGTCCTGCCAGACGCGCAGGAACGCCTCCTGCAGCACGCTCTCCGCCTGGTCCTCCCGGCCCAGCATGCGGACGGCCAGCGCGAAGGCCGGCCGGCGCTGCGCGCGGTAGATCTCGCGCAGCGCCTCGTCGTCCCCGTTCGCCACCCGCTGCAGCAGCGACCAGGCTTGCCGCCGGGCAACGAGCCCGTCCCCGGGCGGGTCGCCCGTCGACTGGGATGCGCGTGGAGGACTCGACACGTGCTGCTCCCCTTCCCCGCAGATTCGACCCTATACCCGCGGCGCACCACGGCGTGCGAACTGTCGCTCGGCGGCGATCGCGCCGCGCCGGCTCACCGACAGATCGTGGGGGGAGCGGGGAAGGAAGGCAAGCGGCTCGCCAGCGGCGGCGGCGCGTCCTACAGTAGGAGGGTGACGGTGGTCTGAGAGCAGTCCGTGTCGGAAAGGCAACCCCAGCGACCCCTGTTCGGCGCGGACTCGCGTTCTGGGTCGCGTTTGCGTTGGTTCCTCGCCGCGGTCGCGGTCGCCGTGGCGGCGGCGGCGGCGGCGGCGGTCATCTTCCACGAGGACGCGGTCGCGCCGGCCCCCGCCGAGCCCGTCGCCGCCGATCCCACCCCGGCCACGTCCGCCGCCGCCGTTGCCGGGGCGACCCCCGCCACGCCGGAGGACGTCGTCGAGCCCGCCGAGCCGGCGGAGGAGGCCGAGTCGGCCGTCGCTCAGAGCGGCGCTGCGGCATCTCAAGCGACCGAGACGGCTCCCGCGTCGGACGAGACGACCGAGGAGACCCCGGACCCCGCCGCCACGGAGACCGTGGCCGCGCAGCCCTCCGACGCCCCTGCCGAGGACCCCGACGCCGCCACCGACGTCGCCGCCGCCCCCGACGATGCGCAGCCGCCCCCCGCCGCCGAAGCGGCGCCCGCGCCCCCGGATCCCCCCGCCCCCGTCCCGCCGGCCGTCTCGGTCACCCCCGCCGCGGTGAAGCAAGGGCAGGCGACGCTGGTCGTGCTGTCCGGCGACGTGGAGGCGGACGGCGCATTCGTTTCCATCGACGGCTACACCGGCGAGATGGTGTTCGAGGAGGGCGTGGGCTGGGTCGGCTTCGTGCCCGTCACGCGGCTGGCCAACCCGCGCCTATACCACGTGGTCGTGGACGTGTTCAACGAGGGCTCGTATTCGAGGACGTTCGTGAGCGAACTCCTGGTGGAGAGCGTCCCCGGGGTGATCGACGAGGTCGTTCTCGACCCGGACAACGCCGCCTTGCTCGCGCCCGAACTGGTCGCGATCGACAACGAGACGCGCTTCGAGCAGTACACGCAGCCCACCGGGCCGCGGATGTGGTCGGGCCCCTGGCGGCTGCCGGTCGTGGGCGAGCCCAGCGGCGACTTCGGCGTGATGCGCTCCTACAACGGCGGCCCCGTGCGCGACTGGCATCACGGCTACGACATCAGCGCCGATGCCGGCACGGTCATCGTGGCGCCGGCGCGCGGCCGGGTGGTCTTCGCCACCGACCTGCCGGTGCACGGGTCGGGCGTGATCCTCGACCACGGCGCGGGCGTCTACAGCGGCTACTGGCACATGTCGGAGATCCAGGCGGAGGTGGGGCAACTGGTGAACCCCGGCGACCCGCTGGGGCTGGTGGGCTCGACCGGCGTCAGCACGGGGCCGCACCTGCACTGGGAGGTCATCGTGCAGGGGACCGACGTGGATCCGATCCAGTGGACCGAGACGGTCTTCTCGTCCTAGCCCGGCCGTCCCGCGCCGGCGGCGCCCCGGTACACTGAGCGACCATGCCGGCCGACCCGGGCGCCGAGCCCATCGCTCCCCCAGACGCTTCCTACGACACGTCGCTCGCCGCCCTGGGCTTGGCGGGCGAACCGGTGCTCCTGCGCGACGGGCCGGACGCCCTCGTCGTCCGCGACGCGGACGCGGGACGGGTGCTGCACCTGCCCAAACACGCCGCAGCCGCCGCGGCCCATGCCCGTCGCGTGCAGATCATGCCCTACCTGCGCGGGCATCTCTCCCCCGCGATCCCGCTGCCGCAACCGCGCCCCGCGGCGGGCGTCTCACCGGGGACGGTGGATGCCGCCTGGCTGCCCGGGCGACCGCTGACCCCCGGCGCGATCGACGAGCGCAGCGAGGCCCGGCTGGCGCGCTCCCTGGGCCGGTTCCTGGCCGAACTGCACGCCTATTCCGCCGAGCGTGCGCAGGCCCTGGGCGCCCCCGGCCCGCGCGACCGGCGGGACTTCCTTGAGGGTCTGCGCGATCGCAGCCTGCGCGCGCTGCGCCCGCAACTGGGCGCGTCCCGCACCGCTCGCCTGCGACGCTGGTGGCGAACGTACCTCGCGGACGAGGCCGCGCCTTACGACGCCGCGCCCACGCACGGCCAGATCGCGCCGGAGCATCTCCTGCTCGACGAGGAGGGCCACGACCTGCAGGCCGTGCTGGGCTGGAGCGGCCTGACGGTCGCGGACCCGGCCCTGGACCTCGCCGCCGTCGCTCCGCACTACGGGACCGACTTCGCCTGGCTGGTGATGGAGGCGTACCGCGCCGAGGGCGGCGCCGTCGATGCCGGCTTCCTGCGGCGGGTCCGCCGGCAGGCGGGCGTGCTGCCGTTCCTGGCCTGGGACCGATCGCGCGCGCCGGGCGACGCGGCCCCCGCCGCCGCGACCGCGGCGCTCGCCGAGCGGCTGCGCGACGACTCCGCTCCCGCGGGCTAGTACCCCTCGACGGGGAGCCCTTGGGCGTCGCGCAGGCTCAAGACCTGGCCCAGGTGCACGTTGCCGTGCGCGAGCACGGCCTGCCCGATGAGCTGGATCATGGATTGCCGCCGGCCCTTCCCGACGTGGACCGAGCCCCGCAGCGCCAGCCCGTCGACGGTTTCCAGGAAGGGACGCACGCTCTCGGTCAGATCCTCGGCGTACTGCGCCAGCTCGGCGGCGCCGGGCACGCGCAGGGCGTGCGCCTCGCGTGGGTCCATCCCCGTCCCCTGCGCGGCCTTGGGCAGCCCCCAGCGCACGTTGAGCGACTGTTGCAGCCAGACCGTCGTCTTGCGGTCCTGGCAGAGGTAGTTGAGGACGTTGTCCTCCGTCCGCAGCACGTGCCAGGCGAGAAAGCCGATGTGGTTCGAGTCGGCGGTGGGGCGGTAGGCGAGTTGCTCGTCGCTGAGACCCGCCAGCGCCGCGATGTAGCGGTTGTTGAGGTCCGTCACGAAGTGCGCGAGGAAGTCGTTGATGTTCGCGGTCATCCGTCGGGTGCATTCATGCGGGCGGTCGCTTCCGGGCGGCGGCCCCGCGCGCGGGACCATGGCGAGCGCCGGGCAGGATATGGCCCAACGGCCTTGGCTGTACAGCCCACGCGCCGCCGCCCCGGCTAGCCGTGCGGCGGCGCCGGCGCCGGGAACACGACGACGGGCCCTTCGACCCGCAGGCGCACCGTGTCGCCCACGGCGTGCGTCGCGTCGAAGTCCAGGCGCGCGTGCACGAGAGCGCCGCCGGCCAGGCGCAGCGCGATCACCTGGTCGTGGCCGTAGTAGGTGTGCTCGATGACGTGCGCGGTCACCCAGCCCCCGTCGTCGGGCGGATCGGACGCCGCCGCCGCGGCCACGCGCACCGTCTCGGGCCGCAGCATCGCTTCGACGCGGTCGCCGTCGCCGATCTCCCCGACCGTCGCGATGTCGCCCAGCTCGGTCGTCACGACGCCGCCGGCCAGCCGCCCCGGCAGGAAGTCCGCGTCGCCGACGAACTCGGCGACCGCCCGCGTCGCCGGCCGCCGGTAGATCTCCGACGCCGTGCCCAGTTGGGCGACGCGGCCCTCCCACATCACGCCCACCCGGTCGGCGAGGCTGAACGCCTCCTCCTGGTCGTGCGTGACGAAGACCGCCGCCGCGCCCGCCCGTTTCAGGATCGCCCGCACCTCGGCCCGCACCGACGCGCGCAGCCGCGTGTCGAGGTTCGAGAAGGGCTCGTCGAGCAGGATCAACTCGGGCCGCGGGGCGAGGGCGCGCGCCAGCGCCACGCGCTGCGCCTCGCCGCCCGAAAGCTCGTGCGGATAGCGATCGGCCATGTCCCCCAGCGAGACCAGCGCCAGCGCCTCCCGGACGCGGTCGTCGGCGGGAGCGGGGGCGTACGGGACGTAGCGCGCGGCCGCACGTGAGAGCTTCGCTCCTAGTCCCTCTGCTCGCCCGGCCGGGGCGTCGAGGCCGTACTGCACGTTCGCTCCGACGGTCAGGTGCGGGAACAGCGCGTAGTCCTGGAAGACCATGCCCACACGCCGCGCCTCCGGCGGCAGCGACAGCCGCTCGCCGACCACCGTGTGGCCGCCGATGCGCACGGCGCCGGCGTCGGCCCGCTCGAAGCCCGCGATGAGGCGCAGCGTCGTCGTCTTGCCGCAGCCGCTCGGGCCCAGCAGCGCCAGGATCTCGCCCGGCCGGACGTCGAAGCTGACGTCGTGCACCGCCTGCACGCCCCCGAAGGACTTGCGCAGGCCCCTGCAAGCGAGCGCTGGCGTGGTGCTGTCGGCGGTGGTGGCGACGGTGTCAGTCACGCAGCCCCCGCTCACGGATCAGGATCAGCGCCATTGGCAGCGCCGCCACGGCGATCAGCAGCAGGCCCGGCGCCGAGGCGCGGGCGAAGAATGCCTCCTCGGCCTGTAGCCAGACCTGGGTGGCGAGGGTTTCGAACTCGATTGGGGCGAGCAGCAGCGTGGCCGGGAGTTCCTTCATCGTGGTCAGGAAGACCAGCGCGAAGCCGCTCACCATGCCCGGCACGATCAGCGGCAGCGTCACCGTCGTCAGGACGGAGCCGCGGGGGCGGCCGAGGCCGCGCGCCGCCTCCTCGATGCTCGGCCGGACCCGCACGAGCGAGGCCCGCAGCGGTCCGATCGACTGCGGCAGGAAGAGCACCAGGTAGGCGAAGATCAGGAGGGTCCAGCTCTGGTAGAGGCCCGGCACGACGTTCAGCGCGAAGAACACCACCGACAACGCCACCACGATCCCCGGTAGTGCGAAGCCCACGTAGCTCACGCGCTCCACCGCCCCCGCCATCGCTCCGCGCTTGCGGACGGCCACGATCGCGACGGGCAGCGCCGCCGCCACCGCCACGCCCGCCGCCGCGGCCGACACCCACAGGGAGCGCCAGGCCCCCGCCCACAGGTCGCGGATGGGCTCATCGTTCTGCAGGCCGCGGATGAGCCAGTCGAGCAGCGCCGCCATCGGCGTGACCAGCGCGGCGAGCATCAGCACGACCAGGAAGGCGATCGCCGCCCAGCGCCAGCGGCCGAGCCGGATCCGCCGCGGCGTGCGGGGCGTGGCCGCGCCGCTCGCGTAATAGCGCCCGCGCGACCGCGTGACCGCCTCCATCACCAGGATCAGCCCCACCAGGGCCACCAACTCCAGCCCCAGGACGGCCGCCGCCGAGCGATCGAAGCTGCTCTGCATCTGCACGAAGATCGCCCGCGTGAACGTATCGAAGCGCAGGATCGAGACCGCCCCGAAGTCGCTTACGACGTAGAGCGCGACCAGCAGCGACCCCGCCGCCAGCGGCACGCGCAGCTGCGGCACGACCACCCGGAAGAAGGTCCGCCAGGCGCCGACGCCGAGCGCGCGCGAGGCCTCCTCCATCGACGGGTCCACGCCGCGCATCCCGGCCAGGAGCGTGAGCAGGAGGTAGGGGTAGCTGAAGAGCGTCAGCGCCAGGAAGGCGCCCTCGAAGCCGGTGATCTGGGGCACGCTCTCGACGCCCAGCGGGCCCAGGACGCCCTGCAGGGTGCCCCGCGGACCCATCGCGGCGATGTAGGCGAGCGCGCCGACGAACGTCGGGAAGACGAGCGGCAGCACCGACAGCACCAGCCAGAACCGGCGCAATGGCAGGTCGCTGCGCACGACCAGCCACGCGATCGGCAGCGAGATCGCGATCGACGCGCCGGTGACGCTGACGGCCAGCAGTACCGTGTTACGCAGCAGGCGCCAGGTGGAGTCGCGCAGCAGGTCGTTCCAGGCGTCGGCGTCGGCGCCGGCCGCCCGCACGATCAGGTAGATGAGCGGGACCGCCATCGCCCCGGCGACGACGATCGCCGCGATCCACACGATCGACGCCGACCCGCGGGGGGCGCGCGTCGAGAGGGGACGGGGCACGCTGGCGATCAGCGACACGGGGGCTCCCAGGGGCCTACGCCGGCGCGCGCCGGCCCCCGGATGTTAACCGCCGCTAAGGTCTGCGGGTAGTGCGCCTAAGCGATCCGCCGGCCCGCGCGGGCGGGGGGCTACCAGGACGACTTGCGGATGCCCGGCAGCAGTCCCTGCGAGGCCATCTCGCGGAAGGTGATCCGCGAGAGCCCGAATTTGCGCATGTAGCCGCGCGACCGCCCGGTGACCTCGCAGCGGCTCTTGAGCCGCGTGGGGCTGCTGTTGCGGGGCAGCTTCTGCAGCGCCACCTGGGCGTCCCAGCGCGCCTGCGGATCGTCGACCGACTCGCGCAGCTTGGTCTTCAGCGCCGCGCGCTGGTCCTTGTAGTGGTCATGCATTGCGCGGCGCTTCTGATCGCGCGCGAGTTGGCTCTTCTTCGCCATGAGTGCTCCGTGCGCCGGCCGCGGTCGGCGGCGCGTGCCAA
>JAPOXB010000053.1:11123-12586 GCA_026707335.1 Chloroflexota bacterium
GACCAGCCCGTAGATCTCGCGGCCTTCGTGGTCCTTGGGCAGATGCTCGGTGATCGGAAGACCTTCCGCATCGCAGAAGAGCAGTCAATGGCAGTACTTCCACTTCTGCATCTCCTCGCAGGGGCAGATCCAGAAGTTCGACTCGTCCACTTCCTTCTGCTTGTCCTCGTAGAAGTTGCAGGGGCAGAGCGGCTTGCCGAGTTCGTCGATGTGCTTGGCCAGCCCGATCACCAGGAACTCGGTGATCTCGCGCTGGGGGTGCAGGAACGAGCCGCTCTTCTCGGCGAACTTCGTGGCGAACTTCCACATCTTCTCGATGTTCTTCTCCGAGGCCTGCATGCGGTCGTCGTCGGTGACGTCGTCGACCGGTTGCGGCGCGGGAGCGGGGTCGGGGGGTGGTTCGCTGGGCATGGCGGGCTAGGGATCGTCCCCGCGCGTCCGCCGCAGGTACTCCTCGAGGTCCTCGATCAGCCCCTCGGCCGAGGGCAGTTCCGCGGGCGGGGCGGCGGCGGGCGCCTCCTGCACCGACTCCTCGAGCTGCCGGACGTACCCGCGCAACTCGTCGCTCTCCTCCATCGCGGCCCCCACCCGCTCGTCGAAGCGGTGCTCCTCGCGGCGCAGGCGCTCGTAGTCGATCGAGAGGCCGCTGATCTCCGCCAGGCGTTCGAGCAGCGCCCGCGCGCCGATCGGGTTGGCGATGCCCGGCAGGTAGTGCGGCACCGCCGCCCAGAGGCTCACCCCGCCCACCGATCGCCGGCGGCAGGAGTCGTGGAAGACGCCCACGATTCCCGTCGGGCCCTCGTACCGCGACGGGCGCATCTGGAACCGGTCGGCCAGGTCGGGCCGGTTCGCCGAGCCGCTGACGCCGACCGGCTGCGTGTGCGGCACGCCCGCCGCGACTGCCCCCAGCGTCACGACGAGGTGCACGTCCATGGTGCGGATCAGCGCGTGGAAGGCGTCCATGTAGCGCTTCCAGCGGAAGTTCGGCTCGATCCCGACGGCCAGGATCAGATCGTGGTCGCGGGAGGGGAGCCGCACGGCGTAGAAGTCGGTGCTGGGCCAGACGATCTCCCGCTCGCCGCGGCGGTAGCGGGCCAAGGGGCGGGCCTCGGTGAAGTCGTAGAACTCCTCCGGGTCGATGCTGGCGAAGGGCTCGCCGCTCATCGTCGCGGCGAGGTAGCGCGCCGCCGTCGAGGCCGACTCGCCGGCGTCGTTCCAGCCCGCCCAGGCGACGACCAGGTGCGGCTGCCGCAGCGCCGGCTTCGATTCGAATTGGAGTTCGGGATGCTCGCCCACGCTGTCAGTGTAGCGGCCGCACGGCTCCGTGCCGGGCGCGGGTTGCCAGGGGCGCGGTGCGCGTGTTCCCCTGGCGGCATGTCCACCTCCGCCCTGCGCCCGGGCGCGGCCGCCGCCGAGGCCGATTGGGCCCGCCGCGTCGCCGCGAACCGGGAGCAGGCGGAGCG
>JAPOXB010000053.1:12933-15961 GCA_026707335.1 Chloroflexota bacterium
TCATCTCGCACGTGGGCTACGACGTCGAGGCGATCGGCCCGTTCCTGGACGCGCTTGAGGCGGCGGCCTCGCGTACCTGCGTGGCGGTGCTCATGGACCGCCCGCCGCCGTCGGCGTTTTCCGCGCTGTGGCCCGCCGTGCATGGGGAGCCCCAGTCGGAGTTGCCCGGCCTGGTGGAGTTCCTGGCCCTGCTGCTGGCCCGCGGCGCCCTGCCCGAGATGCGCGTCGCGGCGACGGAGGACTGGCGCTTCGACTCCCCCGCGGAGGCCGAGACGGTCGCGCTGCGGCGGCTCTGGCTGTCGCCCGACGGTCCCAAGGCCGCGCGCCTGCGCGACGCCCTGGCGCGCACGCTCCTGCACGACGGGGACGGCGTGCGGCTTCCCCATCGCAGCCGCGTGGGCCTCGTCACCTGGACGCCGCCCGATGCCGCCGGGAGCGGCTAGCGCGCCTCGTCCACCGCACGCAGGAAGACGCCGCGGTAGCCGTCGTTCCGCCGCATCGCCTCTTCCCACTGGGCGTCGGTGAGCGACGCACGTAGGGCGATCATCTGCTGGGCGTCGTCGCCGACCGGCCAGCGCGTGGGCAGCGGCTGCTCCAGCTCCACGATGTCGGCCAGCGCCACCGCGACCGCGCGCGAGCCGGGCCGCGACGCGGCGCGCTCCCGGAACGCCGCCAGCGCCTTGTCGACCACGGGCTGCATGCGGCTCCTGCCCTCCCGCACGACCTGCGTCACATCGAGCGACGTGGTCTGCCAGTCCGAGGCGAACATGCCGGGCTCCATGATGGTGACCTGCACGCCCGCCGCCGCGACCTCGAGCCGCAACGCCTCCGACATCGCCTCGACGGCGTGCTTGGAGGCCGCGTAGAGGCCGAGCAGGGGGCCGGAGATGCGACCGGCCAGCGAGGACACGTTGACGATCTTGCCGCTGCCGCGCGCCCGCATGCCCGGCAGGACCGCCCGCACGACCCGGATCTGCCCGACGACGTTGGTGTCGAACTCGCGCAGGACCTCCTCGTCCTGCAACTCCTCGACGGGGCCGTAGAGGCCGTAGCCGGCGTTATTGAACACGGCGTCGACGCGGCCGTACGTCCGCTCGGCCAGGGCCACGGCCGCATCGACGCTGGCCCGATCCGTCACGTCGCAGGAAGTGACCGTGATGCGGTCGCTGTGCGCGCCCGCGCCGGCCAGCAGGGCGGGACCGTCGCGGTCGGGGTTGCGCATCGTCGCGACGACCCGATGCCCGCGCTGCACGAGCTCCAGCGTCGCCGCCTCGCCGAAGCCGCGCGACGCGCCCGTGACGAACACCACCTGGTCCTGCAACACCATCGCGATCCTCCTCCGGGCGGAAATGCGGGGCCGGGAAAGCGAAGGGCGCGGGCCCCTCGGCCCGCGCCCTTGCCCTTGCCTATGTTCGACGATCGGGCGCTAGACCTTGAGCGCGTCGGCCACGTCCGCCAAGCCCAGCGACTCCAGCTTGCCGCGGCTGGGCGTGCAGTCGTCGGTGTCCCACTCGCAGGCCTTGAGGAAATCGGTCTCCATCAATTCCGTGTCGAGCTGGACATCCTTCAGCGGGCCGACGGTCTGCGCGGTGCCCTCTTGGCCGGTGAGGCGGCCGGGGACGTAGCGCGCCCGCGGGTTGTTGCCCTCCCGGACCTCGAAGGCCATGCGCAGGTTGGCGATCCGCTCGCCCGCCTGCTGCAGCTCGTCGCCGGTCATCTCCCAGCCGGTGACCTTGTTGATCCACTCCGGGAAGCGCTCCGTGGGGGCCGTCATCATGATGAACTGGCACATCCCCGTCGCGTTCACGACGTGCATGTACTCGCTGGCGCCCTTGTGGTGCTCGCCGCGGTTGGCGTAGTCCTGGAAGTCCTTGGGCGCGCGCGGGTACTCCGGGCCGCCGTAGCGGCTGTTGCCCTCGTACTGCGTGTGCCGGGCGGGCGTCGGGTCCAGCTTGTAGGTCGTGTGGTACTCCGGCTGCAGCTTGGGGTCGTGCATCGGCAGTTCCTGCCCGCCGATGTGCACCGCGTAGGCTTCGGTGCCGTTGCCGAGCTTCTCCGCGGCGACCTTGACGCCGTCGGCCAGCACGTCGCCGAAGCCCTCGCGGTTGCCGATCTTGTGCAGCAGCGCCATGGCCGCGTCGTCGCCGCCCCAACGCAACTCCAGCCCGTCCGTGTCCTCCTTCGTGATGAGGCCATTCTCGAAGCACTCGATCGCGAAGGAGATCGTGCAGCCGGCGCCGATCGTGTCGAGGCCGTACTCGTTGCAGACGTGGTTGGCGTGGATCAAGAAGTCGAGGTCGTTGATCAGGTTCATCGTCCCGAAGGAGGCCATCGTCTCGTACTCGGGCCGGTGGGTGAGGCGCGGGTACGGGTACTTGGGGTTGGTCGACTCGACGCTCTCGGCGCCGCAGGCGAGGGGGCAGTGCCAGCAGGCGTAGTGGCGCACCATCTTCTCGTTGACGACGGGCCCTTGCAGGCCGTCGACGTCGCCGAAGACCTCGATGCCCACGCCGCCCCAGTTGCGCACCGGCGAGTCGCCGCTGTGCGCCGACCCGGCCGTGATGCCGGTCGTGCCGAAGGTGCGGAAGAAGTCCCGCAGGGGCGCGGCGAAGTTGTCGAGCGAGTCCTTCATCAGGCCCCGCGCGTCCTTGTCGTGCTGCTGGATCATCTTCCGCGTCGACTTGACTACCACCGCCTTGACCCGCTTCGAGCCCATCACGGCGCCGACGCCCGAGCGCGCCGCCAGGCGGCCGTGCTCGTTGCAGATGCCGGCGAGATAGGAGAGGTTCTCGCCCGACTGCCCGATCAGCGCCACGGAGGTCTTCTTGCCGTACTCCTCCTTGAACTTCTTCTCGGCGCTGATCGCGTCCATGCCCCAGTAGTCCGAGGCGTCGTGGATGCTGACCTCGTCGTCGTCGATGAGGATGTAGACGGGGTTGTCGGACTGCCCGTAGAGCAGGATGCCGTCCCAGCCGGCGAACTTCAGGTAGGGCCCGAAGTCGCCGCCGCAGTTGGCGTCGCCCCAGCC
>JAPOXB010000180.1 GCA_026707335.1 Chloroflexota bacterium
GTCAGCGAGGCCGCCTCCGCCACGATCCGGTCCGTCTCGGCGCGCATCGCCCGCAACGTCTCGGCCGGCAGCGCGCCCGGCAGCACCACGTACCCGTTCTCGCGGTAGAACCGCACCCGCTCCGCGCTCAGTGTCTGCGGCATCGACTGCTCTCCCCATCATTCGCCCGACGGCGTGTCCGGTCCGGCGCGAGTCTATCGCCGCGGTGGGCTGGATCGCCAACGGGCGGGAGGGCTGGCGCGCCCGGAGGGACTCGAACCCCCGACCCTCAGATCCGAAGTCTGATGCTCTGTTCCACTGAGCTACGGGCGCCTGCCATCGTGCCGGGGCCGCACGCCCCGCTCCTCGCAATCGTAGCGCTTGGCGGCCCGCCGCGGCCGGGCTAGGAGTCGGTCTCCCCCAGGTCGAGATCGGCGATCAGGATGACGACCGCGCGGTCCTCCTGATTGATCCGCAACTCTCCGCTGAAACCGGGGTTGTCGGCGTCGCGGAAGCGGATGAAGTCGATCCCGCGCACGCGCGGATCCGCCTCGATCGACCAGGGCCCCTCGCGCAACGCGTCGTTGTAGAACTCGAACAGCGCGTCCGCGTCGGCATTCGATTCCCAGCCCACGATGAGCCGGCGGCGCTCGTCGGTGTCCGTGAACGCCGAGCCCAGCAGGGTCATGTCCTCCGGCAGGGGGAAGTCCGGGGGCAACTCATCGACGAAGCCCTCGATGCGCACGTCCGCCTCGGCCGTGGCGTCCTGCTCGAGCAGCAGGTTGCGGAACAACCGCTGCGCCGCCAGCCGCTCCGAGTTGTCCGACGAGTCGCAGGCGGCTGCCATCAGCAGCAGCGGCGTCAGGGCGACCAGCGCCGCGACCAGGAACACGGTCGGCGCCCAACGACGGCGGAGAGGCAAAGCTCGCGGCATGGGAACTCCCGGCAGACTCGCGCCGATCCGGCCGGATGGTCGGTGCGCACTGCTGAAGGTACGTGTGGGGTGGACGGCGGGATTCGAACCCGCGAATACCAGGGCCACAACCTGGCGCCTTAGGCCTCTAGGCGACGCCCACCACGCCCCCCGCGCCTGCGGGGCAATCTCACGATTCCCATGGCCTCGGGGCGATAATCAGGCTACCCACGCGCCCGCGCGGCCGTCAACGCAGTTGGGGCCATTCGGCGGGCGCCGTGAGTCGCAGCCAGAGCAGATCGCCTCGTTGTAGCGGCGCCGGGGCCGCGCCCGGCCGGACGGGGACCAGCGTCTCGAAGACTTGCCCGCGCGCATCCCAGCGGAACGCGGCCTCCAGCGCATCCCCGATCGACGCCAGGCCGTCCTGCATGCCGATGGGATCCCCGCTCCAGCGCACGAAGTTCAGCCCCCGCTCCAGCAGCACGGGGTCCGGCGGGTCGTCGCCCGTGACGTCCGGAGGCGCCGCATCGGGCTGGACCCAGAGCACGTCGGGGCCGGGGCCCAGCAGCACCCACAGGACGTCGCCCGGCTGCAACGCCTCCAAGTCCGAGAGCAAGGGCAGCCCGGGCCGGTAGATCGACCACGTCTGCGGCGCGGCGTCGAAGCGGAACACGGCCTGCAATCGCTCCCCCAGCGACGCCACCGCCTCCTCGACGGGCAGCGCGGGCCCCAGCCAGGCCGCCGGCGTGAAGCCGGCGCGCAGCAGCGCCGGCGGCTCCGACACGAAGTTGCGCCCGAACTCCGACGTGTTGCCGAAGCCGTCGATCGCGACCGCCGTGAGCACGGCCCCCGGCGCGATCGGGTGGCGGGCCGTCCAGGCGCCGTCGGCGCCGGCGCGCACGACCGTGAGCAGCTCGACGCCCGGCCCGTGGCCGCTCTCGTGCGGCAGCAGCGACGGCAGGGCGTCGCTGCCCACGCGGTACAGCGCCACCCGATGCCGCCGCCCCGCCTGACCGCGGATCTCGGCCTGCGCGCCGTCGTGCACGACCGCATCGATCACGGGAGCGTTGAGCAGGCGGTTGGGGCCGGTGTCGCGATCGCCGCGGTCGTTCGGCGTCGGACCGTCGCCGCCGAGGTCGATGCCCACGCCCCCGTTGGGCAGGAACGCGTTGTCGTGCAGGCCGTTGCGCACCGACCCCGCGCCCAGCACGACGATCCCCGCCCCGACGTTCCCGCCGATCCGATTGCCCCGCACCGGGTTGTCCTGCGCCCCATCGCCGCCGCGATCGCGCAGCAGCAGCCCGACGCCGTTGCCCGCAGGCGATCCGTCGCGGGTCAGGCCGATCCAGTTGCCCTCGACGATCACCTGCGCGACACCGTCCAGCAGGATGCCGGCCTCGGCCGCGCGCACCACGACGTTGCCGCGCCCCTCGCCCGCTCGGCCGATGGTGATCCGCGCCCCGGCCGTCACCCGCACCCCCACGCCGCTGCCCTCGAGGTAGTTGCCGAGCAGGCGCACGTCGCGGGTGGTGCGCTCGGCGATCACGACGCCGTTCCGCCCACCCACGATGCGGTTGCCCTCGCCCGGTCCGCCGCCGCCCACCTGCACGACCCGCGAACCCCCGATGACCGAGATCCCGTCCTCGCTGTTGGGGGCGGGATCGCCGTCCGGGGTCAGGCCGATGCGGTTGCCCAGCACGCGCACGTGGTGGGCGCGGTTCTCGATCGCGATGCCCACGCGGTTGGCGGAGATGACGTTGCCCGCGCCGAGCCAGGGCCCGCCGACGTCGATGCCGGCCGAGTCGCCGTTGACGAAGACGCCCACGTCGTTGGGGGCGGGGCGGCCGGCCTCGTCGAGGCCGATGCGGTTGCCCATCAGCCGGACCGGCAGCAGCGCCGACGTCTCACGCAACTCGACGCCGGCCACCCGCGACGCGCCCACCACGTTGCCCTCCCCGGCCGCGACGCTCCCGACGATCGCATGCGCGCCATCGACGATGAGGATGCCGTCGTCGTTGGGCAGGGGGCGGCCGCCGGGGCCGAGCCCCACGACGTTGCCCCGGACGCGGACCCCCAGCGTGCCCGCCCCGCCGACGAGGATGCCGTGCCCCGTGCGACCCTCGACGCTGTTGCCCGCGACGCGGTTGCCGCAGCCCGCGCAGGCGTCGCCGATGTGCGCCCCGCGGGCGCCCCCCACGACGCCGATGCCGCTCAGGGCGTTGGGGTTCGCCGCGGCGCCGTCGGGGCTGAGACCGGCCCAGTTGCCCAGCAGGCGGTTGCCGCGCGCGGCCGCGCCGATGACGAGGAAGCCGAACTGGTCGAAGCCGCCGGCCGCCAGCGCCCAGACCTCCACGTCCGGCGCGCGCGACACGAGGCCGCTGGCCTCGGCAAGGGCGCCGCCCTCGAGGTAGATCAGCGGGGCGCCGTCGTAGCCGGGCTGGGTGCGGCCGTCGATGACGACGCCCGGGGCGGTGACAGCGGGCAGCGGCGCGTCGAGCCGGATGACGACGGGGCCGCTGCCGATCGCGAAGACGATCCGCGCCGGGCCCGGCCCCGCATTGGCCGCGCGGATCGCGTCGCGCAGGGTGCAGTCGGCGCCGCAGAGGCCGTCGCCGGTGGAGGCGGCGGAGGTGACGACGAGCGTCGCCGTCTGCGCCCCGGCGGGGGGCGCGCCCATCGGGCCGCCGGCGACCGCCGCCAGCGCGAGCAGCAGGCAGGCGGCGAGCAGACGGCGAGCGCGCACGGCGGTCCTCGCGTCGGCCCCGCCCGGCCGGCCCGCGCACTCTAGGCCCGCGCCGGACTAGCGGCCAGAGCGAGGCTCAGGGGGCCGCGCCGGCCGCTTCGACGTTGGGCAGCAGGACGGGCTGGCTGACGCGGATCCAGAGGGCGTCGCCCGGCGCGACGAGGTAGTCCTGGCCGATGCCCGCGCCGGGGAAATAGCCCTGCCAGCCCGCCCCCTGGTCGAGCCGCCAGACGGAGACGGCGACGCGGGCGATAGACGCGACGGCGTCGCTGATGAAGGTGTGGGGACCGGCCCAGACGAGGGCGTTGAGCCCGGCCTGCAGCGGCGTCCCGCTGGTCGGGAGGGGAGCGGGCAGCGGCGCCGACGCCGCGACCGCCGGGTCGCTGTCGACCACGACCGCCTGCACCCTGACCGACGCCGGCGGGTCGGTCGTGACCGTGGCGACGGTGGTGGCCGAGCCGCCCCGCGACAGCGCCACCGATGGGGCGAAGCTCACCGTCCCGCCGGGCGGCACGTTCAGCGCCCGCCACTGGACCTCGTAGCCGGTCGCCACGGGCTGCCCGGCGGCGTCGCGCAGCAGCGCGCGCAGGGCGAACTCGGCGCCGCCCAGCTCGCTGAAGAACAGCAGCATCGAGGCGGGCGGACCCGCGACGCGCACCTCGGCGCTGCGCTCGAGCCCGGCCGCGCGCGCCGTGACGGTGATCATCCCCGGCGCCGAGCCCGGCCCCGACGACAGGTGGGCGCGCACCGCCCCGGCGGCGTCGGTCTCGAGGGAGCCGCCGGGCGCGTCCGACACGACGCGTACGCCCGGCGCGTCGATCTCGAACGCGACGGGCACGCCGGCCACGGCCTGCCCAATCTCGTCGCGGATCACCACGACCAACGAGCGCGGCGGCGCCGGGAAGGGATCGTCGTTCAGGTTGATGGTGGGCCGCAGGGCGGCCAGGGCCATGTCGGCCGGCGGCCCGACGAGCCGCACGGTGACCGCCGCGCTCGCGAACCCGGCGCGCGCTTCCAGGCGCACCGGCCCCAGCGGCGCATCGAGGCGGGCGGCGGCGCGGCCCCGCGCGTCGCTCGTCACGGTGATCGTCGCCCCCTGGGCGCCGCCACCGCTGAGCCGGCCCTGATCGGCCGAGAGGGTGATCGCGGCGCCGGCGACCGCCGTCCCGAGCGCGTCGTATGCCTGCACCGTCACGTCGCCGGCCTCCTGCGCGGACTGCACGCCGGCCGCCGGCGAGATGAACGACAGGAACGCGGGCTCGCCGATGAAGCGCACGTTGACGCGGCGGGCCACGCCGGGCGCGGTCGCGGTGACCGTGGCGGGGCCGGCGCTGCCGTTGCCCACCAGCACGGCCGTGACGACCGCGCCGCCGTCATCCCCGGCGCGGACGGGCAGGACGATGCGCGTGGGGCCGGCGGCCGCGCCGAACGCCCCCCGCGTCGTGGCGAGGGTGATCGACTCGCCCGCGGGGGCCACATCGGAGACGGAGACGGTGATGGTGATGCGCCCGCCGTCGGCGGCGGCCTCGCGGGGGCTCGCGCCGAGCCCGTCGATGCGCAGCGGCGCCGCCTGCGCCGTCGCGGGCGACCACGCCAGCAGCAGCGCCAGCACCGCGAGGACGAGGGTCGCCAGGGGGCGCGGAGTCATGGGCTGCGCCTCCGAACCTCACCCCCTAACCCCCTCTCCATCGGAACCGATGGAGAGGGGGAACCGGAGGGACTAGGATCGGGACCGTCACTTCTAACGACTTGCCCGCGGGAGAGGCGGGCGGCGGCCCGAACCTCACCCCCTAGCCCCCTCTCCATGGGAACCCATGGAGAGGGGGGACCGGAGGGGGAAGGGGCGCCCGAGGGACACGGATGTGAACCGCACGACGCCCGGTCGACACCAAGCCCGGCGTCCAGCGGATGAGTCCGCTTTCGCGTCCCCCCTCTCCACCGTCCAGGTGGAGAGGGGGACAGGGGGTGAGGTCTGGAGCGCCGCGACCAGTGAAGCGTGAGTACCTGCCCGCGCGCGAGGCGGCCCGCACGCTGCGACGGCGACACACGCCGGCCGAGGCGACCCTGTGGGAGGCCCTGCGCGCCCGCCGGCTCGACGGGCGCAAGTTCCGGCGTCAGTACCCCGTCGCCGAGTTCATCGCCGATTTCTGCTGTCCCGAGTCGCAACTGATCGTGGAAGTCGACGGCCCGGTCCACGCTGGCCGAGCCGGCGCCGATGAGACTCGCGACGCATTGCTGTTGCACCACGGCTACCGCGTCCTCCGTCTCAGCAACGACCAAGTCCAGCGCGACCTCCCCGCCGCCCTGCAGCGGATCCGGGAGGCCCTGGAACTCCCGCCCTAGATCCCCGGCGCCCCGCTTCCGCGTCCCCCCTCTCCACCGTCCAGGTGGAGAGGGGGATAGGGGGTGAGGTTCCGGCGCCCCGCTTCCGCGTCCCCCCTCTCCATCGTCCAGATGGAGAGGGGGACAGGGGGTGAGGTCTGGGCGCCCCGGAGGGCCGGGGAATACAACGAGGCGGGGGAGGCGCTTGCGCGCCCCGCCCCGCCCCGATCGCACGCTCGGATTGAGCGTCCGCTTACGCCTTAGGCGCGGATGCGACGCACCGCCAGCACGCCACCCAGGGCCACCGCGATGCTGATCGCGAGAGCCAGCGGGAGGGCGGGCAGGCTGCTGCCGCCGGCCAGACCACCGCTGCCGGTGTCGGGCAGGCCGTCGGGCATGTCGCCGTCGCCCATGCCGTCATCGGGGTCACCCATGTCATCGGGGTCACCCATGTCGTCGGGGTCACCCATGTCGTCGGGGTCACCCATGTCGTCGGGGTCGCCCATGTCGTCCTCTTCGTCCGCCACGGGGGTGACGAGCGCCAGGCTGACCTCGGTGAAGCCGGCGCCCTCGACGTCGTAGGAGCCGCTCGGCTCCGAGCCGTCGATGCTGAACGTCACGCTGTCGGCGTCGGCCGAGTCGACGTTGATGACCCAGTTCCCCATGTCGATGGAGGCCGAGCCGACGACTTCGCCGTCCTGGTTGGTCGCCGTGACGGTGCCGTCGGAGACGGCGCCGTCGAGCGTCGCGCCGGTGCCGATGAACTGGTGCGGCGGCGCCGGAGGCGCCTGCGCGAAGGCGCTGGCCACCATGGCGAGCGCGAACGCTGCCGCGCTCATCACCGCCAGCCAGCGCCACATCGAGCTTGTTTTCATCATGTGGGGCTTCCTTTCCGAAACTTCCTGATGAAGAGCGGGGCGCCCCCTGGTGAGGCGCCCCGCTCAGCTGTGCTCGCCTAGTCGAGCTCAACGTCGACCGGCCCGTTGGAGACGACGTAGAGCACGTCCCCGTCGGACAGGCCGAACACGGTCTTGGTCGCGGCCGGAGCGCTCGGGCTGGAGGTGTAGCCGACCCACATGGAGCCGGTCCACTTCCAGACGATCACCAAGCCCGCCACGTTCTCGAAGACCGAGGACGAGGCGTCGCCGCCGTTCCAGGACACGTAGGTGCTGCCGGCGCTGCCGACCAGGCTGTAGACGCTCGGGCCTTCGTCAGCCTCGGCGCCCGGCGTCACGATGCGGACGAGCAACTGAGCCGCGACGCTCCCGGCCCGGAAGCCGAGGTTCTGCGAGGCCGTGCCGGCCCGGAAGTCGACGGTCACCTCACCGGCGTCGTCGGTCTCCAGGGGGTTGTTCGTCGCGGAGTCACCCGCGCCGACGAAGCCGGTGCCGGCCAGCGGGGTGACCTCGCTGCCGTTGTACGGCGCGCCGCCGTCCTTCTCGGTCGCGGTCAGCGTGATCGTGATCAGGTCGTACGCGTTGACCGTGACCTCGCTGCCGGCCATCAGGATCTCGTCGCCGGCCAGGTTGGTCACGCTCGTGACCGAGAGGGCCGTGATCGCGCCGGCGACGCGCGCCTCAAGCGGGTTGCCGTCGGCGTCGGCCGTCTCCTTGAACGGATCGGCGTTGGCCAGATTGTCGATCGTGATCTCGAAGGCGTGGCTGCCGAGGGTCGCGTCGCGCGAGCCTTCGACCTGCACAGGGGGATCCGAGTCGTCGAATCGCTCCGAGTTCGCGGTGATCGTGACCACGTAGACGCCCGGGCTGTCCGACTTCGCGTCGGCGACGCTGAACAGCAGGTCGACATTCCCGTCGGTGCCCGTCTCCGCCGGCGTGATCACGCCGCGGGCAGACAGTTCGGCCGCAACCGTCGCGGCGTCTGCGTCGGCAGCGCCGTTCGCAGGCAGCGAGATCGGCGTGCCGTTGGCGTCGCGCAGCGTGACCGAGCGCGTGTGCTCCGCGCCGGGCTTCAGGTTGACCGGCGTGCCCGGGCCGCTGACGGTCGTCATGTCCGCGTCCGGGTGCCCGGCGATGGCGAAGGCGTGCTCGATCGAGCCGCCGCCGGCCAGGTCGAGGACGATGCGGCCGAGGGCCGCGTCGCCGAGATCGCCAGCTTCCTGCGAGATGCCCACGGCGATCAGGCCGCCGGCCTGCATCTGGGTCTCCGAAATCGCGGCCACGGCCGGGTAGGCGTCACCCAGGCCGCCCTCCTGCCGGATGTCCACGTACACCGTCGCGCCAGCCGCCGCACCCGTCACCGAGTTGGACAACTCCGCCGCCAGTGTCAGCGGATCGCCCGCGTCGGTGAGGACGCGCACGCGCAGGTCGTTGCGGGTGTTTTCGTTGGCGGTGGCGGCTCCGGTTTCCGTGCTCAGGGCCACGCGACCGCCGTCGTCGCTGAGCTGGAAGAGGAATCCCACCTCGCCCAATTCGAGGCCGGGCAGGGTCCCGCTCAGGAAGGACGCCGGGCTAATGGAACCGAACTGCGTGGTCGCGTCGCCGTCGACGTCGGCGGTCTTCGCGGACTCCGCCGGGCCTGCGGTGAGGACCGTCGCCTGCGTGGGCTGGCCGACCCACTGGCCGTTGATGCTGCCGGCCTTCTTGACCGCGTCCGCGGTCAGCAGGTCGCCGGCGCCGGGCGCGCCCTCGATGGTGAAGTCGCCCGCGTTGCCGCTGCCGTAGACCGCGAACTCGCAGGCAGAGTCCGTTGCGCCCTGCGCGGTGCAAGTGGCCGTGGTGAGCGTCGAACTGGACGACAGACTGGCCTCACCGCTCACGGTGATCTGGATGGTGAAGGCGCCGTCGCGGCGAGAAGTGTCGTCGGTGTCGCTGTCCCGGACGGTCGCCGCGACCTCGACCCAGGCACCGCGGTCGTTGGCGCCGCGGAAGGCGTTGGCCGCGGTCTTGCCGTAGGCCGCCTCAAGCGGGTTGGTCGTGCTACCGCGGATCTCGTGGGCGAGACCCGCCGGCCCGAAGGGGTTGTTGGCGGTATCGGCGGCCCCGCCGGGATCGATGAAGGTCCCTACATCGACGTCGTCGACGGCAATCACCACGTCGCCAGCGGCGGCGTGGGCCGGCTGGGTAACCCAGAAGCCCACCGTCAGGGCCACGATCAGCGCCGCGACGATCGCAAACGGCGCCGCGCCAATCCCTTTCTGCATGTATGTGCGATTCAAAACTGTTCTCCCTCTCTTGTGAGAGCCCGGCCGTTGGCGGCCGGCATGGTCCGGTTCCTGGTGAGCTGTCGCAGCAAGCTCCTTCCTGGTCGTCGTCCCCGGTGGTTTGCGCCGGTGGGCATTGCGGACGCGGCACGCGCCCAGCGGGGGCCCCACACGGGCCCCAGGGATGATTCCCCGCAAAGATAGGCTCCCCCCGAGCAGGCGGGCAATGCCCGGAGAGCGCTTTTTCGCGGGTTTACTAGAGTTTTACGCCGCGAACCTCACCCCCTGTCCCCCTCTCCATCGGGGATGGAGAGGGGGGACGTGGAGAGGCTAGCTGATCTGCATCGCGCCGATGATGAGCCCCGTCGCCAGCACGGCGACGAACAGCATGCGCTGCTGCATCCGGCGCCACGCCTTCTCGGACTCGTCGGTCCCCGGACCGTGCGCCCCGCTGGACGTCCTCTCCTGACGCGCCTGGGCGTCCTGGATCTGGTGCATCTCTCTCCGCAGGCTGGCTTGCATCTCGTGCATCTCGTTCCGCAGTTCGGTCGCCACTTGGTAGACCTGACCGGTGAACGTCGTCTCCTGGCGCGCTTGGTCGGCGTCCAACTCCGCTCGGCTGATCGCGTCTTGGGCCATGGGTGCGCCTCCGGGTCGCTTGTCGCGTGGATCAGGATCATGCGGGCTCGGGAGACAGCGACGCCTCGAAGTCGATCGCCGCGGTGATCGACCGCAGGGGAAGGCGGTAATCCTCCGCGATCGCCGCCGCCGTCTCGCCGGCGCGGAACTGCTCCAGCACGAACTCGGTGCGCAGAAGAGTGCACAGCCCCGAGCACACCACCACCGGCAGCCCGAATCCGTAGTCGGGATCGATGGCGACCGGAACATCCTTGCCACGGGGCCACCACGCCGAAACGAAGTCGTCCTCGTAGTCCAAGGTGTCCAGAAAGGCCCGCATCGTCTCCCACGCCTGCTTGCCCTGCCGGGGGGACAGATCGGCGAAGTGGGCGACCTCACTCGCGAAGACGTCCCCGGCCTCGCGCTGGAAGCGCTCCGTGATCAGCGGCCGCTCGACCCCGGAGATCCGACGACATCCCTCGGCGACCTTCCGGATCGTGGGAGGGGGCCATCGCAGATCTCGCCAGCGCTTGAGCGCCGCGATTTCGACCAGGTCGGCGAACGAGACGTCCGAGTCCGGGTGTTCCCGCCGGATCAAGGGCGCACGGAACCGCGGCTCGCCATCCGGCCCGCGGTGGTGGTAGCCCTTCAGCCACCGCTTCGCGGTCCCGCGGGAGACGCCGGCCAGCCGCTCCGCTTCGGCGTACCAGTACCGCGGCGCGAAGACGGGCGACTTGGGGTCGATCTTGGCGGCGGTGACCATGCCGTCCTGCCTTGCTTCGTCCGGGGACCGGGCGCCCGGGTGAGTCACACTAGTCTACCCGACCGGCGGCTCCGCGGCGTCGCCACGGGCGAGGGCCCGGTCGCGGCCGGCGATCGCCGCGCCCGGGGCATCCCCGCTAGGATGAAGGGGCACGACGCCTGCGGGGAGGCCGGCCATGATCAAGAACTTCAGGGCCCGCTATTCGAACGGTGTGCTCACGCCGCTGGAGCCGCTCGACCTCGAGGAGGGCGTCATCGTCACCCTGACGATCATCGACGAGTCGTTGCCGGAGATGTTCGAGCGGCTGCGCGCCTCCGTCCCCCCGGATACCTGGGACGACATCCCCGCCGATAGCGCCGAGAACTACAAGCACTATCTCTACGGCCATCCGAAGGAAGAAGACCAGTGAGTGAAGTCGTCGCGGACGCGGTGCGGCGGGTCGAGCGGCGGATGCGGCACTTGGCGATCATCAGCGCGGTGACGATGGTGGCGGTGCTGGTCGGCATCGTGCTGGCGGTGGTGGCGATCGTCGGCAGCGGGTAGAGAGTTCCCGCCTGTACACACACGACGCGAGTGCCGGAGCGCCGCTTGCCTTCCCTCGCGCCATCCGCTATATTTTGTTCATGGAACGCATATCGCGTGTTCTGACACCGGCCCGGCGCGCCCCCCGCGGACTCGCCTGAGCCCGTGAAAGATCGTGAAAGTGCGTGAAAGTGCGTGCAGGTTCGTGCTCCCCAATGCTCCCAAATGCGCGCCCGTGCAAGCCCATGACCCCCGATGCTCCAGCATGACCGAGCAAGATCGCCAATGAACATGGGGGTTTTCTTCTCGCAGCCGCCCGCGCGGGCGCCGGGCGGGCCCGGAGAAAAAAAAAGATCTTGCATTTCGCGGCCCATGACCCCCCGGCGCCCCGGCTTCGCCCTCATCCGCGATGCCCGCGCGCCGTTGTGAACAGGCCCTAGAATGAGAAGGACGGGGCGATCATGCCTCGCCGGGCCGGCGGGAAAGCGATCCGATCGATGCGCTGGCGTGCGTTGCTCCTCCTCATCGGCGCCGTCCTGACCGGCGCGGCGCTCTCGCCCGCCGCCGTGGGGGCGGTCGGGCCGCCCGTCGTCACCGGCGTCACGCCCGGCACGGGCCTGGCGGGAACCGTGGTCACCATCGCCGGCGAGCACTTCACCGGCGCGACCTCCGTCACGTTCGACCGGCGCCGGGCCGATTTCACCGTCCTCAACGACCGCGCGATCGAGGCCACGGTGCCGACCGTCCCGCGGGCCGGCCTCGTCGACATCGTCGTCACCAGCCCCGACGGCGTCAGCGCCGACACCGGCGTGGACGCCTTCACGTACGTCGTGCCCAGCCTCACGTTCGGGGGCGTCGCCGGGCTCCGCCTCTCGGAGCGCGGCAGCGCGGCGATCTACACCGTCGCGTTGAGCGCGCGCCCCACCGGCCCCGTCACGGTCTCCATCTCCGGCGGCGGCTCCATCAACGTCTCGCCCCACACGCTGCGCTTCTCCGGCGCCGACTACGCCACCCCCAAGCGGGTCACGCTGAGGGCCCTCGACGATCCGCGCCGCGCCGTCACCCGCGACGTCGTCATCGACCATACCCCCACGGGGGGCGGCTACACCGGCTCCGGCAACCACCCGCTGTCCGTCAGCATCATCGGCGACAACCAGTTCTTGATCTTCGTGACCCACTCCGGCGGCAGCACGGAGTTGATCGAGGGCGGCCGCCCCGACTTCGTCTCCCTGCGCCTCAGCGCGGACCCCGACGGCGAGGCGACCGTGACCGTCACCCCGGACGACCAACTCCGGGTCTCCGGCTCGGAGTTCCGCTTCGACTCCTCCAACTGGAACAGCCTGGTCGAGTTCGCCGTCTTCGCCGTCGCGGACGACGAGCCCGAAGGCGATCACACCGGCGTCCTGACCTTCACCCTGGAGGGCGTCACGCGCAAAGCCGTGCCGGTCGAACTCACCGTCTCCATCGCCGACGAGCACTCACCGGCGGTGCGGATCACGGAGTCGGACGGCGGCACGGCCGTCGCCGAGGACGGCGGCCACGACACCTACACCGTCGCCCTGCGCCGGCGCCCGGCCGCGCCCGTCACCGTCTCCATCCAGGCCGAGGACGACCTGCGCGTCAGCCCCGTCAGGGTCGTCTTCCGCACCGACGACTGGGCGCAACCGCGCACCGTGCTGGTCGAGGCGATCGATGACGACCTCGACGAAGGCGAGCACGTCCACCACATCCACCACATCGCCACCGGCGGCGGCCTCGACACCTTCGCCACCGTCACGCTCGACGTCACCATCACCGACAACGATCACCTCAACCAGGCGTTGGTCCCGCTGCCGGCCGGCTTCTCCATGGTCGGCTGGTTCGGCACGCCCACCAGTTCCCACGCCATCATCGCGGGCAACCCGGCGATCCTGCGCATCTGGGTCTGGGATCGCGTCAACGGCTGGCGCCTCGACAGCCGCACCTTGCCGCCGCGGCTGCGCGCCGACATCCCCATCGCCCGCGGCGCCGCCTTCTGGGTGGTCACCTCGGCGGATACGGACCTGGTCGTGCCGCTGCCCTAGGGCCCGGCCGAGGCCGCCTCGACGGCTGCCGTGAGGTCGTCGAGCCAGGCGGCCAGGTCGGGCTCCCAGGGGATGGGGCCGGCGGCGCGGGCGCCGATCTGCGCGGCGAAGATGAGCGAGCGGCCCACCTGCCGCCAGTGGACGACCATCGTGCTCTCGACGGTGTTGCGGCGGAATTCGAGGGCGAAGGCGAAGGTGCGTGCGTCGCCGCCGGGCAGGACGGTCATGCCGAGCACCTCGTGGTGGGTGGGCTCGACGTAGGCGGCGGTCTCGGCGGGGGTGGCCTCGCGCAGGCGGGCGAGGGCGGCGGCGGCCTGGGCCTCGTCCTCACCGATGATGATGCCGCTGCTGATGTCGAGGTAGCGGGCGCCGGGGTCGCGGGAGGCCCAGCCGTAGCCGCCGCCCGAGGGGGAGTCGGCGAAGGCCGTGGCCGCGCCGAGGTTGCCGCCCCGCAGGTTGCCCCAGAGGCCGAAGCCCAGCCCCGTCGGGCCCCAGTTGGCGGGCAGGTCGGCCGGCGCGACGTCGATGGTCTGCGCGAGCGGCAGTTCGGCCAGCGCGCGCTCCTCGCGCGCGGTCGGGCCCTCGTCGGTGCGGGGGAACAGCAGCACGACGGCCACCAGCACGACGGCCAGGCTGGCCAGCGCGCCCAGTTGCACCAGCAGCCGGTAGCGCTTGCGCCAGGGCAGCGTCGCCCGCCCGGCCGCCGCGGGGTCGGGGCGCCGGACCAGACGTCGCTTCAGGCGGGTGGTGCGAGCCATGCCCCCCGATCCTCCCGGGGCGCCGGGGCAGGGTCAAACGGGCGCCCCGCGCTCAGCCCTCCGAGACGGTCACCTCGAGGTCGAGCACGGCCGTCAGGGCGGCCAGCCACTGGGCGCGGGCCTCGGTCGTCCAGACGCCGTCGGCCGGCAGCCGGCTCACGATGGCGTTGACGACCCCGTAGTCCTTCGGTGCGGCGGGCGCGGCGGGCGGCTCCGGGGCGGGCGGGGGCGGCGGGGGCGGGGGCGCGGCGGCGGCAGGCGTCTTGCGAGCCCGGCGCTTGCGGCCGCGCTTGGCCGCGGGGGCGCGCTTCTTGGCGGCTTTCTTCGCGGCCTTCTTCCCGGCCCGCTTCACGCCCGCGTCGCTGCGCCGCTTGCGGGCGCGCTTCGAGACTTCGTCCTGCATCTCGATGCCGGCGGCCTTGGCGGCGTTGATGAAGAAGGGCAGCGCGCGGCGATGGGTGGCGTCGGTCGTGCCCAGCGCGCGGATCGCCTCCTCGACCGATGCGAGGCTCATGCCGCCCAGGTTGTCGACGAGGGCGTCGCCGTAGGCGGCGCGCAGGACGGCGCGCAGCTGCTCCCGGCGGGCGTCGCCGGAGGCCTTGGCCAGGTCGACGAGGGCGGCTGTCGGCGCGCCGCCCTCGAGCAGGCCCAGCGAGCGCAGCCCGACCAACAGCTGGGCGCCGCTGGCGCCGCCGAAGCGTGCGCTCCACTGCGCGCGGTCGATCTGGGCGGGGACGGGGTCCATACCGCCCAGCCAGTCGAGGCAGGCCTCGAACATCGGGTAGCTGACGTATGCGGGCTGCCGGGCCTTGGCCGCGGCGGCCGGTTCGGATTGCGTATCGCTCATTGTGGCAACATCCGTTTCTGCGTTTGCCCGGCGCGGCGTACGCCAAGGGGGGAGGAGTCGCGCCGGTCGTTTCACTGCCGCGAGAATATACCACGGTGTTGACGAAGGCGGGCGGTCGATACGCAACCGCCGTTACAGGAATGGCGGCTCAGATCACGCCCTGGTCCTTGAGCGCGGCGATGTCGTCCCAGTCGTAACCGAGGCCGAGCAGGATCTCCTCGGTGTGCAGGCCGAGTTCCGGGGCGGTGGCGCGCGGCCCGGTCGGCGTCTCCGACATCTTGATCGGCGTGCCGGTCACACCGACCGTGCCCAGCGACGGATGCTCCAGCGTCGTGATGTACTCGTTGGCGAGCACCTGCGGGTCTTCGGTCACGGCGGCGTAGTCGTGCACGGGCGCGACCGGGATACCGGCCTCGCGCAGCACCTGCAGCCACTCGTCGCGGGGGCGCTCGGCGAAGACGGCGTCCAGCTCCGCCATGAGCACGTCGCGCGCTTCCTGGCGCGCGAACGGGTCGGTGAAGCGGGGGTCGTCGGCCAGGTGGGGGCGGCCCAGGACCTCGCAGAGCGGGCGGAACCAGCGCGGGTCCAGGATGGCGATGGTGAGGTAGCGGTCGTCGGCGGCGCGGTAGTAGTTGAAGATGGGCATCCGGCGTTGCGGCGTGGGGCCCTGCTCGCCGCGGCGCAGGAAGTCGGTGATGTACCACGTCTGCAGGCTGATCTGCGCGCCCAGCAGCGACGACTCGACGTGCTGCCCGACGCCCTGGCGGTCGCGGGCGACGATAGCGGAGACGATGGCGAGGGCGAGACTCATCGCGCCGACCTGATCGGCGAAGCCGAGTTGCACGGTCTCCGGCGGCCGGTCGGGGCCGCCGCCCTGCGAATACATGATGCCGCCCATGGCCATGCCGTTGATATCGAAAGACGGCTCCTGCGCGATGGGCCCGCGTTCGCCGTAACCCGTGCCGCTGGCGGTGATGATCATGGGGTTATACGGACGCAGCGATTCCAAGTCGATCCCCAACCGCGCCGATACGCCGGGCCGGAAATTATCCACTACGACATCGATTTCGGGGATCAACTTTTGCAGGATGTCAAGACTCCGCGGTGCCTTGAGGTTGAGCGTCATGGAGCGTTTGTTGCGGTTGTGCGCTTCGAAGTACGAGCACCAGCCGTCGGCCTCGAGGCCGAGGCTGCGGCCGAGGTCACCGCCGCCGGGCGGCTCGACCTTGATCACGTCCGCGCCGAGGTCGGAGAGCATGACGGTGGCGGCCGG
>JAPOXB010000028.1 GCA_026707335.1 Chloroflexota bacterium
CTCGGGCACGAAGGCGCGCACGACGGGCTGCGTCTCCTCGACCCGCGCCAAGGCGGCCTCGACGTGGGCCTCGAGATCGATCCGGCCGGCGCGCAGGCCGGCGACCGTGTCGGCCAGGCGCAGCGGACGCGCGAACGACGGCATGCGCGCAGACTACCCCCCGCGCACCGGCGGCGAGGGCCGCAACGCTGTCAAGCCTTGTTGCGCCTGGCGCGGTCGCTCCTGCTAGGCTGGCCGGCTCGTCCGAAAGGAGCACTCAATGAAGCGTTGCATCTCCTGCCTGAAGAACTGCCGCTGCAGCCCCGCCACGGCGTGCGACTGCGCCGTGATCATGCTCGGTTGTTGCGCCCCCCTTGTGGTGGCGATCGTCGGGATTGAGCGCTTCCAGTGAGGGGCGCGCTTGCGCCGAAGCGCATCCGGGCGGGCTAGGCTCCCCGCGCCTCTGCGAGGAGGGCCGCGACGGCGTCCAGATCCCCGACGACGTGGGTGGCCCCGGCCTCGCCGAGCGCGGCGGCGCTGTTGCGGCCCGCCAGTCCGATGACGGCCCGCAGTCCAGCCGCCCGCCCCGCGCCCATGTCGGCCGGCGAGTCGCCGACGAGGGCGGCCTCATTCGGCGCGGCGCCGAGCGCCCCCAGGGCGTGCAGGACGGGCTCGGGCGCGGGCTTGCCCCGGCCCGTCGTGTCGTGCCCGACCACGACGCCGAAGCGCCGCTCCCAGCCCAGCCTGCGCACCAGCGCCCGGCCGGCGTCCTCGTACTTGTTGGTCACGACCGCCATCGGCACGCCGCGCGCGTGCAGGCCGTCGAGCAGCGCCTCCGCGCCCGGCAGCGGCGGCGTCCGCGGCATGAACCGATCGCGGTACCGCTCCAGGTAGTCGCCGGTGATCGTCTCCGCCCACTCGGGCCCGATCGACAGCATCTGCTGCAGCATCACGACCATCGGCGGCCCGATGTGCGGCAGCACCTCCTCCGCCGTGAGGCGGTAGCCGTAGTGGGCGCAACTTTCGACGACGGCCGCCGCGATCAACGGGTCGGAGTCGGCCAGGGTGCCGTCGAGGTCGAACAGCGCCGCGCGCAGGGCGGGGATCGGCGCCGGCGGGGGATGCGTCGGCACCGGCGCTCAGGCGGGCACGATCAGGCGCCAGTCATCCGAGCGCTCCGACTCCCGCACGGCGGTCAGCAGCCGATCGCCCAGCCGGATCTGCACCGCCAGGGGCGCGCCGGGCAGCACGCAGCGATCGGCGGTGGGCGTCTCGGCCTCGTAGACCGCGGCGGCGATCAGGCGCTCGATCTCGGCCGGGTCGTGGCGCAGGGCCGCGGCGGCATCGGCGAGGGGAAGGGCATCGGTCGAGGCGGGGTGGGTCGTCATGCGGGCAGTGTACCGTCCTCGTCGCCTTCGGGATCCGCGGCGAGGTCGGCCGCGGCCCGGCGCTCCGCCTCCTGCCGGACCGCCCGCGCGATGAAGTAGTAGGACAGCGCGAACAGCCCGATCGTCAGCGGCCAGGTCGCGACGCGGCTCCACAGCAAGTAGGCCTCCGTGCTCAGCGCGTCGAGCAGGACGATGCGGATCACGGCCGTCGCGACGTTCTGCGCCGCCCAGGCCAGGCTGAGCGCCACGAACACCCGATGCCCCTCCGGCACCCAATCGCGGATGCCGGGGAAGATCTCCCGCACGAGGAGGCCCATCAGCGGGCGCCCCAGCAGGATGCTGATCAGGAAGGCGGCGGTCCAGAGGATGTCGCCGATCGCGTCGCTGGCGAAGAACGCCTTGTCGCTGTCGACGATGATCCCCACCACGCCCGCCCCGCCGACGATCACGATCCCGCCCACCGCCAGATAGCCGATCAGGCCGCTGCGGCGGGTGCGCCAGAAGACGATGACCGCGGCGGCCACGCCGGCCGCGATGGCCCAGCGGGTGTCGGCCAGCCGGTCGACGAGCAGGAAGGCGGCGATCGGCGCCAGCGTGAGCCAGAAGCGGTTGTTGATCGAACTCGTGGCGAGGATGTCGCGCGGGGGACGAGCGGCCCGTCGCCGGCGGCGGCGGGCGGCCGCCTCGTCACGAGACGCGGGCGCGGGATCGGGCTCGGGCGGCATGGCGACAGCCTACGCGGCCCGCGCGCCCCGACGCGCGGCGCCAGCTAGCATCGGCGCATGGCAATCACGCTCGGCCCGGCCGCCGCGACGGCGGCCCTGCTCGGCCTCTTCGTGACCGGCGCGATCGCGTACAGCGGCGACGGCGGCGAGCCCCGCCTCATCGCCTGGCTGCCATTCGTGGGGGCGCTGGCGCTGGTCGCGCGCGATTCGTTCTTCCAGGGCAGCTTCCGCAACCGGCCAAGCGGGCGCGTCCCCGGCGTGCGACTGCGCGACGGCGCGATCCACCTGCAGCTGCGCGACTTCGAGCCCATCGCCACGACGCTCGCGATCCTGACCGGTCTGCTGGCCGCCGACGCGATCGGCTTTCACGACGCCAACGACGGCGGCAGCGGCTGGGCCTGGTCGGCGTTCGCGCTGGCGCTGGCGCTCAGCATCGGCTGGCGGCTGGGCCCCCGCCCGCGCCGCCGCGACCGGGACGCCACGGCCGATCACGAACGGGTGGCCGAGTTCTGGGCCGAGCGGATGCGCGACTTCGCCGCGCGCCAGCGGCGCTAGGCGATCAGCCGTCGCCGCGGCAGCGACCAGGCGGCGGGCGCCAGCGGGTCGTCGGCGTCGAAGGGCGAGGTGAAGCGGACGCCGGCCCCGCTCAAGTCGTCGCCGGTGAGATCCTCGCCCTCGGGCCGGACCCCCTCCGTCACCCAGCGCGTGAGGTCGAGGAGGGCGCGCAGGACCTCGTCCTGCTCGGTGAAGTTGCAGTGTCCGGCGCGACGCACGGCGCGCTGCACCAGGAAGTCGCCGGAGCCGGCCGCCTGCACCTTGCGCGCGTAGGAGCGGTCGAGCGAGATCGGCGTCCAGAGGTCGCCGCTCGTCTTGACGGTGAGCAGCGGCGCGCCGAGGACGCCGCTGGCGACGCCCAGCGCCGGGTCGTCGCGCAGGCCGGGCGGCGGCTGGAAGCGGATCACTTCCTCGTTCAGCCGGTCGACGTCGACGCCGGCCTCGGGGTGCGCGCCGTAGACGACGTCGCGCGTGTCGAAGGCCAGGAGCGAGCCGTCGTGCGGCAGGACCGCCCCGGCGGGGAGCGGCGCCTGGGCCACGAGTTCCGGCACGTAGAGCGTGCCCAGCGCGAAGTTGGTCTGCCACTGCCGCGCGAGCCCCTCGCGGAAGCCCCAGCGCGGGCCGCCGCTCAACTCCTCGATCACGGCCGCGAACTGCTCGCCCCGGGGGGTCAGATGGAGGCCGCCATCGTCGACGGAGCCGAGCGCCGTCGCCCAGTCGATCAGGCCGGCCGCGTCGGTCGCCGAGGGATCCTCGCCGATCAGCCAGTGGGCGACCGAGTGCCAACCGGCGAGGTAGTCCACGACCTCCACGTTCGAGAGCGCCCCGCAGAGCGCCAGCGCGCCGTCGATCTCCTCGGGGAACTCCTGCGCCATCAGTTGCGCCGTGCCGCCGCCCATCGAGGCGCCCACGCAGTAGGTCCACTGCGCCGGGCCGACCTCCGCCTCCGCGATCTCCTTCACCGTGAGCAGGTCGTCGACGCCGCGCGCCGGGGCGTAGCCGGTGGCGGCGTAGGTGCTCGCCGCCCAGGCCACGCCGAAGGAGGTCAGCAGTTCGCGCCCGGGCGCGAAGCCGCCGAAATCGATGTGGGTCGTGAAGCCGGTGCCGGCGTCGTTGAGGCCGCCGACACCGCGCGCGAAGAGCAGCAGCGTGCCGTTCCACTCGTTGGGAACCTCGATGCGGTAGGCGGCGCCGTCGGCGTAGCCGAAGAACGCGCGCGTGTTGGGCAGCGGCTCGAAGGCGGGATCCTCCAGCGTGCAGTCGGCGCAGACGCGGTCGGGCATCAGCATGCGCCGGGCGGGGTCGGGGATGATCGGGGCGGGCGGCTCCTCGGCTTGCACGACGGCCGCTTCCTCGGCCGGTTCGTCCGACTGCTCCGTGGCTGTCTCAGGCCCGTCGTCGGGCTCGGCCTGCTCCGCGGACGCCTGGGACTGATCGGCCGCCTCCGCTTCGGCCGGGGCGTCGCTCCGCTCCGCCTGCTCGGCCGGCGCCGGGGCCGCGGCGGCCGTCGCGGCGGTCTGCTCCTCCGGCGCCTCCTCGACGGCCGGCGGGGCGGGCAGGTCCGAGTCGTCGCCGCAGCCGACGAGCGCCAGCCCCGTCGCGCCGATGGCCAGGACGCCCCCGCGCCGCAGCAGCGCGCGACGGCTGAGGCGGGCGGGCGGGCGAGAGGCTGCGTCCATGGCGAGTCCTCGCGCGGAGCGGGCCCGGAACGGGAGGCGAAGCGGCCCGGCGGCCGTCGCAGTATTCCAGCCGCCCGGCGGCGCGGCCAGCGGATCCCGCGCCGGTTGTGACTACCCCGAGCCGCGGGTATCGTCCGGGAGGCTCGCCGCGCCTGCCCGCGACGCGAAGCGCAGGCCCGGCCGAGGGGTCGCCCGGTCATGAAGATCCACGAGTATCAGGCCAAGCGCATCCTCGCGGCGCACGGCGTGCCGGTGCCGAAGGGCGTCGCCGTGACGACGGCGGCGGAGGCGGGCAAGGCCGCCGCCGAACTGGGCGGCAAGGTCGTCGTGAAGGCCCAGATCCACGCCGGCGGACGCGGCAAGGGCCGCCTCGTCGCGACGCAGGCGCGCACGGCCGCCATGTACCGGCGGCTGGAGGCCGACCCCGCCGCGACCGAGGGCGCCGTCGTGGGCCGCCGCGTCGGCGGCGTGCGGCTGGCGCCCAGCGCCGCCCGCGCCCAGGCCGAGGCGGCCAAGATCCTGGGCAAGTTCCTG
Source organism: Chloroflexota bacterium (assembly GCA_026707335.1). Lineage (GTDB taxonomy): Bacteria > Chloroflexota > Dehalococcoidia > Bin125 > Bin125 > TK10-74A. Next base: position 4,861 of record JAPOXB010000028.1, read on the forward strand.
GTCACGCATCAGACCGGGCCCGAGGGCAAGCAAGTGCAGCGGCTGCTGATCGAGGAGCAGTCGGCCATCGCGGACGAGTACTACGCCGCCGTGCTGATCGACAGCGCACTGGGCACGCCGGTGATGATCGTCTCGACCGAGGGCGGCCAGGCCATCGAGGAGGTCGCCGAGCGCACCCCCGAGGCGATCGTGCGCGTCCCCATCGACCCCGAGGCCGGCTTCCCGGCCTACCGCGGCCGCCAACTCGCGAAGCAGTTGGGCATGCCCAAGCCGGTCGTCATGCGGGCCGGCGCGCTCTTCGCCGGGCTGTACCGCGCGTTCCTCGCCGCCGACGCCTCGCTGGCCGAGATCAACCCCTTCGTGGTCACCGACGACCACCGCGTCCTGGCCGTCGACGCCAAGGTCAGCATCGACGACAACGCCGCCTTCCGGCAGCCCGTCGCGAGCCTGCGCGACAAGTCGGAGGAGAACGCAATGGAGATCATGGCCGAGGAGGCCGGCATCGGCTCCTACGTCAAGCTCGACGGCAACATCGGCTGCATGGTCAACGGGGCCGGCCTGGCCATGGCGACGATGGACACGATCATGCTGGCCGGCGGCGAACCGGCCAACTTCCTCGACATCGGCACGGTGAACCGCGTCCAGCTGGTCGAGGACGCGCTGCACATCATCAACCTCGACCCCAGCGTGCGGGCGATCCTGATCAACATCTTCGGCGGCATGGCCCGCGTCGACGTCGTCGCCGAGGGGCTGGTCTCGGCGGTGAACAAGCACGGCATCGCGCACCCCATCGTGGCGCGGCTGAACGGCTCCAACGTCGAGGAGGGGCGGCGCATCATCGAGGCCTCGGGCCTGGAGTTCCTGCTGGCCGACGACCTGGGCACGGCCGCCCGCATGGCGGTCGAGGCCGCCGGCTAGCGCGGGGCCGGAGATGAGTGAGGGATCGCAATGAGCGTGCTCGTCGGCCGGTCCACGCGGCTGATGGTGCAGGGCCTGGGCACCGAGGGGCAGAATCAGATCCGGCGCTCGCTGGCCTACGGCACGACCGTCGTGGCGGGCGTGCACCCGTCGTTCCGCGGCGGCGCCGACTTCGAGGGCTTCCCGGTCTTCGACACCGCCGAGGAGGCGGTCGCCGCGGCCCAGCCCAACGTCAGCATCATCTTCGTGCCGGCCCCCGGCGCGGCCGACGCGATCCTGGAGAACGTCGCCGTCGGCGTGCGGCTGATCGTCTGCATCACCGAGGGCGTGCCGGTGCACGACATGGTGCGCGTGCGCGCCGCCCTGGCGCACAGCAAGAGCCGCCTGATCGGCCCCAACTGCCCGGGCCTCATCACGCCCTCCGCCAAATGCCGCGTGGGCATCATGCCGACGGCCGTCTTCCAGCCCGGCCGCGTGGGCGTCGTCTCGCGCTCCGGCACGCTCGTCTACGAGGCCGTCGACCAGCTGACCCGGCTCGGCATCGGCCAGTCGAGCTGCGTCGGCGTGGGCGGCGACCCGATCATCGGCACCTCCCAGGCCGAGGCGCTGGAGATGTTCAACCGCGACCGCGCCACCGACGCGGTGGTGCTGATCGGCGAGGTCGGCGGCACCGCCGAGCAGGCCTCGGCGGCCTACATCGAACAGCACATGACCAAGCCGGTGGTCGCCTTCGTGGCGGGCGCGACGGCGCCGCCCGGACGCCGCATGGGCCACGCCGGCGCGATCATCGAGGGGCGCAGCGGCACGGCCGCCGCCAAGCTCGAGGCGCTCTCGGGCGCGGGCGCGACCATCAGCCGCAGCCCCGCCGACATCGGCCTGACGATGCAGCGCGTGCTGCGCGAGCAGGGCCTGCTCAAGACCTAGCGCCGCCCGTCAGGACTCGCTGATGAAGGGCGCCCAGACGGCGCAGCAGCCCACGCCGATGGGGAACACCTCGCCGCTGACCACGTCGATGACGAGCACGCCGATGGCGCGCTCCTCCCGGTTGAGCGAGCTCAGCGCGAGGTAGCGCGCATCGCTCGACCACTGCAGGTCGAAGAAGACCAGGTCCGGATCCTCCAGCAGCACGAGCGTCTCCGCGCTGAGCGTGTCGCTGACGAGCAGCCGGTTCGACCCCTCCGGCGGCCCGGAATCGACCCAGGCGATCCGGTCGCCCCGCGGCGAGACCGCGATGTCGGTGGGGATGCCGGGCAGCGTCACCCACTCCTGCAGTTCCGTCTCGTCCGGCAGGCCGACGTAGATCTTGTTGGTGTAGGCGACCCAGAACGCGCCGGTCGTCGAGGCCCGGATGAAGTCAAACTCGTGCGGGAAGTCGGTGGAGTACTCCAGCGCCATGCAGGCGCCGTCCAGGCAGAGTTCGTCGGCGGCCTCGATCTCGGGGGCGGGGTAGCGCGCCTCGACCTCGAAGCCGGCCGGGGCGAGCAGGAGCATCGCGCCCTCCTCCTGCGCCAGGATGACCCGGTTGTCGGGCGACTGCACGCCCGTCCCGCGGGGCGTGCCGCCGCGCGCGCCGGCGAAGGGCGCCTGCAGCGTCGGGCCGAGCAGGTTGACCAGCGCCGGCGTCGACGGCGCCTCCTCGTCGCCGGCCGGCACGACCGCGAACGACAGCACGATGCCGTCCCTCGACAGCCCCATGTTGAAGAAGTCGGGCGCGATGCCATCGGGCAGGAAGTCGAACGCCATGGTCGTCTCGACGGGCGGGTCGGTGGTCAGGTCGAGGGCGACGATCCGGTCCCGCAGCCCCACCAGGACGCCGGCGCGGGTCGCCAGCCAGGTGATCTCGTCCACCCGGCCCTCGAACTGCCGCGTGATGAGGAAGTCCTCGACCCGGAAGGGGTCGGTCACGACGACGACGTCGCCGCCGTCGCCGGGCGCGATCAGCGCCAGGGCGTAGCCGGAGGGCGGCGGCCCGGTGGAGGTGGGGGCCGCCTCCGGTAGGGCGTCGGCCGGCTCCGCGGCGCCGTCGGCGGGATCCTCGGCCGGCTCGTCGGCGGGGGACTCCTCCGCCTCGGCCTGCGCCGCGCTTTGCTCCTCGGGCGACGCCTGCGGCTCATCGGGCGCGGGGGCGGCCGTCAGGTTGTTGACGCCCCCGGCCGCGATGTATCCCTCGGGATCGGCCACGAACTCGTAGAGCATGGGCTGCACGAGGCGGCCCCAGACGCCGTCCTTGGCCAGCGTGGCGCCGTGCAGCTCCGTGTTGAGGATGTTGAGCCGCGCCGGCCCCGCGGCCCGATCGAAGTAGCGCTGCGAGAAGTCGGGCGCGGCCTTGTCGCCCTCCCCCACGATGAACAGCATGGGCACCGTGACCTGGTCGTAGCGCTCCAGCGCGTCGAGGCCCTGGAAGCGGTTGGGGCTGGAGATGGCGAAGATCGTGGCGATGTCGTCCCGCCCGGCGGCGACTTGGATCAGGGCCGTGCCGCCCATGCTGGCGCCGCCCGCGTGGATGCGGCGCGCCCCGTTGGCGACGGCGTAGTCGAGCGCCGCCTCCCACTCGCGCCAGATGTCCTGCGTGGCCTCGCGCTTCGAGCCGTCCACCGTGTTGCAGCCCGACTCGCCGTGGCAGCGGAAGTCCCAGGTCAGCACCGTGTAGCCGCGCTCCGCGAAGCCCTCGACCATCTGGTCCCAGTCGCGGCGGCTGCCGGTGAACTGGTGCCCCAGCAGCACCCAGTCGGGGCCGCCCCGGCGCAGCTCCGCCTCGATCTCGACGCCGTCGCTCGATTCCCAGGTGAAGATCGTCGCGTCGGAGCGGCGCTCGCCCTGGCGGCTGCCGGCGTCCCCGGCGTCAGCGGGGTCGTCGTCGCCGCCGCAGGCCGCGGCGAGCAGCAGCGCCAGCAGCATGGGCGCCAGAAGCACGGCTCGCGCCATCGCGCTCCTCCTCGGCCGACCGCCCGGCGCGTGCGCCGGACGGGTGCGGGCGCCGCCAATGGTAGGGGCGCGACCGGCGCCGCCGCGTGTCGTGGTGCATCCCGGCCGGCCGGGGCGGCTGATAACATCGCCCGTGGAGGGTTCGCATAGAGGCCTAGTGCGCCCGCCTGCTAAGCGGGTTTCGGGGAAACTCGATCGAGGGTTCGAATCCCTCACCCTCCGCCAGCCCGGCCCATCAACCCCCGCAACCGATCCCCGACGCGGCGATCCCCCGAACGACGATGAAGACCTACCACATCTGGACCGTCGGCTGTCAGGTGAACGTCGCCGACAGCGCCCGCCTCGGGGCCGGCCTGCGGCGGCTGGGCTGGCAGCCCACCGACCGCGCCCCCGACGCCGACCTGATCGTGGTCAACACCTGCGCCGTGCGGCAGAACGCCGAGGACCGGGCGGCCGCCAAGCTCGCCAACCTGCGCCCGCTCAAGCAGCGCAATGCCGACCTCAAGATCGCCGTCATGGGCTGCATGGTCGGGCCCCGCCACGACGCCCTGCGGGCGCGCTTCCCCTACGTCGACGCCTTCGCCCAGCCGCAGCGCTTCGACGACGTGATCCGGGTGCTCGACCTGCCGGACGACGCGCTGGGCGCGGATGACCTCGGCGGCGAGTTCTGGCCCGCGGTTCTACCGGATAGTGGGCTGCCCGACGCGCCGGCCGCGGTCACCGCCTACGTGCCCGTCATCGAGGGCTGCGACAAATTCTGCACCTACTGCATCGTGCCGCTGCGCCGCGGACGCGAGCGCAGCCGCCCCATCGGCGAGGTCGTGCGCGAGGTGGAGGCGCACGTCGCGCGGGGCGTCCGCGAGGTCACGCTGCTGGGCCAGACCGTCGAGGCCTACGGCAAGGATCAGCCGCCCGCCGACCCGGCCACCGCGCACGCCGACCTGTCCGACCTCATGGGCGCGATGCACGAGATCCCGGGCCTGCTGCGCATCCGCGCGCTCACCTCGTACCCGCCCGACATGACCGACCGCATCCTGTCGGGCATGGCGGCGCTGCCCAAGGTCTGCGAGTCGTTCTCGCTGCCCGTGCAGTCGGGCGACGACGGCGTCCTGACGGCGATGCGCCGCGGCTACGACGTCGCCACGTTCGAGGAGCGGGTGGCGAAGGTGCGCGAACTGATGCCGGAGGTCGGCATCAGCACCGACGTGATCGTCGGCTTCCCCGGCGAGTCGGAGGCGGCGTTCGGGAACACGCTGGCCGTGCTCGATCGGCTGCGCTTCGACAAGGTGCACGTCGCCGCCTACAGCCCCCGCGCCGGCACCTACGCCGACCGCAAGCAGCCCGACGACGTGCCGGAGGCGGTCAAGAAAGAGCGCCTGCACGCCATTGAGGAGTTGCAGCGGCGCATCAGCCTGGAGATCAACGGGGCCTACTGGGGCCGCGACGTGGAGGTGCTCGTCGAGGAGCGCAAGCCGGGCGCGGCGGAGGCCGCCGGCGGACCGCCGCTGGAACGGCTGACCGGCCGCACGCGCGGCGCCAAGCTGGTCCACTTCGACGCGCCGGCCGGGCGCATCCCGCTCGGCGCCCTGTTCGACGTGCGGATCACGCGCACCGGCGCCTGGTCGCTGCAAGGCGAGCTCGCCGGGGTTCCCGAGCGGGCCGTCGCGGGCGGCGGGTAGCCCCATGCCCCGCGCCCGACCCGGCCCCCCGCGGCTCGACGTGGCCGTGCTGGTCGTGATCCTCACCGTCGTCGAGGGGGAGTTGCGGGTGCTGCTCATCCAGCGCTCCGCCCCGCCCGACGAGGGCGCCTGGGCGATCCCCGGCGGAGCGTTGATCACCAACGAGTCGCTGCAGGCCGCCGCCGTCCGCAAGCTGGCCGAGGAGACCGGCGTGCGCGACGTCTTCCTGGAGCAGCTCTACACCTTCTCCGACCTCGACGACTACGCGCCCGGCGGCGCCGTCGCGGTGACCTACTTCGCCCTCGTCCGGCACGACGGCGTGCGCCTCGCCGAGCGCTCGGCCTGGGCGCCCGGCTGGTTCGCGCTCAACGCGCTGCCCGTGCTCGCCTTCCACAACGAGCGCGTGCTCGAGCTGGCGCGCGCCCGCTTGGTCAGCAAGCTCGAATACACCAACGCCGCCTACAGCCTGTTGCCCGAGTTCTTCACGATGAGCAACCTGCAAGAGACCTACGAGTCGATCCTGGGGCGGAAGCTGGACAAGCGGAACTTCCGGCGCCGGATGCTGGCCTCGGACCTGCTGGTGGCGACGCAGCAGACGGCCAAGGCGGGCCGCCATCGCCCGGCGCGCCTCTACCGCTTCGCCAGCCGCACCCCGGTCGAATTCTGAGCGCGCGCCGCGCGCCGACGGGAGGCCCGATGTCCGACCCGCCCGCCAAGGCCGTCATCTTCGACGTCGGCGGCGTCCTCATCCACATGGACTGGAAGGAATACGACCGCTTCGCCGTCGAGCGCGGCCTGCCCGAGCGCGAGTGGCTGCGCATCCTCCACCAGACGGAGGAGTACAACGCCTGGCAGACCGGCCGCGGCAGCGAGGCCGAGTGGCACGCCTCGATCATGCGCGAGTTGCGCGCCCACCTCGGCGACCGCAGCGAGGCCTTCATCGAGGAATGGCTGGCGCGGCCCACCCCCCGCCACGACCCGAATCTCGACTTGGCGGACGCCCTGGTCGGCGCCGGCTACACGGTCGCCGTGCTCAGCAACGCCGGCCCCGACCTGCGCGAGAAGATCGACGAGACGCTGGGCCGGACCATCGCCTGGCACGACATCCTCTGCTCGGCGGAAGTGGGCCTGGCCAAGCCCGATCCGGCCATCTACCGCCTGGCGATGGCGCGCCTCTCGCTGCGGCCGGCGCAGTGCTTCTTCATCGACGACATCCGCGCCAACGTCGCCGGGGCGCAGGAGGTCGGCTGGACCGCGCACCGCTTCAAGGGCGACTACGCCGCGCTGCAGGCCGACCTGCGCGCGCACGGCTACGAGTGGTAACGAGGCGGCCCGGCCGCCGTCCACCGCCGGCCGGCGGCTTTCCACGACTTCCCGCGGATCCGACTAAGTGTCACCTTGACACTTAGTCAGCGCGGCGGCGATACTGCCGGTGAGGACTTCGTGTCACAGTGACACGAAGTGGGTCGGCCCCGCCCCGCCCGGCCGGCGAGGCGCCCTCTGGATCGGTGTCCCGCCATGACCACCTCGCCCCTCGGCGGTCCCGCCAAGGTCGTCGCCAGCGACTACGTCGCGCCGCGCCTGCCCGAGGATCTGCCCGACGCCTACTGCGAGGGCGACATCGCCACGGTGCCGCTCGTCGAGGAGCCGCATCGCGCCTCCTGGCAGCCCGAGATCCCCGAGCGCTACCTGTCGATGTCGGCCGATGAGCTGGCCGACCGCATCCGGGGCGTGCGCGCCGCCCTCGGCGAGCGCCTGCTGATCCTGGGCCACCACTACCAGCGCGACGACGTGATCCGCTTCACCGACGTCCGCGGCGACTCGTTCAAGCTGGCCCGCGAGGCCGCCGCCCGGCCCCAGGCCGACTACATCCTGTTCTGCGGCGTGCACTTCATGGCCGAGAGCGCCGACATCCTCACCGGGCCCGATCAGGCCGTCATGCTGCCCAACCTCGCCGCCGGCTGCTCGATGGCCGACATGGCCCAGCCCCAGGACGTCTACGCCTCCTGGGACGAGCTCACCAGCGTCGTCGAGGCGGAGCGCACGATCCCCATCACCTACATGAACTCGGCCGCCTCGCTGAAGGCGTTCGTGGGGCGCAACGGCGGCGCCGTCTGCACCTCGTCGAACGCGCCCGCCGTCCTGCGCTGGGCCTTCGAGCGCGGCGACCGCGTGCTCTTCTTCCCCGACCAGCACCTGGGCCGCAACACCGGCAAGCGGCTGGGCGTCGACCCGGTCGGCGAGATGGCGGTCTGGAACCCGGCCCTGCCGATGGGCGGGCTGGAACCCGGGCGGATCACCGACAGCCGCATCCTGCTCTGGCAGGGGCACTGCTCGGTGCACGTGCGCTTCAAGGTCGAGCAGATCGAGCGCGCGCGGGCGAAGCACCCCGGCTGCCGCGTCGTGGTGCACCCCGAGTGCACCGAGGCCGTCGTCGACGCCGCCGACGCCGACGGCTCGACGGAGTTCATCATCCGCTACGTGAAGGACGGCCCGCCCGGCGTCTACGCCGTGGGCACCGAGATCAACCTCGTGCACCGGCTCAACGCCGAGGTCGAGGCCGAGGGCAAGACGGCCTTCTGCCTCGACCCGGTGGTCTGCCCCTGCGCCACGATGTACCGCATCCACCCCGCCTACCAGGCCTGGGTGCTGGAGGAGCTGATCGCCGGGCGGATCGTCAACCAGATCCGCGTCGACGACGAGACCCGGTCCTGGGCGCAGGTCGCGCTGCGCCGCATGCTGGAGATCACCTAGCCGCGCCCGGCCCGCCCGCGACGCCGGCCCACGGCACTGATCTGAAGGCACGCGCCATGCACTACGACTACCTGATCCTGGGCTCCGGCATCGCCGGGTTGTACGCCGCCCTGCTGGCCGCGCGGCACGGCCGCACCGCCGTCGTGACGAAGGGGCCCATCGAGGAGTCCAACACCAAGTACGCCCAGGGCGGCATCGCCGCCGCCGTCGGGCCGGGCGACAGCGTCGCCACGCACCGCGAGGACACCCTGCGCGCCGGGGCCGGCCTCTGCGACCCCGAAGCGGTGGACGTGCTCGCGCGCGAGGCGCCCGACCGCATCCGCCGCCTGACCGAGCTGGGCGTCCCCTTCGACAGCGACGAGGGACGCGTGGCGCTGGGTCGCGAGGGCGCGCACTCCCGCCCCCGCATCCTGCACGCCGGCGGCGACCGCACCGGCGACGCGATCGAGACGGTGATGGTGCGCCGCGTCGGCGAGGCCGGCGTCGACGTGTTCGACCGCCACGCCGTGACGCGCCTGCGTATCGAGGCGGGCCGCGTCGCCGGCGTCGAGGCGCTGGATCCCGACGGCCGGTCCGTGCTGCTCAACGCCCCCCGCACGATCCTCGCGACCGGCGGATCGGGGCAGCTCTACACGCTCACGACGAACCCGGCCGTCGCCACCGGCGACGGCGTCGCCCTGGCCTGGCGGGCGGGGGCGGTCGTGCGGGACATGGAGTTCGTCCAGTTCCACCCCACGGCGCTGCGGCTGCCCGGCGCGGCGACCTTCCTGCTGACGGAGGCGCTGCGCGGCGAGGGCGCGCTGCTGCGCACCCCCCCGGGCGGCGACCGCGGCGGACGCCGCTTCATGCCCGACTACCACCCGCTGGCCGAACTCGCCCCGCGCGACGTCGTCGCCCGCGCGATCGCGACGGAGATGCGGCGCACGGGCCGCGACCACGTCCTGCTCGACATCAGCCACGCCGACGCCGATTTCGTCGCGGCGCGCTTCCCCGGCGTGCACCAGCACTGCCTGCGCTACGAGCTCGACATCACGCGCGAGCCGGCGCCCGTCGCACCGGCGGCGCATTACCAGATGGGCGGCGTCTACACCGACCACTGGGGCCGCACGACGCTGCCCGGCCTCTACGCCTGCGGCGAAGTCGCCAACACCGGCGTGCACGGGGCCAACCGGCTGGCCAGCAACTCGCTGCTCGAGACGGTGGTCTTCGCGCAGCGGGCCGTCGAGGCCTCGCAGCGCGGCGACGCCGCCGCCCCGGCCCCGGCCGGGACCATCCCCCTCGGCCTCGCGGGCGAGACGGCCCCGCCCGATCGGGCCGCGCTGCAATCGCTGCTCTGGTCCAACGCGGGCATCGTGCGCGACGCCGGCGGCCTCGCCGCCGCCGCGGCCGCGATCGACGCCTGGGGCCCGCCCCCGCCCGGCCTCGAGGGCGCGACGCTGGGCAACATGGCGCTGGTCGGCCGGCTGATCGTCGAGGCCGCGCGGCGCCGGACCGACAGTCGCGGCGCGCACTACCGCAGCGACGCCCCCGCCCAGCCGGCCGACACCGGCGACGCCCATCTCAGCTTCGTCCGCGCGGGCGCCCCATGACGCCGGAGGACGCCGGTCTCTCCCGCCCCGCCCCGCTCGATCGGCTGACGATCCGAGCGCTGGTGCAGGCCGCGCTGCAGGAGGACGCCGCGCAGCAGGACCTGACGAGCAACGCGCTGGTCCCCGTCGACCAGCAGGGGCGGGCGGTCGTGGTCGCCAAGTCCGACGGCGTCGTCTGCGGCCTGCAGTTCGCGCTGGAGACCTACTACGCCGTCGAGCCGCGGGTGCGCTGGATGCCGGCCGTCAGCGAGGGTCTGCGCGTCGCGGCGGGCGCGACGATCGCCCACGTCGACGGGCCGGTGCACGCGATCCTGCGCGGCGAGCGCGTGGCCCTGAACTACCTGGGACGGCTGTCCGGCATCGCCACGCAGACGGCCGACTGCGTGCGGGCCGTCGCCGGCAGCGGCGCGCGCATCCTCGACACGCGCAAGACGACGCCCGGCCTGCGCGTCGCCGAGCGCTACGCCGTGCGCGTCGGCGGCGGGCGCAACCATCGCAACGACCTGCGCTCGGCGATGCTGGTCAAGGACAACCACATCGCCGCCGTGCGGGCGCGCGGCGGGGGACTGGCCGAGGCCGTGCGCCTGGCCGTCGCGGCGGCCGGCCCGGCCACCGCCGTCGAGGTGGAGGTCACCTCCCTGGACGAGCTGCGCGAGGCGATCGACGCCGGCGCGCGCGCCGTCCTGCTCGACAACCTGACCCCCGGGGCGCTGGCCGAGGCGGTGGGGCTGGCGCGGCAGGCCGGCGTCACGACCGAGGCCAGCGGCGGCATCACGCTCGCCACCCTGCCCGACTACGCCGCCAGCGGCGTCGACTTCATCTCCCTCGGCGCGCTGACCCACAGCGTCACGCCGATGGACATCTCGCTGCAGGTCGTGCCGGAGGCGCTGAGCGGCGGCTGAGGCGCCGATCCCCTCTCCCTGGGGAGAGGGTTAGGGTGAGGGGGACCGCAGGCGGGAAGTACGGGGCTAGGTGAGTTTCACGATGGCGACGGCGACGGCCGCCAGGCCAATGGCGAAGCCGGCGAGCCGCAACTGAAGCGCGTACATCTCCGCGCGCATGTCCGCCCGGAATGCCGCGAACTCCGCGCGCAGGATCTCGTGCGTCACCAGCGGACTGGTCGCGTCCCCCATCGTTTCAACGATCGCATCCGCCTCACGGTCGTCCACCC
>JAPOXB010000192.1 GCA_026707335.1 Chloroflexota bacterium
CGCGGCTGGGCGTAGCGGTCGCGTGACAGCGCCTCGCGTATGGTGCGCCCGAGCAGCGAGAAGGCGGCGTCCGCGTCGCGCAGCTTGACCTCGGTCTTGGCCGGATGGATGTTGACGTCGACCGCCTCGGGCGGTACGTCGAGTCGGGCCACGACGAGGGGGAACGAGCCGGACGGCAGCCAGTCGCGGTAGGCCTCCTGCACGGCGTAGGACAGCCGGCGGTCGTGCACCGGCCGTCCGTTGACGAACAACCGGATCGCATCGCGCCTGCGGCGGGCATCGTCGGGCGAACCGGCCAGACCGTCCAGCGCCAGGCCGCGCGAGGCAGACGCGCCCGCGAGCGGGACCGAGCGTTCGGCCGCTTCGGCGTGGAAGACGGAGGCGGCCGCCGCCCGCAGCGATGATTCGGCATCGAGCCCGGCGACGGCCTCGTGCGCGAGCGGCGTGCGTCCGTCGACGACCAGTCGCAGGGAGACCTCGGGGTGGGCCAGGACGGCGTCGGTTGCGGCCCGCAGGATGGCGGATCGCTCGGCCCGCGCGCCGGCCAGGAAGGCGCGGCGCGCGGGTTGGCCGGCGAACAGGTCATCCAGCTCGACCGAGGTGCCCAGCGCCCTGGCCGCCGCGCGCGGCGGCCGAGCGGCGCCCGCCTCGATCTCGATCGTGGTCGCCCGCTCGGCCTGTGTCGCTCGGGTCGTCAGCCGCAGCCGACCGGCCGCCGCCGCGATCGCGGGTAATGCCTCGCCGCGGAAGCCGTAGCTCTCGAGCCGCGTCAGATCGTCCACGGCCGCCAGCTTCGAGGTGGCGTGGCGGCGAAATGCGAGCGCCACCTCGGTCTCGGCGATCCCGCAGCCGTCGTCGTGCACCGCGATCCGCTCGCGCCCCGCGCCGGAGATCTCGACCGTGATCCGGGTGGCGCCGGCGTCGACCGCGTTCTCCAGCAGTTCCTTGACCACCGCCGCCGGCCGCTCGATCACCTCGCCCGCCGCGATCTGCGCCGCCACCCGCTCGGGCAGCTCGCGGATCGCGCTCTGTCGCGGCGCGGATGCGGTCGTCACGATCCCGCCCCCGCGCTCCGCTCGGCATCGCTGCCGCGCAGCTCCACGCGCGCCTGGTCGCGCAGCGCATAGAGCGCCGAGATCGCCTCGAGCGGGGTGATGCCGTCGATATCCAGGTCGGCCAGATCGTGCAGGATTGGATGAGCAGGCGGGGGCATCAGCATGAGCTGCGGCGTGGAGCTCGGCGCACGCAGCGGCGCGCGCGCAGCGGCGCCGTCGGACTCCAGCTGTTCGAGCAGGGCCCGGGCGCGGCTGAGCACGGATGCCGGCAGCCCCGCCTGGGCGGCAACCTGCACACCGTATGAGCGGTCGGCCGCACCCGGCTCGACTCGGTAGAGGAACTCGATCGAGCCCTCGGCGGTTTCCTGCACTTGGACCGAGGCGTTCGCCACACGCGCCAGCGCGCCCGAGAGCGCGGTCAGCTCGTGGAAGTGGGTCGCGAACAGGGTCCGCGGTCCACGCTCGAGACGCCCCGCCGGCCGGCCCTCAGGCCCGCCGCCGGCCAGATCTTCCGCCACCGCCTGGGCGATCGCCAGACCGTCCCAGGTCGAGGTGCCGCGCCCGATCTCATCGAGCAGGACGAGCGAGCGATCGGTGGCGCCGTGCAGCAGGCGCGCGGACTCGAGCATCTCGACCATGAAGGTGGAGCGTCCGCGGGTCAGATCGTCGTGCGCGCCGACCCGTGCGAAGATGCGGTCCACGAGGCCGATCCGGGCCCGTTCGGCCGGCACGAACGAACCCGTTTGCGCGAGGATCACGATCAACGCCGCCTGGCGCAGGTAGGTCGACTTGCCGGCCATGTTGGGGCCGGTCACCAGCAGCAGTTGCGGCGCGCGCAGGCCGTCGTCCGCGAGCCGCAGATCGTTGGGCACGAATCCGCCCTGGGCCGCGGCCGCCTCAACCAGGGGGTGGCGGCCGCCCTCGATCTCGAGTTCGCCCGAATGCTCTACGACGGGACGCGTCCAGGCACGTTCGGCCGCCACGCCGGCCAGGGCGCAGGCCGCATCCAGCCGCGCCAGCGCCGAGGCGATCCGCCGCACGGTTTCGGCCTCGGCCACCAACTCCTCGCGCAGGCGCTCCGTGCAACTGCGCTCCGCCTCGGCCAGCCGTTCCTCCGCATCCTCCAGCTCGCGCTCAATGGCGCCCAGGCGGGGCTCGGTGAAGCGTTCGCGGTCGCGCAGCGACTGGCGCCGCTCCCAGCTCTCGGGCGCTCGCGACGATTGCGAACGCGGGAGCTCGATCTGATAGCCGAACGTGCGGTGAAAGGCCACGCGCAGTTGTTCGATCCCCGATTCGCGGCGCAGCTCCGCTTCGAGCGCGGCCAGACGCGCCCGGGCCCGTTCGGCCGCCGCGCGCCAGCGGTCGCTCTCGGCGTCCGCACCCGCCCGCAGCACGCCGCGACCAAACTCGGACGGCGGCTGTTCGGCCAGAGACGCAAGCAACTGCGCAGCGGCCTCGGGCGCCGGACCCAGTCGCTCGGCCAGGCCAGCCAGCGCCCCGGACTCCTCGGTGACCAGGCCCTCGCGCAGCATGCCGCCCAACTCGCCGGCCTCGATCAGGCCGCGCGCGAGCGCGACCAGTTCCGCGGGCAGCGCCAGGCCCGCCGCGGCACGGGCGAAGAGCCGCTCCGGATCGCCGGAGCCGCGCAGCCGTGCGGCCAGAGCGCGTCGCAGCGCCGGCCGCCGGTGCAGTCCATCAACCCGATCCAGCCGCTCCTCGATCTGCTGGATATCGAGCAGCGGCGCTGCGAGCGACGCCCGCAGCCAGCGCCGGCCCGGCGCCGAGCCGCAGCGGTCGACGACCTCGAGCAGTGTCCGCGGACCCGAGCCCGCCTCGTCGGCCGGGCCCGCGTCGTGGACCGCCAGGGCTCGCTGCGTGGCCGCATCCCAGCTCAAGCGCGAGTCGCTGTCCAACCAGAGCGGCGGAGCGAGGTGGCGCAGGGCGCCGCCCTCCGGCCGCTCGTTCGCACCGGCCTCGCGTTCCTCGTCGGGCAGGGCCGCCCGCAAGTACGTGATCAGGGCGCCGGCCGCGCCCAAGGCCGCCGGGCGCGCCTCGAATCCGAAGGCAGCCGGCGGCGCAGCGAACTGGGACTCGATCGAGCGCGCCGCGCGGTCGCGTCGAAACTCATGCGCCGGCCTCCGCGTCGCCGCGACCTCGGAGACCGCCTCGAACGGCGCGCCCAGGGGCTGGTCATCATCATCGTCGCGCAGCAGGACCTCCCGCGCCCCGAGTCGCTCGAGCAAGTCAGCTGCCGCCTCCCAGAGCCCCGGCTCCGCCTCGACCTGCCCGCTCAGTTCCGCCACATGGAAGGCGCCGGTCGTCACGTCGGCGGCTGCGACGCCCAGGCGCAGGCGGCGTCGGTCGCGCTGCAGGAGCACCGCGGCGCAGGCCGATGCCTGGCCCGATTCGAGCAGTGCCGGCTCCAGCGCCGTGCCGGGCGAGACCACGCGTACCACGCCGCGCCGCACCAGCCCGCGCGCCGCACGCGGGTGCTCCAACTGCTCGCAGATCGCCACCCGGTGGCCGCGGCCCACCAACCTGGCCAGATGCTGCTCGACCGAGCGCACCGGTACCCCGGCCAACGGGCAGCGCAGACCACCGCCCATCGGCTTGGATGTCAGGGCGATATCCAGCTCCCGGGCGACCAGCTTCGCGTCCTCGTCGAAGGTCTCGTAGAAATCGCCCAGGCGGAAGAGCAGGATCGCGTCGGGATGGCGGGCCTTCAGATCGAGGTACTGCCGACGAACCGGTGTGACCATGCGCATATCCTACACGTTACCGTGTAACCCTGCAGGCTGTTCTTGCGTATCTGCTCAGACAGGTTATCAATAACCACCCGTACGCTGAGCGCGGGTGCGCGGCTCCCGGCGCGCTCGTGGATAACTGCGGGTTAAGGCGGAGCGGGTCTCAGATCACCGAGAGCAGCTGCAGGAAGCGGTCCTCGACCCGGATCGCGTCGGGCGCGATCTCGCGGCAGACATCGCAATGGATGCATCGCGCTTCGTCGATCCGCCAGTCGCCCAGGCGCTCCGAGGCTGGCTCGTCGTCTTCCTCATCGGCCTCGGCGGGCGCTCGCTCGATGCACGCGGTGGGGCAGAGCGCGGCCGCTTCGTCCAGCCGAGGATCGGCCGGGTCCGTGATCAGGTAGCGGGTCAGGCCCGGCGCGACCCGCGCCGGGTCTCGCTTCTCCGCGATGTGCGTGTCCAGTTCGTCGCGGAAGTAGTTGACCAGACCGCGCACCGCATACGGCGTGAACTGGCCGTGCAGGCAGTTGGCGTTCTGCAGCGTCCGGTCAATCGCCCCGATCCGTTCGAGGTCCTCCTCGCGTCCATCGCCGTGCATGATCCGCTCGAGCACCTCGACCAGGCGCTGCGAGCCGCCGTGACAGGTGGTGCAGCGGCCGCAGGACTCGTCCTCGCAGAACTCGGAGAAGTACTTGGTCAGGTCGACGGCTGAGGCGCGCTCGTCGAACAGGATCAGCCCGCCTGAGCCGAGCAGCACCCCGCGCTCGGTGAAGGGGGGGCGTTCGAGCCTGAGTCCCAGGTCCGAGGCCGGCAGGAGACCACCCAGGGGGCCGCCGGGCTGGATGCCCTTGGGCTCGTGGCCGTCGGGCGGACCGCCGCCGCAGCCCAACAAGAGCTCGTCCATGCCCATGCCGAAGGGCACCTCGAGGATGCCGGGACGCTCGAGCGCGCCGGAGATCGAGAACATCTTGGTGCCCGGATCGGACTCGGTCCCGAACTGCCGGTACCAGGCGTCGCCGTGCTGCACGATCAATGGTACGTTGGCGTAGGTCTCGGTGTTGTTGACGTTGGAGGGTTGGTCGAAGACGCCGCGCTGAGCGGGGAAGGGCGGGCGAATCTTGGGCATCCCGCGAATCCCCTCGACCGAGGCGATCAGGCCGGTCTCCTCGCCGCAGACGTAGGAACCCGCGCCGCGCGTGATCTCGAGGTCGAAGTCAAAGCCCGCACCGAAGATGTCCCGGCCCAGGACGCCGCGCTCGCGCGCCTGCTCGAGCGCCAGCTGCATCCGCTCGATCGAGAGCGGATACTCGTCGCGGATGTAGATGAAGCCGTAGTCGGAGCCGGTCGCCCTGCCGGCAATCGCCATGCCCTCGATCACCAGATGCGGGTCGGACTCCATCAGCACCCGGTTGACGAACGCGCCCGGGTCGCCCTCGTCGGCGTTGCAGACCAGGTACTTGGTCGGGCCGGGCGCGCCCAACAGGAACTTCCACTTCTGGCCGGCGGGGAAGCCGCCGCCGCCGCGGCCGCCGACCCCGGCCGAAAGCACGAGGTCGCAGATCGCCATCGGCTCCATGGTCACGGCGCGGTCCAGCGCCTCGTAGGCGCCCTCGGCGATCGCCTCATCGATCGATTCCGGGTCGATCAGGCCCATCACGCGCATCAGCCGCCGTTCCTGCGGTCCCCAGAATGGGTGATCCGACAGCGGCGCGATGCCCACCGACGGGGTGCGCGCGCCGATCAGCCAGGGGGCGGCCGCTTCGCCCGGGTTGTCGCTCAACGCCGCCTGGAGAAACTCGGCCGCATCTTCGGGCGGCACCGGTCCGTAGACCACAGCTCCCATCTCCGGCCGTTCAACTTCGACCACCGGCTCGAGCCAGGAGAGCCCGAGCGTGCCGACCCGCATCAGTTCAATCTCGTGCTCGGCGGCCAGCGGCTCGAGCGCTTCCCAGAGCCGGTCGGCCTCGGCGGCGATCGAAGAGGTCGACAGATCGACCCGGACCACGGGGCGGGCGGGCGAGCGCCGCGGCGCCGCGGCCAGTTCAGCTGCCTCGCGCAGTTCCTCGTAGGCGACGCTCATCCGGCCGTCCCCTCCACTGTCCCGTTGGACGCATCTCCATACTCAACGCCGTAGGTTCGCTCGGCGTCGACGAACGTGGCCGGCGCGATCTTGATCGGCCGCTCGGGCCAGTCGATCGGGTCCTCGCCCGCCTTCAGCCCGCGGGCCAGCTTGACCGTGTCGACCATCGAGAGCGGGCCGACCACGCGGCCGTTGACCCAGACCATCGGCGCCCGCTCGCAGGTGCCGTTGCACTGGCCCAGCCAGAGCCCCAGTTCGTCGTCCGGCGTGTTTTCGCCCAGATGGCAGCCGAACTCGGCCTCGAAAATGCGCCGCACCCGGTCGCCGCCGACCACGCGGCAGGAGGGGCCGGAACACCAGGTCACGAGCGTCTTCGGGGGCGGCGAATGACGAAACTCGGCGTAGAAGGTAGCTGGGCCGTAGACCTGCGCCTCCGTCACGCGCAGGTGCCGCGCGATCAGGCGGATCGCGTCTCGGGAGATCCAGCCCAGTTCTTCCTGGGCCAGGTGCAGCGCGCGCAGCAGCTCACCCTGTTGGCGCGGCAACCGCTGGAGTAATCCGGCGAACCGTTCCATCGCTGCTCCCGTCCCCGCTCAGCTGACACGCGCACTCCCCGCATGCTATCCGCGCCCCCGATAGCGAACAAGACGCCGGGAGATTGGCGACCGGGTCGCCGGGCGTTCAGCGACCGGGTCGCCAAGTGTTCAGCGACCGGGTCGCTAGGCGTTGAAGCTGAGCCTGAGGCCGGGTCGCGGCCACTGGCACGAGATCAGCCGGCCCGTGGTCGAGAGCGTGATGTAGGCGGTTTGCATGTCGGAGCCGCCGAAGCAGATGTTGGTCGTCAACGGGTCGTCGCCGACCGCGACGTGCTCGACCGCTCCGGTGTCCGGATCGATCACGGTCACGCCGCCGGGACCGATCGTGGCGACGCAGACACTGCCCGATTCCTCGACCGCGAGCGAATCGAACAGCGTGTAGCCGCCGGCGTTGGCGATGAAGGCGTGGAAGCCGGCCGCTGGGTTGTCCTGGGCCAGCACGCCGGGCTCGGCGATCTGCCAGCCGAAGAGCCGGCCGGTGGGCGTCTCGGCGATGTAGACATGCGTGTCGTTGGGCGCGAGGCCGACGCCGTTGGCGCCGCCGGGGATCGGGAAGACGGCGCGCGAGATGTGGCTGCCGTCGGTCGTGGCGTAGTAGAGCGCACCCAGGTCGCGGTCGTACTCGCGGTTCTTGCCCAGGTCCGAGAACCAGAAGCCGCCGGTCGCATCGAAGACGATATCGTTCGGGCCTTTGAGCGGCACGCCGTCGCACTCGGTGTAGACCGTCTCGACCGCGCCGGTCTCGATGTTGACCCGCTGGATTGAGCCCGAGGTGTAGTCGTTGGCCTGACCGCCGGGCAACAGGCGTCCGCCCGAGCGGTTCCACTCGAAGCCGCCGTTGTTGGTGATCCAGACGTGCCCGTCCGGCCCGATCGCGGCCCCATTGGGTCCGCCGCCGGTTTCGGCGACCACTTCGACCCGGCCGTCCGGCGTCACTCGCGAGAGCGTCTGCCGGGCGATCTCGGTCAGCAGCACCGAGCCGTCGTCCATCGCGATCGGCCCCTCGGGGAACTCCAACCCGGAAGCCAACTCCACGAATTCCATCGACGTCTTCTTTCCAGAAGTCCTGTGTCTGCTGCAATCCTAGTCGGCGTCGAGCGCCTGCAGATAGTAGGTGCGCCGCTCGCGCGGGCCGATGATGTGGTCGATCCGCAACGCCAACTGCGCCTCGTGCGGCATGCGCAGCACGACCTGCGGATTGGAGCGCAAGAGCGGCTCCAGCGCACCCGGCGGATCGACGTTACTGACCTCGACGGCGTACGTATCGGCCGGCAGCGAGGCCGGACGCGGCTTGACCATTGCCCGCGCCAGCAGCGCCCCTGACGGCGTCAGGATCGAGCAGGCCATCGGCCTCACCCGAGTCGGTTGATTCTGTGTCGGGGCCGCCGCAACGTCGTGGTCAACCAGCAGCGAAGGCGCCGCCGCCGGCGACGCCACAGATGAACTCACCATCGAACCCTCGCTCCGAGAGACCCGCCCGTCCAACCGCCACTACCGCTTTAGCAAGTGTTTCCTCGTTCCGTCAAGTAGTCCTGCCTCGCCAGACCTGCTCAACCAACCGCACGGAACAGCGCTGCGGGGGCGCCTAGTATCCTGCCTGCGCAACCAACTGCTCCCAGAAAGGACCCCAGTCTCATGGGTGATCGACTTGATGGCCGTGTCGCGATCGTGACCGGCGCCGGACGCGGGATCGGCCGCGGACACGCTCTACTGCTCGCCTCCGAGGGCGCGCGGGTCGTGGTCAACGACTACGGCGGCTCGCAGGGCGGCGAGTTGGACGGCGAGGCGGGGCCGGCCGATGAGGTCGTGTCCGCGATCAAGGACGCCGGCGGCGACGCCGTCGCCAACTACGACTCCGTCGCTGACATGGCGGCCGGCGAGCGCATGGTTCAGCAGGCGCTGGACGCCTTCGGGCGGCTGGACATCCTGGTCAACAACGCCGGCATCCTGCGCGACCGGATGGTCTTCAACATGACCGAGGACGAGTGGGATGTCGTCGTTGACGTGCATCTCAAGGGCCACTTCACCGTGACCAAGTACGCCTCGCAGGTCTTTCGCCAGCAGCGCTCGGGACGGATCGTCAACACGTCCTCCGAGTCCGGTCTGGGCAACATGGGCCAGGCCAACTACGCGGCTGCCAAGGAAGGCATCGTCGGGCTGACCCGCACCCTGGCTCGCGACCTTGGCCGTTACGGCGTGACCGCGAATGCGATCCGGCCGCGGGCCGGCACGCGGCTGACTCTGACCGAGGAACTGGCCGAGGCTCAGCGCCGAGCGCGTGAGGCCGGTCTGGCCTCAGGCGACGCCGGCGACATCGACTTCGGCGCCGATCGCGAGGCGATGATGGCGCCTGAGAACGTCTCGCCCTTCGTCGTCTGGCTCTGCACCGACGCCGCGGCCAACATTAACGGCCGCGACTTCCTCGTCTGGGGCAACGAGGTCGGGATGTACAACCTGCCCACAGTCGAGGCGGCCGTCTACGCGTCCGGCCTGAGTTTCACACTGGATGAACTCGACCGGGTCGCTGCGCAGTCCTACCTCGGCTCGCAGAAGAATCCCTGGCCTGCACAGGCGCCGCGTTAGGCCTGCACTGGCTCCGCGTCAGACCTGTACAGGCCCCGTTCCGGAAGGAAACTCCCAATGGCCATCCTCGCCCATGAAACCGTCGAGTTCACCGCCAACGGCGGCACTGCCTCCGGCTACCTGACCAAGCCCGTTGACGGCGGACCGTACCCCGGCGTCGTCGTGATCCAGGAGTGGTGGGGTCTCAACCCCAACATCTGCGACATCGCCAACCGGATCGCGGCTGAAGGTTATGTCGCGCTCGCGCCCGACCTCTTCCACGGATCCGTCACGGCGGAGCCCGATGAGGCGCAGAAGCTGATGATGACTCTGCAGGAACCCAACGCGCTGGTAGACATGTCCGGTGCGGTGACGGCGCTGCAGGCGCGCGACGACGTCCGCTCGGACCGGATCGGCGTGACCGGGTTCTGCCTCGGCGGCGGGATGTCGCTCCTGCTGGCGATGAACAACCCGGCCGTGACGGCCGCGGCGCCCTTCTACGGCGTGCCTGGCGCCGGCATGGGCGACGCCGGCCAGATTCAGGGCGCCGTGATGGGCTTCTTCGCCGGCCGCGACGAGTGGATCAACGCCGAGGTCGTTGAGGGCATCCAGTCGGCGCTCGACGGCGCCGGCGTGCGCAACGAGATCCACATGTACCCGGACTCGGACCACGGTTTCTTCAACGACACCTCGCCGGACGTCCATGATCCGGAAGCCGCCGCAGATGCCTGGGACCGGCTCAAGGCGTTCTTCGCCGCGGAGTTGCAGAGCTAGTCCCGGCACGAACCGGGGAGCTTGTCACCGCGAGATTGCCGCGCCGGTGCGCGGCGATGACGAACGAGATGTAGAAAGCGCCCCCTCGATCGAGGGGGCGCTGTCGATGTCAGCGTTGCGGTGCGAGCGTTAGAGCTCCAGCATGCCGCTCTCGGCTTCACCCTCTTCGGCTTCCTCGGACTCTTTGTCCGCGCCCAGGCCGACCCCGATGTAGACGAAGCCGCCTGCGGCCAGGCCGATGAAGAGGCCAGCGCCGATGATGATCCACAGGAGCCAGGCGTCGAAACCGCCGTCGGCCGAGGAGAGGTGCTGGTTGCCGGCGCCCAGATTGATCATGATTGCGTGCACAGCGATTGCGATGATGTTGCCGACGATCAGGCCGGGCAGCAAGAGCGCCATCTGGATCGGGATCGGCGCATCCTTGAGCCACTGCGGCATCATGAAGGAAGGAACCAGAGGCGGCATCGCAACAACCCTTCGCTCGCCGCACATGGCTATCTGTGGCGACCTGTCTGGCGGCTGCCACAAGTATCGCCCTGTCGCGCGCTTTCGTCTAGTTGCCTGATCAAATTGACATTGAGCGATGCGCCAATAGAACAATCGCGGATACGATAACGCGTATGTCAACGAGAGATTCCGCTGCTCACACGGCGTCGCTGCGCCTGGCGCGCCTGTCCCGCCGGTCCTTACTGAGCGCCTCGGCGCGCGCCGGTGTGGGCGCGGCCGGCATCGCGCTGGTCGGCTGCTCGGACGACGAGGAACCGGAACTCCTGGAACAGCAACAGCAGCAGGGGATGCAAGGGCAGGACTCGCCGCCGGAGCCGCCCGAGGTTGAGCAGCAAGCGATGCAGCAGGAGCAACCTGAGCAGCCCGCGCAACAGGCTGCCGAGCCGGAGCCGCCTAGCGGGCCGACGGCAGGCGGGATCATGCGGATCTGGCTTGCGGTCGAGCGGCACGACCGCTGGGATCCGCACCGCTCGCGTTACCGCTACACCCAGGCCGCGCTCAGCCTGATGTACAACCGATTGATTCGTCCGGCCTCGGTGTCGACCGGCGAACTCGAGGCCGATCTTTGCGCGCTGCCGGAGATGCCGGATGAGACGACGTACGTCTTCAGCGTCGACCCGGAGGCTCGCTTCTGGGCGCTCGAACCGACCGGCGCGCGCGCGTTCACGGCTCAGGACATCGCCTGGAACGTGGAGCGCCAGCAGGCCGCGGTTGACGTCAACGGTCTGCCCGATCCGCATTTCTTTCGGCGCGCCGCCTACGATCGTTCCGCCTCGCACGATGCGACCTCGGACACGTCGATCACGTTCACCACTGCGGAACCCGATGCGGCCTACCTGGCGGGTGTGCATGCCTCGCCGTACGCCTGGATGACCAGTCCGGAGGCGGCCGAACTCTACGGCGACGACTGGCGCGACGACCCGTCGGACGTGATGCGCAGCAGCGGCACCGGTCCGTATGCGCCGCGCCAGTTCAACGGCTTCGAACTGACCCTGGTTCGCTCGGAGAACTGGTGGCGCGACGAATCCGCCTGGCCGGATGCGATCACGTTCACGACGGGCGACACGAACAACATCGTCAGCCTCTATGACGCCGCCGCCTTTGATCGCGCCGACTTCCCGCTGACCAACGAAGCGGTCGAAGCGATGCGCGAGCAGCATCCCGAGCATCCGACCTTCGAGGTGCCGCTCGATGCTGCGGTCGAGCTGCTCACGCCGCTGGCCTCGGATCCGGAGTCGGCGCTATCCGATCCGCGCGTCGTTCGCGCGATCGGCATCGCCGTCGACCGCAGACAACTCATCGATCGGCTGTACAACGGCCACGGTCACGTTTCGGGTCCGTTGCCCTGGTACCTCGACGGCTGGTGTCTCGACGGGCAACGGCTGAGCAGCTTTGCGGGCTACGGCGAAGAGCGCGACGCCGATCTCGCCGAGGTCTCACAGCTCATCTCCTCCGCCGGCGGGGCGGGCGCCGTGGGCGTCGTGCCGCTGGTCGTGGCCGACCTGTTCGAAGGCTTTTTCGCCGGCTCGGGCGAGGCGGTGCGCAGCATGATCGCCGACGCTGCCGGGCTTGAGATCGAGTTGGAGAACCGACCATTCGCCGAAGCGATCGACCAACTGCGCGACGGGGAGCGTTTCTGCTTCCTCGGCTGGGGCGCGGTGCCTCAGCAGGCCGATCCGACCGATGACTGGCTGGCCTCGTTGCATTCGCAGGGGGACCTGCATTGGAGCGACGGATCGAACGCGGAGATGGACGCGCTGATCGATCAGATGCGGATGACCTTCAATCGGGGCGCGCGGCAGGACCTGGGCCACCAGGTGCAGGAGATGCTGCTGCGCGGCGACGCACCGCAGTGGCAGGTCCCGCTGGTCAACGGTATTCAGCTCGGCCTGCATCAGCCGTGGCTGCATCCCGACCCGCGCCTGTTCGAATACGCCTGGTCGACGGATCGGCTGAGCACGAGCTGGCTCGACACGAGCCTGGATACCTTCCCGGTGGGTCGAGAACTGCCGCCGCTCGAGGACGAAGCAGGCGGCTAGAGCGTTAGGCCCAGCGGCGGCGGTGCTCGCGCTCGTACTCGAGGATCCGCCGGTAGACGCGGACCATTTCGCGATCCCTGGCCAACGGCTCGCGCGGCGGTTTGATCACGGCGCCGCCCAGCGCGTCGACGATCTCGCGGTGGTCGTCGATGATGAAGTCGGGCACGATGTCGGTGAACAGGTGCAGGCGCTGGCGGTACTGGAAGATCGGCTTGCCCATGATCCCGGCCAGCAGCGGCCAGAGATCGTGCTGGTCCGCCACCTCGCGCCGCGCCCCATAGCCCGACCACATGTAGACGTGATGCCCGCGCTCCTGCAGCCGCTCCAGCACCTCGCGCGCGTAGGGTCGGAGGTGCAGATTCCAGGAGACCAGGCACCCATCGACATCGAAGAAGATATTCAGCGGCCGCACGAACGTTAGCCTACCGCCAAATGTCGAACGCAGCCCAAACGGTCCAGTCGTGGTGCCGCCACCTCAGCGTGGCCAATCCTGGCCGTCACTTCCAGATGAAGTCCGGCCGTGAGTGCTGGCGCTGCGCCTTCCGCAACAGAGGCATGCTGCGCCGCTCGATCCTGACGAGCGCAGTCGTTGGGACGATCCTGGTGGCGATCAACCAAGGGACGGTGATCGTTGGTGGAGACGGATCGGCCGAGTTGGCGTGGAAGATTCCCCTGACGTACTGCGTGCCGTTTCTGGTGGCCTCGTGGGGCGCATTAGGGAATGCGTACGTCCGCGCGGCGTCCTGATCGGACCTTGTTCCGAGGCAGCATCGCTAGCGCGGCAGGCCGAGGCCTCGGGTGGCGATGATGTTGCGCATGATCTCTGAGGTTCCGGCGGCGATGGTGAGGGGGACGGAATTGAGGTATTCGTCCGGCATTCGGCCGTGGAGTGGGGCGTGGGCCTGCTCACCTGAGAGTGCGCCGGAGAGGCCGAACATGTTGATCATGCCGGCCAGGCGCTGATTGATCATCGTGCCGTAGAGCTTCGACATCGAGGCCTCGTGGTTGGGGACCAGGCCCTGTGACTGCATCCAGGCGACGCGGTAGGCGAGCCAGCGGCCAACGGTGAACTCGATATTGAGATCGGCCAGCTTGTGTCGGACGCGTGGGTCCTCGTCCGGGCGCGTGCCGTCTGGACCGGGCTGGCTGGCCAGGTTGGTTAGCTCGCCCAGCAGGCGGACGCCGGAGACGACGCGCGAGATGCCGGAGCGCTCGAAGTCGAGCGTGGTTGTGGCCACGTACCAGCCTCGGTTTTCCTCGCCGACCATGTTCCGGGCCGGCACTCGGACGTCCTCGAAGAAGACCTCGTTGAAGTGGTGGCGGTCGGCCATGTTGACCAGCGGACGCACGGCGTTTTCATGTCGACGAGGAAGAAGGAGATGCCGCGGTGTTTGGGGGCGTCGGGCTCGGTGCGCGCGAGCATGAAGATCCAGTCGGCGTGCTGCGCGCCCGAGGTCCAGATCTTCTGGCCGTTGATGATGTAATCGTCGCCATCGCGCTGGGCCCGCGTCTGTAGCGAGGCGAGGTCGGAGCCTGAGCCTGGTTCGGAGAAGCCCTGGCACCAGGAGATGTCGGCGTTGCGGATGCGGGGGAGGAAGTAGTCCTTTTGCTCGTCAGAGCCGTACATGATCACGGTGGGTCCGACGCGGTCGACGCCCTGGTTGTAGACCGGGGCTCGGTGGTGCGCCATGGTCTCGTTGAACATCGCCTGCCGGATCGGCCCCGCGCCGGCGCCACCGTGCTCCTGCGGCCAGCCCAGCGTCAACCAGCCGCGCTCGGCGAGGGCGCGATGAAAGCCGCGGGTGAACTCCCAGCGCTCGCGGTTCGCGGCTCCATCCTCGGCCGGTCCCTCGGACAGATCGGCCCAACCCGGGGGTAGCTGCTCGCCGAGGAAGTCGAGCACCTCATCCCGAAACGCCACGTCCTCGGTCGAGAATTTGAAGTCCATCTGATCGCTCCCGCCACGGTTTGCACGTGCCGCCAGATTAACAGAGGGTTCTCGGCGTTCCCTCTCCGCAAAAGAGAGGGTCAGGGTGCGCGCCCATTCACGAGCCGCGACGAGGGAACCCTCACCCCAACCCTCTCCCAGAGGGAGAGGGAGCCGGAAGCGGAACCGCCGAAACTGCCCACTACAATCTCAGCCATGCCCGACAGCCGACGCGGTCCTCTCGCCAACGTCCGAGTCATCGACCTGACCGACGATCGCGCGATTTATGCCGGGAAGTTGCTTGCCGACCTTGGCGCGCAGGTCACGCGCGTTGAGTCGCCAGGTGGCGACCCGTTGAGGCAGCGGGGGCCATTCCACGAGAGCGGCGCTTCGCTCTGGCATGCGTACTTTGCCAGCTCCCGCGAGTTCGTGAGCGGCGAGGCCGAATCCGTCGCCCAACTCGCGCACGACGCCGACGTCATCCTCGACTGCGAGCGACTGGCGGATCCTGAAGTCCTGCTTGCGGCCCATCCTGGTCTCGTGATCGTCGACGTGACATCGTTTGGACGCTCGGGTCCCTGGAAGGACTACCGAGCGCCCGGTCTGGTGGCCGAAGCGCTGGGCGGGATTGCGGCCACGTCGGGCGATGTCGATACGCCGCCGCTCAAGCTGTATGGCGACCAGTATGCGTTTGTCGGCGGGGTCTATGCTGCCGTTGGCGCGCTGGCGGCGCTCAATCATGCCCGCAAGACCGGCGAGGGTCAGATCGTCCGACTGAGCACCCATGAGGCGCTCGGCTCGATCCTCGAGCACGTGCTGATGTGGGCCTGGTACCACGAGATGCTGCCGTTTGGGGACGGTCCGGTATTGCGGCGACAGGGTTCGTTGCACTGGTCGAGTGCGTACGTGGTGATGCAGGCGATCGGCGGTTCGATCATGATCACGCCGACGCCCGACTTCTCGCGGCAGGCGGCGTGGCTGATTGAGGAGGGCCGCGGGCTCGAACTGCTGGACGAGCGGTTCAGCGATCCGGCCAACGTGGCGGAGATGATCGAGCTGACCATGTCTACCCTGCGCGAGTGGGTTGCGACGAAGGAGGTTGAGCCGTTCTTCCACGAAGCGCAGGCTCGGCATCATCCCTACGGCTGGGTGATGACGACGCCGGAGGTGGCGGGCAATCCGCAGCTTGAGGCTCGGGACTGGTGGGCGGAGTATCCCGTCGGCGATGCCACCGTGAGTGGTCCAGGAGCGCCCTACCACTTCGCGGAGACTCCGTGGCGGATTGGCAGTGCGGAGAGCCCCCCTCTGTCCCTACGGGACATCTCCCCCCCCCCGAAGGCGGGGGGAGGGGTAGAGCCCGAGCCCAGCGCCGCCCGCGAAGCCGGGGGAGATGCCGGAGGCAGG
>JAPOXB010000169.1 GCA_026707335.1 Chloroflexota bacterium
CGTCCGTCCAGACGAAGCAGACGCGCCACTGGTCGTTGATGCGGATGCTGTGCTGCCCTTTCCGGTCGCCCCGCAGGGCCTCCAGCCGGTGCGAGGGTGGCTGACGGAGGTCGCTCAGGGCGGCCGCCGCCAGCACGCGCTGTAGGCGCATCCGCGCCCGGCGCTGAACGTCGGGCGGGATGCGGCGAACCGATTGTCCGTCGAGGAGGCGCTGCGCGTCGCGATCGGCGAACCGGTTCACCGCTCGAATAGTAACGAGTCCCGTTACTATCGTCAAGGGTGCGCATCTCCCCGATGCGCTGGGTGGGGCCGGCGGCCGCCCTACGCCTGCCGCAGGCCGTACCAGTTGCCCTCGGGATCCTCGAAGATGGCGAAGGGGCCCCAGGGCATCTCCCGCGGCGGTTGGCGGAAGTGGACGCCGCGCGCCGACATCGCCTCGTAGGCGGCCTGCACGTCGTCGCAGGTGAAGACCAGCGAGGGCTTGCGCTCGGCCCAGTCGTCCATCAGCGCCCGCGGGTAGAGGACCAGCGCCGACTCGGCCCCCGCCGGCCCGACCTCCAGCCAATCGCCGGCCGCGCCCATGGGCAGGCGCCGCTTCTCCTCGAAGCCGGCCTGATCGGTCCAGAAGCGGAGCGCCGCCGCCTGATCGGCGACGTAGACGGCGGCCGTCGCGATGCGGCGGATCACGGGCCGATCACTCCTCGTACCAGCCCGAGCCGAAGAACAGGCCGTCGTGCAGCACGACCCAGGTGTGCTTCTGGCGGTCGTCGCCGGTGGCGGGGTTGATGAGCACGTAGTCGACCCAGCGGCCCGACTCATCGGCGGCCAGGATCTCATCGCCGTAGAAGTAGCCGGTCGCGTCGATGCGCTCGCTGGGGTCGCGCCCGATGAACCGGGGGATGGGGTGGCCGATGGTCACGCCGTCCTCCGCGCCGATGATGAAGACGTACCACTCGTCGTCGACGCTGGCCTCGCTGCTGTAGTAGGCGACGGCGGCGTCGCGGCCGAGCACGTTGTAGAGGTCGATCGCCTGCTGCACGAAGGCCTGCGTGTAGGCGGGGGCGTCGGACTTGGGCGGGCCGGGCTCGTACCAGCCGGAGCCGAAGACCAGGCCGTCGTGCCGGACGAGCCAAGCGTGCTTGGTCTCCACGCCGCCCGTGGCCGGGTTGGGGTAGGTGAAGTCGAGCCAGGCGCCGGCCTCGGCGGCGGCGGCGGCGACGGCCGCGCCGGCCGGGTAGTCGTTGGGGCCCAGCGACTCGGCGGCAGGGATGCCGCGCAGGTCCTCATTGGCGGCGTGCGCGACGATCGTGTCGCTCTCGTCGATGATGAACATGTACCACTGGCCGTCGATGCTCTCGGCGGTGTTGTAGTAGGCCAGCGTGGCGTCGCGGCCGACGGCGTCGTAGAGGTTGATCGCGCCCCGCACGTAGGCCTGCGTGTAGGCGGGGGCGTCGGACTTGGGCGGACCCGGCTCGTACCAGCCCGAGCCGAAGAGCAGGCCGTCGTGGCGCACCATCCAGGAGTGCTTGGCCTCGGTGACGCCCGTGTCGGGGTTGGGGTAGGTGTAGCTGAACCAGGCGCCGGCCTCGGCGCCGACGGCCGCGACGGCCGCGCCGGCCGGGAAGTTGTTGGGGCCCACGACCTCGGCGATGGGAACGCCGACCAGGGACGGGTTGGCGGCGTGGGCGCGCAGCACGTCGTCGCGATCGGTGATGAAGACGTACCACTGGCCGTCGATGCTGTCTTCGCCGTTGTAGTGGACGAGGGTGGCGACGAGACCCTCCGACTCGTACATCTCGATGGCGCTGGCGACCATGAAGCGGGTGTAGGCCTCGGGGTCGGACCGCAGCGGCGCGGCGGCGGCCTCGGCGGCCGACGCCGGCAGGGTGGCGATGGCCACCTCGACGATCTCCTCCACGTCGGCGCGCGTCAGTTGGTCGTGGCCGGCGTCGTCGTCGCCCGCGCAGGCGGCGAGCAGCGGCCCCGCCGCGAGCAGCAGCAACGCCGCGATGCCTGTGATGATCCGGTTGCGGTGAATCACGATCGGTCCCTAATCACTAGACGGGGAATGCTGCGTCCATTCTGGCGGACGGGGCGGGGCATGAGTGTCGCGGGGGGCGCAGTGGGCGGGGCGGCGGCCGGCCGGCGGAATCGGGGTCGGATCGGCCGGGCGGCCGACACATTTCTGCGACATTCCCGCGCCATCGTGAGCCATGTCACCAAGACTTCCGGAAAGGAGTACAGCGATGGTTGACAAGAAACAGGTGCTGCGGATGGCCCTGATCGGGCCGATCGTGGCGGCCATGCTCGGCGCGGGGGTCCTGGTCGCCCATGGCAGTGGCGCGGCGCCCGGCGAAGGCCCCGAGTCGGGCGGTGAAACGTTGCGCGAGTCGGGCCGCGAGTCCGGCGGCGAACACGGCGCCGGCGGCGAAGGCCGCGAAGGCGGCGGCGAATGTCCCAGTGAGGGCGCGGGGGGTGAATCGGGCGCGGAAGGCGGCGGCGAGATCGACGAAGCCGCCATGTCGAGCCCGATCACCCCGCTCGACCAGCGCTGGAGCGGCACGCTGGGCGGTCTGGCCGTCTCGGCCTGGTACGACCCGGCGACCCAGTCGGTCAACTCCCTCGTCCGCAACACGACGTCGCAGGTGCTCTGCTACGTGCAGGCCGAACCGCACCTCAAGTCGGGCGCGCGGACCGTCGGCGAGCTGGGCCCCGACGTGCTGGGGGATCTCGCCCCCGGCCAGGAGGCGATGACCAGCGTCTCCGTCGCCAGTGAGCCGAGCCTCGCGGGCGTCGCCTTCGACGGCTACGTCGTGCACCTCGAGGTGTTCGACTGCGCCGGCCCGGGCCCCCAGCCGCACAGCGGCGGCGAGGGCTCCGAAGGCGGCGAGGGCGGCAGCGGCGAAGGCGGGCACTCCGAAGGCAGCGGTGAGGGCGGTGAGGGTAGCGAAGGCGCCGAGGGCTCCGGCGGGAGCGAAGAGGGCGGCGCCGCCCTGCTGGCCCCCGGCGAGATCTTCGACATGGTGCGCAACGGCGTCTGGCTGATCCTCGGCTACGACCCCGTGAGCAACGCCTTCCAGGGCAGCGTGCGGAATACGACCGACAACGTGCTGCCGCAGGTCCGCATCGAAGTGCACCTCGATAACGGGACGGAACTCGGGCCGACGACGCCGATCGACCTCGGGCCGCGCGAGATGTCGCCGATCAGCCTGCCCTCGACGCAGGCGCCGTTCAGCGGCTGGATCGCCCACGCGGAGGTCGGCGGCGGCGAGGCCGGCGGCGAGCACGGCTCCGGCGGCGGCGGCGGCGAGGGCCGCGAGTCGGGCCGCGGCGAGTCGGGCGGCGAGCACGGCGGCCGCGGCGAAGGCAGCGGCGGCCGCTAGCGCCCCTGCGACGGGCCGGCCCCCGCATCCGCGGCAGGTGGACGCGGCGTCTCCCCGAGGCGCCGCGTCCATCGACGTTCTGGGCAAGCGCGCCGCCGCCGGGCGAGCGCCGCGTGCTATATCTGTCGGGCACGACCCGGCCGCACGCATGGAAAGGGGTTCCCGCCATGGCGCGAAACCCGGTGGCCGACGCCACCATCCGCATGATCGGTTTCTTCGGCGGCAGCGAGAACCACGTCGCCAGCCGGCAGTTCCGCGGCGGCGGCGCCTACGTGATCTTCGGCAGCGCCGACATCGACCTGCGCGCCGCGGCCACCGCCGACGAGGGCGCGACGATCCGCATCGTCGCCCTGTTCAGCAGCGTCGACCTGCTCGTCCCCGAGGACTGGGACGTGAACGTCCGCACCTGGGCCGTCTTCGGCGACGTCGCGCCCAAGCGGGCCGCCCCCGCCACGCCCGGGGGCCGCCTCACGCTGACCGGCCTCTCCCTCTTCAGCGGCGTGGAGGTGAAGTCGTAGGGGTGGGGGACGGCTTCGCCTAGCGCGTGACTCCCCCGGGCATCGCTGACTTGGTCGCGGCCTGTGTAGTTTAACGCGGATGAAGGAGACGTCATCGTGCAGGTAGCGAACATTCTGGCCAACATCGACAGCGGCGCCATGGCACTGCCGAAGTTCCAGCGCGGCTACGTCTGGAACCGCGACCAGGTGCGCGGGCTGATCGAATCGCTGTACCACGGTCACCCCGTGGGCAGCCTGCTGGTGTGGGTAACGCCAGCCGAGACTGCGAGTTACAAGGGGGAGCAAGAGGTCGCGCCAGGCGTCGTGAGGCTGCTGCTGGACGGACAGCAACGCATCACGTCGCTTTACGGCATCATCCGGGGCAAGCCGCCGGCGTTCTTCGATGGCGACGCCAGAGCCTTCACCGACCTCTACTTCCACCTTGGGAACGAAGAGTTCCGCTTCTACCAGCACTCGCTCATGCAGAATGATCCTCTTTGGATCGATGTCTCCGCCCTGATGCGGGAGGGCCCTGCCGCGCTCGGGGCGCACGTTGCCCGGCTCGGCCAGTTGCCGGAGCATGCCGCCGTTCAGGGACAACTCTTCGGGCGCTTGGGCAGCCTTCTAGCCATTCTGAGCAAGGACTTCCACGTTGAGGAGGTGGCTGGCGACGACAAGACGGTCGATGTGGTGGTGGAGATCTTCAACCGGGTGAACAGTGGCGGCACGAAGCTCTCGCAGGGCGACTTGGCGCTGGCCAAGATTTGCGGCTCGTGGCCGGAAGGTCGCGAGCACATGCAGGCCAAACTCGAACGCTGGCGGGAGCACGGGTACGACTTCAACCTCGACTGGCTGCTTCGAAACGTCAACGCGATCGTCACGGGCGAGGCGCGGTTCGCGAAACTCCACGACGAGCCCACAGCCGCCATCCAGGATGGCCTCGCCCGCGCAGAGCAAGGCATCAACAAGGCTTTGACTCTGATCGGCGGACGGCTCGGACTCGACCACGATCGCGTCCTCTTCGGGCGCTACGCGTTACCCGTCATGGCCCGCTACATCGATCGGCGCGGCGGCCAGTTGACGGACGTCACTGAGCGCGACCACCTGCTTTACTGGTACTTCCACAGCGCCATGTGGGGCCGGTTCTCCGGCTCGACGGAGAGCGCGCTCGACCAGGACTTCGAGGCCATCGAGGAAGTCGACGGCGGCATCGATCGGCTGATCGATCACCTCCGGCTCTGGCACGGGAGTCTTCGCGTCGAGGCAGGCCACTTCCGCGGGTGGAGCTTGGGGGCCCGCTTCTACCCCGTGTTGTACGCGCTGACGCGCGTTGGGGAGGCGCAGGACTGGGGAACAGGCCTCCCCCTCAAGAGTGGGATGCTGGGCAAAATGAACGCACTCGAAGTGCATCACATCTTCCCGAAGGCGCTGCTCTACCGCGAGGGATTTGAGAAACCGCAGGTCAACGCTGTCGCGAATTTCTGTTTCCTGACCAAGCAGGCGAACCTGCAGATCAGCGATCGGCCGCCATCCGAGTATTTCCCGGAGATCGAGGGGCAGTTTCCGGGCGCACTCGCCTCGCAGTGGATTCCGATGGACAGGGAACTCTGGGGGACACGGAACTACCCGCAGTTCCTGGAGGAGCGGCAGCGCTTGCTCGCCGAAGCCGCAAACGAGTTGCTGGACGACCTGCTCCATGACACGCGCGCGGTTGAACCAGCGGCGCCCCCGGAGCCTCACGTCGCGGTATCCGTGACAGAAGCACGATCGGTCCCGGGCGGTATCGCCGACGACGAGGAAGACGCAGTAATCCGAGAAATCGACGAATGGGTACGCAGGCACGGTCTCCCGGCAGGGCAGATCGAGCATGAATTGTCCGACCCCGAGACGGGCGACCCGCTCGCCATCCTCGACTTGGCGTGGCCGAATGGTCTACAGCAGGGCTACAGCGAGCCGGTAGCGCTGCTGCTCGGGGAGGAACAGGCGACCCTGCAGATCGCGAATGACCACCGCTTCCGCCACTTCACCAGCGCCGACGCGTTCAAGCGTTATGTCGAAACCCAGGTTCTTGCCCTGCCCAGCGAGGGTGCGGCCGCGGGGGCTGGCTAGATCGTGACCGCAGGCCGCGTGGGGCCAGCGAGGAACCCTCCCATGCACAGCGACGCCACGACCGTCTCCGACTACCTGGCCGAACTGCCCGACGAGCGGCGGCGGGCGATCGCCGCCGTGCGCGACGTGATCCTCGACTACCTGCCCGCCGGCTACGCGGAGGCGATGCAGTACGGCATGATCTCGTACATCGTGCCGACCGACGTGCTGGCCGAGACGTACAACGGGCAGCCGCTAATGTACGCCGCGCTGGCCTCGCAGAAGCGGCACATGTCGCTCTACCTCACCAACGTCTACGGCGACCCCGACGTCGAGGCGTGGTTCCGCGAGCGCTACCGGGCGACGGGCAAGCGGCTCGACATGGGCAAGTCGTGCGTGCGCTTCCGCCGGCTCGACGACCTGCCGCTCGACCTGGTGGGCGAGACCATCGCCCGGACGCCGATCGCGGACTTCGTCGAGATCTACCGGGCGTCGCGGTCGGGCCGCAAGGGCGGCTAGCGCCGCCGGCCGTGGCCGGCCGCGACCGTCGGCGCCGACGCGGGCGCGTCGCTCACGTGCAACTGCCGTCCCATCGCCGCCAGAGCGGCGTCCATCTGATCGAGCCGCGAGCGGTGCTGGACGTCGAGGACGCGATCGACCTGGGGCATGTGCCAGCCCAGCCGGCGCGCCAGTTCCGCCTTGCCGATGCCCTGCTCGCGCATGCCCTGGTACAGCATGACCTTGACGACGGTCAGCGTGGGCAGGACGGCGCAGGGCTCGCCCCGCGAGGGCGGGGGAATGTCCTTGCGGTCGTGGATGCGCGCCGCGATGGCCTCCTGCAGTGCGTCGCCGGCGCGGGCGAGCGCCTCCTCCCGGTCGTCGCCGAAGGTGGTCAGCTCCGGGAAGTCGGGGCAGGTGGCCAACACCGAGCCGTCGTCGTCTTGGAGCACGATCGGGTATGCGAGCATCAGTCCAACCCCAAGTCCTTCTTGATCTTGGCGACGAGTCCCCGTGAAGACAACGTTTGTGTTGCGTGCCAACCGCTCCCCCGGACGCCGCGGTGTGGCTGGGAAGCCACGCATGCACGTACACTCCAGGCGTCTAGGAACCTGCGATCGCGTCCCCCATGCGCGACGGGAAGGCGGCAGCCAATGACGCAAATGTTCACTGCGATCGTATGGAAGGAAGACGACTGGTACGTCGCCCAGGCGCTGGAGGTCGACGTTGCCAGCCAGGGCGAATCCGTCGACCGCGCGCTGGCGAACCTGCGCGAGGCGATCGAGCTCTACTCCGCGCCACCCGTCGCCACCTTCGCTCCCGAGGTCCATCGGCTCGAGGTCGAGGTTGCCGCCGGTTAGACCCCTCCCCTGGCGCGAAATCGTCCGCAAACTCAACGCGGCGGGCTTCGTAGAGGTCGACCAACGGGGCAGCCACATCAAACTCGCCCGTGAGACGGCCGCCGGCCGCCGCGTGACGGTCGTACCGCGTCACCGCGAGGTCGGCGTGGGCTTGCTGCGCGCCATCATCCGCCAGGCCGGCTTGACGCGCGATGAGTTCCAACGGCTGTAGCCCGCGCCATCAGCCCTCGTCGGCGGAGAGGTCCTCCCGCAGGCAGGCCTCCTGCCCGGCGACCTCCGGCGGCATCGCGTCGCCGAAGTCGGCCGCCTCGTACAGGGGGCGGATCTCGACCTCGCTGGGGCCGGGCATGGGGTTGGGGCAGCGCTTCAGCCACTCGACCGCGTGGGCCAGGTCGCGGACCTCCCACAGCCAGAAGCCGGCCACCAACTCGCTGGTCGCCGCGAAGGGCCCCTCGGCGACGGTGCGGCCGGCGCCGTCGAATGCGACGCGCACGCCCTCCGACGACGGCTTGAGGCCCTCGCCCGCGAGCAGGATGCCGGCCTCGTGGAGTTCCGCGTTGTAGCGCCCCATCGCCTCAATGAGGCCGTCCGGGGGCATGACGCCCGCCTCGCTGTCGGCGGTGGCCTTGACCAGGACCATGACGCGCATCACTGATCTCCTTCGCCTTCGCGGCGCCAGCGAACGTCGGCCGCGGCTCGCGCGCCTAGACGCCGTCGACGATCATCGTGCGGGCGTTCATGCAGCGCTCGCGCAGATCCTGCAGCGCGGCGTACTCGGGCGAGTTGACGAAGCCCTGGGCCCGCTCGAAGCTCTCGAACTCCATGATGACGATGCGGTGCGGCGCCCAATCGCCGTCCATCACTTCGGTGGCCCCGCCGCGCACGAGGAAGCGGCCGCCGTGCGCCTCCATCGCCTCCACGATCTTGACGGCGAACTCGGCGAACACGTCCTGGTCGAAGACGTCCGTATCGATGAGCATGTATCCAGCCATGCGAATCCTCTCTCTCCCGCGTCGCCGCACGACTCCCGCGCGGCCGTTGTCTATCCGTGTTGCCAACCCTGCGATCCCCATCAGCTGTTCGCTACGCACCTCTCTCCGCGGCGGGGGCGCGACCCCCGCTCTGCCGTTTCGCGTCTCGGTCGTCCAGGCGGCGCGGTCATTGGCGTGACCCCTCGACCTCCACGGTGACGATGTCGATGCCGTAGTACTTGCGGTGCCGCACCGATGCAGCGTAGTGGCGCAGCAGCCGGAAGGAGATCTCGCCGACGTCCGGCGCCGCGGCCTGCTCGCTCATGTAGGCGATGCGGTCCTCGATGTTCTCCTCCGAGAACACGGCCAGGAACTCCATCTCGACGACCCCGGCGCCGGGCCGCGCGATGACGACGAGGCGGGGCGGCGTGTCGCCCTCGTGGTCGTCGCGCAGGTTGAGCATCGTCGAGAGCGTCTCCTCGCCGGCCGCGCAGAGTTGATCGATCGAGGCGGCGTCCCATCGCATCCCGTCGCCGAGCGTGCGCAGGAACGCCTCCACGCCGGGGAAGGCGGCGGCGTCCAACTCCGTCTCCAGGCGGCGGGAGCGGGGCCCGGCCAGATCGAGCACCAGCGTCATCACGACCGCGGCCAGCACGCCGACCACGATGCTGTTCCCGAGCGCCACGCCCCAAGGCCCGCCGATGACGTCGGCGAGGACGTTGTGGCTCTGCAGCCCGATCGCGAGGGCGAGGGAGACGCCCACGATGAAAGCCCGCTTCTGATTGAGCCCGTCGCGCAGGACGGTGCGCATGCCCTCGACGAAGAGCAGCCCCATGACGATCAGCAAGAGCGCGCCGGTCACCGGCGGGGGCACCGTGAGCAGCAGGCCGACCACCTTGGGCAGCAGGGCCAGGACGATGACCATGATCCCGGCGGTCAGCCCGACGGTCCGCGCGGCGACGCCGGTGAAGCTGATGAGCGCGATCGACGTGGGCAGGTAGATCAGGGTGGGCAGGACGCCCACGATCCCCGACAGCAGCGTCGCGAAGCCGTTGGCGTTGAGCGTCCCCTGGACGGCGCGGAAGTCGATCGTGCGCGGGCGGCGCTGCGAGGCCTGCTGGATCACGGAGCCCTCGTTGCTGGCCCGGACGGCGACCACCGCGCTGACGACGAGGAAGACGAGCAGCAGCGCCCAGAAATCCTCCGACAGCGGCGACGCGAAGCCGGGCCAGCCCGCAACCTCGGGGAAGTCGAACCAGGGCGCGTCGAGGGCGCGCTGGACGTCGTAGACGCCGAGCAGCACGGCGACCACGCAGCCGGCGACGATGGCGATCGGGATGGCCCACAGGCGGAACAGCCCCGAGCCGCGCAGCATGAGCAGCGCCGCGACGGCCAGCGTCGCGGCCCCCACGGCCGTCCCCGCGCCCGGGGACGCGCCGGCCGGCACGTCGTCGAGCCGGGCGGTGGCGAGGGGGATGGCGGTGACGGCGATCATCATGAACGCCACCCCGGCCACGACGGGGGTGATGATGCGGCGCAACTGCGCGAGCCAGGCGGCCGTCGCGAACTGCACCAGGGAGCTCGCGACCACGAGGCTCGACATGAGCGCCAGCCCGCCCGCCTCGGCGGCGAGCACGGCGACGGCCAGGAACTGGACGCTGGGGCCCGTCAGGAGGATGTAGCCGGGGCCCATCCGTCCGATCCGGTTGGCCTGCAACGCCGTCGTGATGCCGCTCACCACCAGCGCGGCGAATAGCGCCCAGAACAGGTAACCGCCGTCGTCGTCCAGCCCGCCCGCGAAGATGGTCAGGACCATGATCGTGTTGGAGATGATCAACACCGTCGCCTGGACCGACACCACGAGCGTGACGGGGAGCGGAGCGCGCTCGTCCGGCTCGTAACGGATGTGGTCGTTGGCGAGCATCGCCCCCACCTTGCGGTCCGGCCTGGGTCGGGCCGATGCTAGTCGGGAGTGCACGCGCGGCCAAGTTGGGGTGTGGCGCGGGGTCGCAGAACGCGACGGCTGGAAGGCGGGAGCAGGAGCAACCTATGGAATTCGATGTCGAGGGTAACCTCGCCGCGGTCGAGCGGTCGGTGTCGGCGCGGGAGCGGGACGGCCGTCCCGCCCGCGTGGTCGGACTCGCGCGCAGGTACGCGACGACGCCCGCGGAACTGTGGGACGCCGCGACGACCGCCGACCGCATCCCGCGCTGGTTTTCGCCGGTCGACGGAGAGCTGGCGCTCGGCGGCCGCTACCAACTGCAGGGCAACGCCGGCGGCCTGGTCACGGCCTGCGAGCCCCGGTCCCACTTGGCCCTCACGTGGGAGTTCGGCGGCGATCTCAGCTGGCTGGAGGCGTGGGTCCGCCACGACGGCCCCGATCGCGCGCGGCTGACGCTCACGCACACCTCGCTCGTCACGGAGCACTGGGAGCAGTACGGCGCGGGCGCGACGGGCGTCGGCTGGGAGTTGATCCTGCTGGGCCTGGAGATGCACCTGGCCGACCCGGAGGCGCCGAAGCCCGACGAGGTCGCCTTCGTCACGTCGGCGGACGGCCGGGCGTTCATCGTCGGCAGCAGCGCCGCGTGGGCGGAGGCCGCGATCGCGGCGGGGGAGGAGCCCGGCGCGGCGCGCGCCGCGGCCGCGCGCACGACCGCGTTCTACACCGGCGAGGCGGTCGAGCCGGGCTGACGCCCTACGGGCGGAACGCGATAGAATGTCCGCATAGGGGAGCGATCCGACATGGCGACGACCGAGGCCAAGCTAGTCACCGCCGAGGACCTGCTCCGCCTCGACAGTCGCGGCATACATGGCGAACTGATCCGGGGCGTGTTCTACGAGAAAACGCCACCGGGAGGCGAGCGGGGCCTGCCCGTCGTGCAGCTCGGCGACGCCCTCGTCAACTTCGTCGAGCCCCGCCGGCTGGGAACGCTCGTCGGCTTCGACTCAGTCATCTGGCTGGAACGGCCTCCCGACAAGATCCGCGTGCCCTACATGGCCTTCACGTCGGTGGAGCGGCTGCCGCTGGGCGAGGAAGTCCCGGCCTATGCCGAGCTCGTCCCCGATCTGGTGGTCGAGATCGCCTCCCCCAGCGACAGCCGTTCTCAGATCCACGACAAGGCGCGCATGTGGCTGAGCCACGGCGTGCGCATCGTCTGGGTCGTGCACCCGGATACGCGCACGGTCGACGTCCACCGGGGCGACCGCGACGCCGCCACGCTCGGCGAGAACGACGCGCTCGACGGCATGGACGTCCTGCCCGGCTTCACCTGCCCGGTGAAGGCCGTCTTCGGGGGGTAGCCCCGCCCGATACTCGAGCACGCGATCCAGGCGATAGCCAGCGGGGCGCGCCGTGGGATACGGTCGCGGCATGGCGGGACTTGGGGGGTCCAGCGGGGAATTAACGCCGTTGACGCTGCGCGAGCGCCACGCAGCGCTGGGGGCGCGCTTCGCCCCGTTCGCCGGCTGGGAGATGCCGCTCCAGTACGAGGGCATCGTCGCCGAGCACGAGGCCGTGCGCGAGCGCGTGGGCGTCTTCGACGTGTCGCACCTGGCCCGCGCCTGGCTGCGGGGGCCCGACG
Organism: Chloroflexota bacterium; assembly: GCA_026707335.1. Classification (GTDB taxonomy): domain Bacteria; phylum Chloroflexota; class Dehalococcoidia; order Bin125; family Bin125; genus TK10-74A. The sequence goes on from JAPOXB010000169.1 coordinate 11,879, forward strand.
CCGCGGCGCAACTGCGGTCGGTCACGACCTTCGACGTGACCCGGCTGCCTGAGGGCCAGGCGCACTACTCGCTCTACTGCAACGACCGCGGTGGCATCGATGACGACGTCTTCATCTACCACCTGCCCGGCGAGCGCTGGCTGGTGATCCACAACGCCGCCAACGCCGCCGCCGACTTCGAGCGGCTGCGGGCCGTCGCCGGCGACGCCGCCTCGGAGGAAACGGCCGGGACGGTCATGCTGGCCGTGCAGGGCCCCGACGCCCCGGCGCTGCTGAGCGCGGTGCTCGGCGAGGGCTTCGGCGCGCTGGCCCCGCGCGACTGCGCGGAGCTCGACTGGGAGGGCACGCCGGTGCTCGTCGCGCGGACGGGCTACACCGGCGAGGACGGCGGCGAGTGCATCGTCGCCGCCGACCGCGCGGAAGCGCTGTGGGACGCGCTGGTCGCGGGCGGCGCGACGCCGGCCGGGCTCGGCGCCCGCGACACGCTGCGGCTGGAGGCGGCCCTGCCCCTGCACGGCAACGACATCGACGCGACGACGCACCCGTACGAGGCCGGCCTCGGCTTCGCCGTCACCCTCGACGACGAGGCGCCCTTCACGGGCCGGGCGGCGCTCGCCGCGGCGAAGGCGCGGCCCCGCACGCGGCGGCTGGCCCATCTGGTGGCGCAGGAGCGCGGCGTGCTGCGTGCGGGTTATGACGTGCACGAGCCCGGCGGCGACGCAGCCGTCGCGCGGCTGACCAGCGGGGCATTCAGCCCGCGATTGCGCCGGGGCATCGGCATGGCCTACCTTCCCGTGCGGCTCGCGAAGCCCGGCGTCAAGCTGACGGTGGATGTGCGCGGCCGCGCGCTCCCCGTCGAGGTGGTGCGCCGGCCGTTCTACCGGCCCGGGAGGCAATCATGACGACCGACCACGACACCCCCGACGACCTGCGCTACGCCGCGAGCCACGAGTGGCTGCGCCGCGACCCGGAGCAGCCCGGCGAGGCCACGATCGGCATCACCGACTACGCCCAGGACCAGCTCGGCGACGTGGTCTACGTCGCGCTCCCGGCCGTGGGCGAGGCGGTCGGCCCCGGCGCTGCCTGCGGCGAGATCGAGTCGGCCAAGACCGTGGCCGAGTTCTACGCGCCGGTCGGCGGGACGGTGATCGCCGCCAACGACGACCTCGAGGAGCACCCCGAGCTGGTCAACGAGTCGCCCTACGAGGACGGCTGGCTAATCCGCCTGCGCATCGCCGACGAGGCCGGGATCGACGACCTGCTCGACGCCGCCGCGTACCGGGCGCAGTTGCCGGAGAGTTAGCGTTGCCGTCGCCGCCGCCCGGAGGATCGCCGCACCCGTACATCCCGGCCACCGAGGCCGACCGGGCCCGGATGCTGGAGCGGGTCGGCGCGCCCGACGTGGCGGCGCTCTTCGCCGATCTGCCGGCCGCCCTGCGCGACCGGGCGATCGATCTGCCGCCCGCGCTCTCGGAACCCGAGTTGATCGCGCTGCTCGAGGAGCGCGCAGCCGCCAACGCCGCGCCGGCGCGGCCCGACTTCCGCGGGGCGGGCGCCTACCGGCGCTCCATCCCGGCCATCGCCGCGCACCTCAGCGGGCGCTCCGAGTTCGTCACCTCCTACACGCCGTACCAGCCCGAGATCAGCCAGGGCACGCTGCAGGCCGGCTTCGAGTACCAATCGGTGGTGTGCGAACTGACCGGCATGGAGGTCTCGAACGTGGGCCTCTACGACGTCGGCAGCGCGACCGCCGAGGCCTGCCTGCTGGCCGCGCGCGCGACCGGACGGAGCGCCGTCGCGCTGCTGGAACCGATCCACCCCGGCACGGCCGCGGTGGTGCGCACCTATTCATATGGCGCCGGACTGCGCGTCGACGTCGTGGCGTCGGCGGCGGCGGTGAGCGAGGAGCACGCCTGCCTCGTCGCGCAGCAGCCCGACTACCTGGGCGCCATCGCCGACCTGGAGCCGCTCGCCGCCGCGGCGCACGACGCCGGGGCGCTCTTCGTGACGGTCGCCGACCCGTTCGCGCTGGGGCTGCTGCGCGCCCCCGGCGACGCCGGGGCCGACATCGTCACGGGCGAGGGGCGCGACCTGGCCGGGGCGCCCGCCTTCGGGGGGCCGTCGCTGGGGCTGTTCGCGGCGCGACGGGCGCACATGCGGCAGATGCCCGGCCGCATCGTCGGTCGCACGAAGGAGCTGCACGCGCCGGCCGAGGGCGAGCCGCGCACCGGCTACGTGCTGACGCTGCAGGCGCGCGAGCAGTTCATCCGCCGCGAGCGGGCGACCTCGAACGTCTCGACGGCGCAGGCGCTGATCGCGCTGGCCTTCACGATCGCGGTGCAGGCGCTCGGGCCGCGCGGGCTGCGCGAGGCCGCCACGCTCTGCTACCAGCGCGCGCACGACGCCGCCGCGCGCATCGCGGCGCTGCCCGGCTATGCGACCCCCGATCGGGGGCCGTGGTTCCAGGAATTCCCCGTGCGGGGGCCGATGCCGGCGTCGGACCTCGCCGCCGCGCTGGCGGCACGGGGCATCGGGGCCGGCGTCGACGTCTCGGCGCGGCGCGAGCCGGAGGCGCGCGACGCCCTGCTCTTCGCGGTGACCGAGGCGACGCCCGCCGCCCACGTCGATGCGCTGGTCGCGGCGCTGGCGGAGATCGGGAGCGGGTCGTGAGCGGGCCGCGGCCCCCGGTGGAGGACTTCGGCGCGCGCCTCAGCTTCGACCGGGGCGAGCCGGGACGCCGCGCGGTCGACGTGCCGCCCTGGCGCGGGGCCGAGACGCCCCTGCCCGACGCCCGCCTGCTGCGCGACTCGCTGCGCCTGCCGGAGTTGAGCCAGGGCGAGCTGGTGCGCTACTACACGGCGCTGTCGGCGCGGAACTACGGCATCGACTCGGGCACGTACCCGCTGGGCTCCTGCACGATGAAGTACAACCCGAAGGTCGACGACCTGGTGGCGTCGCTGCCGGGCTTCGCGGGGGCGCATCCGCAGGCCCCGGCCGAGGAGGCGCAGGGCACGCTGCGCACGCTGCTCGAGTTGCGCCGCGCGCTGGGCGAGATCACGGGGCTGCCGGCCGTCAGCCTGGCCCCGGCCGCCGGCGCGCAGGGCGAGCTGGCCGGCGTGCTGATGATCACGCGCGCGCTGGAGGACCGCGGAGAACTGGCAACGCGGCGCCGCATCCTCGTGCCCGACTCGGCGCACGGCACGAACCCGGCCACGGCGGCGATGGCCGGCTACACGGTCACGCACGTCCCGACCGCCGCCGACGGCTCGCTCGACCGCGCGATCATCGAGCAGGAGCTGGACGAGACGGTCGCGGCCGTGATGGTGACCGTGCCGAACACGCTGGGGCTGTGGGAGCGCGGCATCGAGGAGATCGCGGCGCTGATCCACGACGCCGGCGCCTACCTGTACGGCGACGGCGCCAACCTCAACGCGATCGTCGGCCGCGTGCGCTACGGCGACCTGGGCTTCGACGTCGTGCACCTGAACCTGCACAAGACCTTTAGCACGCCGCACGGCGGCGGCGGCCCGGGCGCGGGCCCGGTCTGCTGCACGCCCGCGCTGGCGCCCTACCTGCCCACGCCCGTGGTCGAGGAGGACGACGAGGGCGTCGTGCGGCTGGCGGCGCCGGAGCGCAGCATCGGGCGCTTGCAGCAGTTCCACGGCAACGT
>JAPOXB010000131.1 GCA_026707335.1 Chloroflexota bacterium
GCCAGGACGTCCGGCAGCCCGGTGAGGTCGAAGCTGGCCCGGCGCCGCACGGTGACCGGCTCGCCCGGGCGCTCCGCGGCCTTGACGGTCAGGTGCAGCGTGCGACCGCGGTCGTAGTTGACGGCCAGCCAGGCGGCGAAGCCGGCCGGATCGGCGGCGGCCATCGCGGGGTGGGTCCGCGCCGACTCGATCCGGATCGTCAGGTTGTCCCACGTCGCCCCCGAGACCGGCGCGCCCCCCTCGATCTGGTAGTCCACCTGGAACTGCTCGATCACCCGGCTGTCGGCGATGTGCGCGCCCGTGCGGACGACCACCACGGGCAGGTTCCACGGCGACGCCTCGACGCAGGACAGCACGAGGACGTCGGGGTCGGCGGCGGTCGACGCCAGGGCGGCGCGGCCGACCGACCGGTCGATCTCCCACGCGCCGGCGCCGGCCGGTCGCGGCGGGGGCGGCACGGCGAGATGGACCGCGCGGGCGTTCAGCCAGCGGCCGCGCGGCGCCGTGCTCCGCAAGCGATGGAGTCGCGGCGGCTCCCCCCACTCGTCGCCGGCCCACTGGACCACCCCGAGTCGGATGTCGCCGCTCGCCGTCTGCTGCGCCCGGATGCCGACCAGCAGCGATGCCGGGGAAGGGGTCGCCCCCATGTCGGCCCCGCCGGCCCGGATGTGGAAGCCGCGCGTGAAGTACCACACGCCGGGCGTGGCATCGGCCGGGAAGTAGCGGCCGGCGGGCAGGATGCGCGGGCCCCAGCCGTCGCGGAGGCGTTGCTGCAAGGCGACCTGGACGCGGCCCGCCTCGGAGACGTAGGCCGAAACGCGGACCGTGACGCGCTCCTGCGCCTCGGCCGGCGTGTCCGGCGCCTGCGCCGCCAGGAGGCCCCAATAGAGCAGCGCACCGGCGAGGGCGAGCGGGATGATCATGGCTCGCCGCCGCATGGGGCTCCCTCCGTCGCGTCCGCCTCGATCCACGGCTGTGACATCCTTCCGCGCGTCGTCCAGGGCGGGATCGCCCCGGCGGGGGATTAGCTCTCGAACCCGGCGGCGCGGTAGGCCGCGAACTCCTGATAGAAGTCGTCGATGGTGATGCCGAAGGCGCCCTCGAAGGCGTCCTGCCAGGTGTCGGACGAGGGGAGGAGTCGGTAGTACTCGAAGAACGCCGGCTCCCCGGCCCGCTGCGCCAGCCAGTCGGCGGCGAGGAAGCTGAGGGCCTCGGCGGTGAGCCGCTCCGCCGCGTCGAAGTCGTCGGACGTCTCCATGCCGCGAAGCGCGAGCGGCATCCCGCGTACCACGGCGGCTTGCTTCATCCGAGCGGCGTCGAGCGCCTCTATGCCCACCACCGCGCGAGCCGCGTGCTGCATGTAACTCCTCGTTCCACTCCCCAACCAGTACGGTCTGGAAGGGGAGCCCACGGGCGCCAGCCGACTGCGAACATCCTCGAAGTGCAGCCAGGCGGTATGCGCGGGGAGCAGCGAGCGGCAGGACGGTGTGACGAACGCGGCATCAGCTCCCTGTCCGGCGCAGGCGGAACCCTCGGGCTCCCGGCCGTGGACGTACAAGTGTGCGTCCACCACCGAGTCCGCGTCGCCCGCGAAGAAAACCGTGTAAGCCGCAGGTCCACTCGCGAGCCGCTCGCGGAACAACTCCTGCACAGTGGCGAAGTCAGCGCGGATATCGGCCGCTACCTCGGATGCGATGTCCCCGAGTAGCACGAGTACCGGCCCGCCACGGTCATCCTCCAGGTGTGGCAGCGACGGCGCGATCTCGTCGCGGTGCTGCTCGAACGCCGTGTAGAAATCGGACACCGTCAGTCCGAATGCCTCCTCGAACGCCTCCTGCCAACTCCCCGAAGCCGGCAACAGCCGGTAGTACTCGAACAGCGACCTCTCCCCCGCCCGCTCCACCAACCAGTCGGCGGCGAGGAAGCTCAGAGCCTCGCCGCTATGCTCCGGCACCGATGCCATGCCGGTTTGTGTCTCCATGCTGCCGAGGCGCAACTGCGTCGCCGCGGCGATGATCGCTTGCCTGCGCCGCACGCGGTCGAGTGAGTCGGCGCCCACGGCGGCCGTACCCGCATGTGTCATGTAAGCGACCGCCGCAGCCTGCAACCAGTGAGGACCCCAACGTTCGTAGCCCATGGGGACTGACGGCAGCGATAGCCAGGGCGCCAATCGCTCTCGCACGGCGTAGAAGTGGGTCGTTGCGAGATGGCCTGAGAGGCGGTCGTAGCAGTGCAGAGTCGCGTACACACCAATGGCCGGGTCTACTCCGGCGCAGGCTCGGGATCCAGGTCTTGGCTCCTCGCCGAGTACGATCAGTCGCGCGGATGCGGCCGATTCCCCGTCCGCGGCCACCCAGGCGGTATAGTCCGCGGGTCCGGTACCCAGGCGATCGCGGAGGAAGGCCTGCAGGGCGTCGAACTCCCCGCGGACACGGGCTGCCAGCTCGGACGGGATCTCACCCAGGAGCACCAGGACCGGCGCATCTCGATCGTCCGATAGATGGGGCACTTGTGCCGTGATTCGACTGCGGTGTTCCTCGAACTCCACGTAGAAATCATCCACTGGGATCCCGAACGCCCCCTCAAACGCTTCCTGCCAGTTCCGCGCGGAGGCCAATAGCCGGTAGTACCGAACGTAGGAGTCATACTCCGTCTGGCGATCCAGGCCGCCGGACTCCCACGGGGCGAAGCGGAAGTCCGCGGGCAATCCAGCGGCTCGCTTCACCAACCAATCCACGGCGAAGGCACCGAGGTTGTATCCGGCGATTCCGGTGTCACGGAACGTCTTGTGGTCTTCCATGGCGCTGAGTGGCGCGGTGAGCCCAGCGAAGCTCCTCCATGATGCCCAGCGGAAGTCGGCGTTTCTGGCGCCCTCCCGCTCGCGCCAGTACCACGCACCCGCATACGTGGCGGACCCTTCCGTCATCCAGGGGGGAGAATTCCCTGCGCTCGGGGACAACTCGCTCAAGTGATACTGCACGACGTGAAAGTACTCGTGCGCGAACGGCAGTCCTTGGCCGATTCGGATCAGTCCTGGAGAGGCACTACCGGCAACTTCGAGGTTCGGATCGATAAGCACGGAGAACGGGGGCGGCTCGATGCCGTAACGCTCCGCGAAGAACGCCACGACCCGGTCCATCTCCTCCCGGAGTTCAGACTCACGTTCTTGAGTCACCTCGGCTGCGAACCTGAACTCCGTCCGCCTGGTCCCCGACTGCCACCACCGCCGCTCGTCCGACAACTCCACCCACAGCGCATCGCCATGGTTCAGCACCACGGTCCCTCCGGCCGAGTCGTCCGCCCCGGGCGTGTAGCGCTCGTATTCCTGAGTCTCGGCGTTCCAGGTCGACACGCCGGTCAACGCCGCCCCGAAGCGCCCCACCGCCTCCGCGATCGGCGTCCCGTCGAGCCCTGCCCAGCCGACGAGGCTGGAGCCCGTCGGCAGGGTCAGCAGCATCCCCCTAGTCGATGCCGGGCGCGTCCATTGGACCGGCTCCGTCCCGCTCAGCCACAAGAACAGCGCTTGTCCCCGCGTCACCGGTGCCAGCGCCGGAGGCACGGCGGCACCCCGCCGGGCCCACGAATACCGGCCCGTATCCGCATCCCACGCCGCCACCACCTGGAGCGCAGGGAGCGTGCTGAACAGCCTCCCCGGCGTTGTGCTGGGCCCCATCCACCCGATCAGGTTCCAGCCGGGCTGGAGCTCCGTCGTGATCGTGCTGGCCGCGGGCGCCTGCGCCGATGCGCTCCCGTGCGCCGACCACAGCCCCACTCCGACCGCCGCCGCCACGACGGCGACCACCAGCAGCGCCCGCAGCCCCGCCGACGGCCGCCGCGCGGTCGCGGGGCGGAGGCCGTCGCGGCCGACGACGGCGCCGCCGGTTGGGCCTGGGTCCGCGTGACGGGCCACCGCATACCTCCCCGCGTGGCGGGCGGGATCGCAGCGAGTATACGACCGTTCTGTATGACCGTTCGGTAACGCCTTGACTTCGAAACATGATTCCTTGTAACTACCGGGGGTTCCCGGCATAATTGCCCCGATGGAGGCCGGTTCTCCCACGGGGACGGTGCGGGCGCCAGCGCCGCCGGGGACCATGCGAGGTGACGAGTTGAACCGACCCGACGACCGAGACCGCGAGATATCGGAGTTGCGGGCGCGCCTCGCCCGCCTGAGCGAGGCCGGGCTGCGCATCAACGAGAGCCTCGACTTCGACACGGTGCTGCAGGAGGTGGTGGACAGCGCCCGCGCGCTGACGGCCTCGCGCTATGCGGCGATCACCATCTGGGGCGAGACCGGACAGACGCCCGCCTTCATCGTTTCCGGCCTCACGAAGGAGGAGCACCAGGGCCTGTGGGACATGCCGCAAGGACAGGGGTTTTTCGAGTACCTGAGCGGGCTCGAGGAGCCCCTGCGGGTTCCCGACATCGACGCCCATCTGCGAGCGTTGGGGATGCCCAGGTTCCAGCCCTCGGTCACGCTGAGCTCCATGCTGGTCGCTCCGATCCGCCACCAGGGCGTTGGCGTCGGCACGATCTACCTCGCGCACGAGGCGAGCGACCGGCCGTTCACCCAGGAGGACGAGGAGACGTTGGTGCTGGTCGCGTCCCAGGCGGCGATGGCCATCGCCAACGCCCGCCGGCACCGCGAGGAGCGGCGGGCCAGGGCCAACCTGGAGACGCTGATCGACACCTCCCCGGTTGGGGTGGTGGTGTTCGACGCCGCGACGGGAGAGGCCGTGTCCTTCAACCAGGAGGCGCGGCGGATCGTCGACTCGCTGCGCGACCCCGACCAGACGACCGAGCAACTGCTGGATCTGCTGACCTTCCGGCGGGCCGACGGCCGTGAGGTGTCGCTGCGCGAGTTCCCGATGACCGAGCTGCTGAGCATCGGGGAGACGTTGCGGGCCGAGGAGATCGTCCTGCGAATCCCCGACGGACGCAGCGTGACCGTCCTGCTCAACGCGACGCCCATCCACGCCGACGGGGGCGCGGTCGAGTCGATGGTCGTCACCATGCAGGACATGGCCGCCGTGGAGGAGCTGGAGCGGCTGCGGGCCGAGTTCCTGGCGATGGTGAGCCACGAGTTGCGGGCGCCCCTGACCTCCATCAAGGGCGCCGCCGCCACGGTGCTCGATTCGACCGCGGACCTGGACCCCGCGGTGGTGCGTCAGTTCTTCCGCATCGTCGAGGACCAGGCGGACCGCATGCACGCGCTGGTTTCGGACCTGCTCGACGTCGCGCGCATCGAGACGGGGACGCTGTCGGTCCGCCCCGAGCCCGCGGAGGTGTCCGTGCTGGTCGACCGGGCGCGCAGCGCGTTCATCGGTTCGGCGGGCGGCAACAGCCTCGCCATCGACATCGAGGCCGACCTGCCCCTGGTGATGGCCGACAAGGGCCGCATCGTGCAGGTGCTGACGAACCTCCTCTCCAACGCGGGGCGCCACTCCCCGGAACGATCGGTGATCCGGGTGGGCGTCACGCGCGACGAAGTGCGCGTCGCGATCTCGGTGGCCGACGAGGGGCGGGGCATCCCGGCCGAGAGCCTCCCGCACCTGTTCCGTAAGTTCTCCAGGGTCCACGCCGAGGAGCAGGCCGGGGACACCGGGCTGGGCCTGGCCATCTGCAAGGGGATCGTGGAGGCCCACGGGGGCCGCATCTGGGCCGAGAGCGACGGGCTGGGCCTCGGCGCCCGCTTCACCTTCACGCTGCCCACGGTCGAGGACGCCGCCGGCGGAACGGCCGTCGCCGCGCCGCCGGTCACGACGAGCCGGGCGCCGGACGAAGCGGTGGCGGCGGCGGGCCGGGCGCCCGTCCTGGCGGTCGATGATGACCCGCAGACGCTCCGCTACGTCCGCGACACCCTCGCCAAGTCGGGCTACGACCCGGTCGTCACCGGGGAGCCCGAGGAGGCGCTGCGCCTCATGGCGGAGCAGAGGCCGCGCCTGGCGCTGCTGGACCTGATGCTGCCGGGCGCGGACGGCATCGAGTTGATGAAGGATCTCCGCGCGATCGCGGACGTGCCCGTCATCTTCCTCTCCGCCTACGGGCGGGACGAGCTCATCGCCAAGGCCTTCGACGCGGGGGCCGTCGACTACGTGGTCAAGCCCTTCTCGCCGACGGAACTCTCGGCGCGGATCAAGGCGGCCCTGCGCCTGCGGGCGGCCGCCGAGCCATTGGAGCCGTACGTCCTGGGCGACCTGGTCGTCGACTACGACGAGCGCAGCGTGACCCTGGCCGGGCGCCGGCTGCACCTGACGCCGACCGAGTACCGGCTGCTGGCCGAGCTCTCGGCCAACGCCGGGCAGATGCTGACCTACGAGCATCTGCTGGCACGGGTCTGGCGAGGGAAGAGCGGCGGCGACGTGCGGCCCATGCGCACGATCGTCAGCAAGCTCCGCCGCAAGCTGGGCGAGGACGCCGGCAACCCCCGGTACATCGTCACCGAGCCTCGCGCCGGCCTGCGGATGCCCCGGGGCAGGACGCCGGACTCGGGCGGGGCCGGGTGATCCTGGTCACCGCCGCGTCCGGCGGGACCGCGTCGATGCGGCCCCGTTCTCGCGCCCGATCGGCCCAGACCCCAGAGAACAGGCGCTTTTCGCACCACCGGCCTCGCTCGCGCAGGGGCGGCGGGAATGGGCTGATATGGTGACGGGCGGTGCGCGTCGTGCTCCGCGGAGGCGATGCTTGGCGCAGCCGCCCATGCGGGCGCAGTGGAGCGATCGGACGGGCGCGCGATGATTCGCCGCGCCGGCGATCCGGAGGCCAGCATGACCGATGACGCCAGCCGGCGGCGGGATCCCCCGGAGGGCACGGCCGACGCGGTCGAGACGGGCCCGCTCGGCGCCCTGGGCGCCAGCATCACGAGCGCGTACGGCAGGCTGATCACGCCGCGGCTGGCTCCCCACGGCGTCACGCTCATCCAGTTCGGCATGCTCAATGCCTGCTTCAAGGGTCAAGCCGACACGGTGTCGGGCCTCGCGACTCGCATCCCCGTCGATGCCGGTTCCCTCAGCCGCCACGTCGACAAGCTGGTGAAGCAGGGCCTGCTGCGCCGGCGTCGCTCGCAGAAAGACCGGCGCGTGGTTCGGCTGGAACTGACCGACGAGGGGACCGCCCTGGTGGAGGAGCTGACCCATGCCGTGCGGGAAGTCAACGCCGCCCTCCTGAGCGGCGTCGGCCCGGACGAGCAACGGTGTTTCGTGAGTGTGGCGCGGCAGATCGTGGAGAACGCCGCGCGTCGCTCGCAGTAGGGGCGGGAGCGGCCGGCCGGGCGGCGACGTCCGAGGCGCCGCCGGCGCGGTGAACTGTGGTGACAACCCCGGTGTGTTCGATCACAAGCCGGTGACGTTGTGGCCGGGAACGCTATGATCGCTCCGATCCCTCGGCCCAGCCCCCCGCGAGATGCACCGGTGACGCCATGAAGAAACGCCAGAAAGCCAAGGTTCGTGATGAACGCGCTGGACCGGCGCCGCCTCATCAAGGCGGCGGCAGGAAGAAGCGCGGGGAGATCAAGGCGCTGCGGGAACGGCTGACCCGGCTCAGCGAGGCCAGCCGCCGCATCAACGAGAGCCTCGACTTCGAGAAGGTGCTGCAGGAGGTCCTCGACTCCGCCTGCTCGCTGACGGGCGCCCGCTACGGGATCATGACCCTGCCCGACGATTCGGGGCGGATCGAGGACTTCCTCTCGTCGGGGATGACCGCCGAGGAGTCGGGGGGCCTGTGGGATCTTCCCGAGCGATGGCAGCTCTTCGAGTTCCTCAGCAGCTCCGAGCCGCTGCGGATCCCGGATCTGCTCGGCCACATCCGCTCGGCGGGACTGCCGGAGTTCCGCCCGTCGCTGCCCATCGGGCCGGCCGTGTCGTTCCTGGCGGCGCCGATCCGCAGGCAAGGCGCGCAGGTCGGGAACATCTTCGTCGCCGAGAAGGAGGGCGGGGAAGCATTCACCCGCGAGGACGAGGAACTGCTGCTCATGTTCGCCGGGCAAGCGGCGATGGTCATCGGGAATGCCCGCACGTACCGGGAGGAGCGCCGGGCCCGGGCGGACCTGGAGAACCTGATCAACACCTCGCCGGTGGGCGTCGTCGTCTTCGACGTGAAGACGGGCGCGCCCATGTCGTTCAATCGGGAGGCCGCGCGGATCGTCGACGTGCTGCGGGAGCCCGACCAGTCGGCCGAGCAACTGCTCGACGTGCTGAGCTTCGTGCGCGCGGACGGACAGGAGGTCTCCCTCGGGGAGCGGCCGCTGGCCGAGCTGCTGCGCGTCGGGGAAGTGATCCGCGTCGAGGAGATCGTCATCCGGGTGCCCAGCGGCCGGAGCGTGCGGGCGTTGCTCAACGCCACGCCCTTGCGCTCGGAGGGGGGCGACGTGGAGTCCTTCGTCGTCACGCTGCAGGACATGACGCCGCTGGAGGAGTTGGAGCGGCTGCGCGCGGAGTTCCTGGGCATGGTGAGCCACGAACTGCGCACGCCGCTGACCTCGATCCGGGGCTCGGCGACCACCGTGCTCGACTCGGCGTCGGAGCTGGACCCCGCCGAGTTGCGCCAGTTTCTCCGCATCATCGTCGACCAGGCCGACAGCATGCGCGACCTGATCGGCGATCTGCTGGACGTGGCGCGGATCGAGACGGGCACGCTGCCGATCGGCCCCGAACCCACCGAGGCGGCCGCCCTGGTGGACCGGGCCCGGAACAACTTCCTTAGCGGCGGCGGCCGGGACGCGCTCGACATCCGTTTGGCGCCCGACCTGCCCCTCGTGATGGCGGACCGCCGCCGCATCGTGCAGGTCATCGGCAACCTGCTGGCCAACGCGGCCCGGCACTCCCCGGAAGCGACGCCGATCCGGGTGGGCGCCGCGCGCGAGGGCGTGCACGTGGCGTTCTCGATCGCCGACGAGGGGCGAGGGATCCCGGCCGAGCGATTGCCGCATCTCTTCCGCAAGTTCGCGCACGCCGAGTCCGAGGACGCGAGCGGGGACACCGGGCTGGGGCTCGCCATCTGCAAGGGCATCGTGGAGGCGCACGGCGGACGCATCTGGGCGGAGAGCGAGGGGCCCGGCCTCGGCGCGCGCTTCTCCTTCACCGTCCCCGCGGTCCGGGAAGCCCCGGTCGCCGATCCGCTCCCGGCCGCGCGCCCGGACCCGGCGGCGAGCCAGGGCCAGCGCGTGCTGGTGGTCGACGATGATCCGCAGACCCTGGGCTACGTCCGCAAGGTGCTGGAGGATGAGGGCTACGCGCCCCTCGTGGCGGCGGAGCCCGAGGAGGCGCTCCGTCTGATGGCGGAGAGCCAACCCGAACTGGTCTTGCTGGACCTGCTGCTGCCCGGCGCCGACGGCATCGAGCTGATGGGCGACATCGCCGCCATCGCCGAGGTGCCGGTCGTCTTCCTCTCCGGCTACCGCCACGACGAATCGATCGCGCGCGCCTTCGAGCGGGGGGCCGTCGACTACATCGTGAAGCCCTTCTCGCCCACGGAGCTGCTCGCCAGAGTCCGGGCCGCCCTGCGAAAGTGGTACGAGCCCGTCCGGTCGGCGCCGTCCGAGCCCTACGTGCACGGCGACCTGACGATCGACTACGCGGAGCGCCGCGTCCGCATCGGCGGACGCCCGGTGCCACTGACGGCCACCGAGTACCGCCTGCTCTTCGCACTGTCGATCAACGCGGGGCGGGTCGTGGAGCACGGGCAACTCCTGCGCCGGCGCGGGAGCACCGGGAAGGCCGGCAATGTGCGCTCCCTGCGCACCCACATCCGGCGCCTGCGCCGCAAGCTGGGCGACGACGCGAGCGCCCCCTCCTACATCTTCGTCGAGCCTCGCGTCGGCTACCGCATGCCGGCGAGCGAGACGCGCAGCGAGGAGTGGTGAGCGCCGTTCCCCGCCCGGCGCAACGGTCCCTTACGCCATGACGGCGCGTCCTTCCGGGAATTCCTTGCCAAACTTTCCGTCATAGTCACGGTCATGTGACTCTTCGACACGTTTACTTCACGCACCTGTCACCAGTTCGGCTGTATCATTGGGCTCCTTGAACACTGACCGCGGAACCGAAGCGGGGGGCTGCCGCAATGACCGAGCCGCGTACGTCGACACCCGACTACACGCTGGGCTTCAGCGAAGAGATGCTGGAATCGCTCCGGCGCTACACCGCGGAGGCCAACGCCGGCTACCTGCTGCCCTACCTGCGGCCCGGTCTGCGCGTGCTCGACTTCGGCTGCGGGCCGGGCACGATTTCGTCGGGGCTGGCCAAGGCCGTCGCGCCCGGCGAGGTGCACGGCGTCGATATGGAGGCGTCGCAGATCGACCTGGCGAGGTCCGTCGTCGAGCTGCGGGGGCAGGACAACGCGACTTTCCACGTCGGCGACGTGATGGATCTGCCCTTCGAGGACGGCTACTTCGACGTCGCTCACTGCCACAACCTCCTCATGCACGTGCCGGACACCGCCGCGGTGCTGGCCGAGGTGCGGCGCGTCCTGAAGCCCGGCGGCATCCTGGGCTGCCGGGAGATGATCAGCGCCTCCAGCTTCACGCACCCCGACTTCGGCGTGATCCGCAACGCCTGGGACATGTTCGAGGATCTCGTCTCAGCCGACGACGGCCATCCCCAGATCGGCAAGGATCTCAAGCGCCACTTGGTCGAGGCCGGGTTCACGAACGTCCGGGCGACGGCGTCGTTCGACATCTACAGCAGCCCCGCGGACGTCGCCTTCATCTACCGCCTCGCCCAGAAGTGGTTCCTGGCGCCGGAGATCACGGAGGCGGCCATCAAGTACGGCGCCTCGACGCGGGAGCTCTGCGACGCGATCAGCGACGCCTACAACCGGTGGAGGGAGCACCCCGGCGCCGTGTGCGGGGTCGCCTACGGCGAGGCCGTCGCCGGGCGGCCGTAGCGCGCCGCCGCGACCGGGCTGAGGAGTGATGACCGAGCCGCGTTCATCCACGCCCGACTACACGATGGGCTTCAGCGAGGAGTTCCTCGATTCCCTGCGCCGGGTCACCGCGGAGACCAGCGCGGCCTTCCTGCTCCCCTATCTCCGGCCGGGTATGCGCGTGCTCGACTTCGGCTGCGGGCCGGGGACCATCTCGTCGGGGCTGGCCAAGGCCGTCGCGCCCGGCGAGATGCACGGGATGGACATGGAGGCGTCGCAGATCGAGATGGCGCGGACCCTCGCCGAGGCACGCGGCCAGGACAACGCGAGGTTCCACGTCGGGGACGTGACAGAGTTGCCCTTCGAGGACGGGTACTTCGACGTCGCCCACTGTCACAATGTTCTCATGCACGTGCCCGACACGGCCGCGGTGCTGGCCGAGGTGAAGCGCGTCCTGAAGCCCGCCGGCGTCATCGGCTGCCGGGAGATGATCTGCGCCTCGAGCTTCCTGTACCCCGACTTCGGCGTCCTCCAGCACTCATGGAGCATCTTCGATGATCTGCTCGCGGCCGACGACGGCCACCCACAGATCGGCAGGGAACTGCAAGGCCGCTTGGTCGAGGCCGGGTTCACGAACGTCCGCGCGACCGCGTCGTACAACATCTACAACGCCCCGGCGGACATCGCCTTCCTCCACGGACTCGTGCAGAAGTGGTTCCTGGCGCCGGAGATCACGGAGGCGGCCATCAAGTACGGGGCCTCGACACGGGAACTGCGCGACGCCCTCGCCGACGCCTACGACCGCTGGAAGGACCACCCCGGCGCCGTGTGCGGGATCGCGTCCGGCGAGGCCGTCGCCGGCCGGCCGTAGCCCGCCGCCGCCCGACGGGCCTCCCGCCCTCATCCGCGACTCGTGCTGCGCCACGCTGAGCGGTTGCGCGAGAAAATCCCGTCTTTTCTGGACTTTTTTCCCGGACGTGTCGGCGACGTCATGGCAATGTGACCAGAAGACATTGAAGCGTCACCCACCATTTCTCCATGTAGCCGTATGATTAGGTCCTGCAAGGGATGGGCGTAAGCCCAATCGGGAGCATGCGCAATGACCGAGGTGCGTTCGTCGACGCCCGACTACACCATGGGCTTCAGCGAAGAGTTCCTGGAGTCGCTCCGGCGCTACACGGCGGAGGCCAACGCCGCCTACCTGCTCCCGTACCTGCGGCCCGGCCTGCGCTTGCTCGACTTCGGTTGCGGGCCGGGCACCATCTCGTCGGGCCTGGCCAAGGCCGTCGCGCCCGGCGAGATGCACGGGATCGACATGGAGGCCTCGCAGATCGACCTGGCG
Organism: Chloroflexota bacterium; assembly: GCA_026707335.1. Taxonomy (GTDB): domain Bacteria; phylum Chloroflexota; class Dehalococcoidia; order Bin125; family Bin125; genus TK10-74A. Next base: position 12,200 of record JAPOXB010000131.1, read on the forward strand.
CAGTCCCTCGCCGAGGTGCGCGGCCAGGACAACGCGACGTTCCACGTCGGCGACGTGACGGACCTGCCCTTCGAGGACGGCTACTTCGACGTCGCGCACTGTCACAACGTCCTCATGCACGTGCCGGACACCGCCGCGGTGCTGGCCGAGGTGAAGCGCGTCCTGAAGCCCGCCGGCATCATCGGCTGCCGGGAATTGATCTGCGCCGCGAGCTTCACCTACCCCGAATTCGGCGTCCTGCGGCAGACCTGGGACATGTTCGAGGATCTCGTCGCGGCCGATGACGGCCACCCGCAGATCGGCCGGGAACTGAAGGCCCATTTGGTCGCGGCCGGGTTCACGAACGTCCGGGCGACCGCGTCGATCGATCTCAACAGCGCTCCCGCCGACGTCGCCCATATCCACAAGCTCTCCCAAACGTGGTTCCTGGCGCCCGAGATCACCGAGGCGGCCATCAAGTACGGGGCCGTGACCACAGAACTGCGGGACGCCATGAGCGCCGCCTACGACCGCTGGAAGGACCACCCCGGCGCCGTGTGCGGGGTCGCGTACGGGGAGGCCGTGGCCGGGCGTCCGTAGCCCGGGACCGCCCGCCGGGCCGGGACGCCTCTCCGGCCTACTCGGACCCCTGCACCGCCGCGTGCTTGGCGACGATCCGGGCGGTGACGGACGCGAAGACGCGCAGTTCTTCCTCGCCGATCTCCTCCGTGAGCATGGCGTAGTAGCGCTGCATGTTCTCGAAGATTCCAGAGGTGGTCTCCCGCCCCTCGTCCGTGAGGCTGAGCATCACGATGCGCCGGTCGCTGCGCAGCCGCCGCCGGCGCAGCAGACCCCGGTCCACCAGCCCCGTGACGAGGCGGCTGATGCGGGATCCGTCGACCGGCAGCACCTGCGCCAGCTCGGTCGCGGTGCGTTCGCCCTCCATGCAGTACCAGAGGAGGTCGTACTCCAGGTTGGTGATGCCGTGGGGCGCCACCTCCTGCGCCATCGCCTTGTCGAGCGCGTTGAACAGTTCGGTGATCCCTGCACCCAGGTAGGTGGACAGGTCTTCAATCGGGCGGTCGGGACCGTCTGGTGGGTTCGACGTCGTCACTCCGCCATTCTCTCCGATGCGCCTCCGCCTCGCAAGTCAGTGCGTGCCGCATGTAATGAAGTACGCAGTCAATGCAGTTGACAATGCTTGCATATGCACTTAGTGTTCCCAGCAAGTCGTGTTAGAAGCAAACATTGATGGAGGCCGCGCATTGCCCTTGGCGAGCATGACAGCGACGGCAACGGCCACACCGGCCCGGAGCACTCCAGCGGCGAAAACGCCCGCCGATCTGGGCCGTTTGATGGCCACCCTGACGGCCGCCACGGCCGAGGGGAGCCTCTTGAACCTCGGGCCGCACAAGCTCTCGGCGCTGGAGTACGGGATCCTCGACCGCTGCTTCCGTGGCGAGGCGCAGACGGTGACAGAGCTGGCCTGCGTCCTGCCGGGCGACGCGTCGGTGATGAGCCGCCACGTGAGCAAGCTGGTGGACCGGGGCCTCATGGGCCGGACGCGGCTGCCGAAGGATCGCCGCACGGTGCGCCTGCGTCTGACCAAGGACGGCCGCGCGCTGGCGCGGGCGCTCGCCGAGGAGCTGCGGACGCGGCAGACCCTGCTCATGCAGGGCGTCAGCGATGTCGAACAGGCCGCCTTCGCGGCCACCGCGCACAAGATCCTGGCCAACTCGCAATGCCCCCCCAGGTGGGGACGCCGAACCGATCCAGCCAGTCGCTTCGCGAACACGGGAGCCATCGATGAAAGGATGGGCAATGGATAGGACCTTGCACGAAAGAGGCCCGGCCCCTGCCGGGAACCGGGCCTCCCACGGACACCGCTCCGGTGCGCTCGACTCTGACCTCGAAAGCGCATCAGGAACTACCGCTCCCCCACTCTACATCGCTCGTGTGCGGCGTCACAAGCCGTTCGACGCGGGCGTTTCCTCTCTCTCGGCGGGGCCGCGGACACATTCCACGCAGCGATCCGTTCAGCGCGGATCGGAACCCGCTGCCGCTCGGGCCGGCAGGCCGATCTAGCCCCCGCCTTCCGGGCGCGGGTGGGCCGGCGCTGCCGCCGCCCCGCGCTCCGAGGACGGGCGCCACGGCCGCCGGGAAGAGGAAACACGATGCGTGTACTCGCAGGGAATCATCGCGTGAGAACCAGGCTGCTGCGCGTGGCGGCGGCCCTCGTGTTCGCCGCGGCGGTCACGGCCGTGACGGTTCCCCTTTCCTCGCCCGTGGCGTCGGCTCAGGAACCGCCCCAGGAGTCGGACGTTCAGGGAGCAAGCTCGAAGCCGACCGCTCCGGGAACGCCGACGGTGACCCGCAAGCAGCAGACCTCGGCGTCGGCGCCGGCCCTGAGCGTGAGCTGGACGGCCCCGTCGAGTGGCGCCTTCACCGGTTGGTACGAGGCGGAGTACCGCAAGCAGGGCGCCGCGAACTGGACGTCCTACTCCGGCGTGCTGCGGCACAACAACACCAGCCTGACGCTGACGGGCCTGGAAGACGGCGCGACCTACGAGGTGCAGGTCCGCGCCTGCCACACCTTCTGCAACGACGAGGGACGAGGCCCCTGGTCGGGCGCCGGCTCCGGCCGGGCCAACCGCGCGCCGACAGCGACCAGCGCGGCCTTCAACGGCGGCACGGTCCCGGTCGGGAGCACCGCCGACTACCGCGAGACCGGGCAGGGCGCCCTGGGGGTGCTCTTCGCCGACGCCGACAGCGACACGCTCACCTATTCGGCCGCCGCCCAGCACCCCGCCCTGCTCGGGGTCAGCCTGTCCGGCTCGGCCGGACAAGCCCATCTGCGGGTCACCCTGCTCAATCAGGGCTCGTCGAAGGTCAACATCACGGCCACCGACGCCTACGGCGGGTCGGTCACCCGCAGCGTGACCATCACCGTCACCGCGGAGACGAGCCGGAGCGTCGCCGAGAACTCCGCCGCCGGCACGAATGTGGGCGCGCCGGTGACGGGGACGCCGTACGACGACGATGACGAAGAGACCGACGACGCCCTGACCTACACGCTGCATGGCAAGGCGGCGGACTCGGGGCTGTTCGTCATCGACTCCGCCAGCGGCCAGATCAGCGTGGCCGAGGGCGCGACGCTGGACTACGAGACGGATGACGCCCACCGGGAGACGGAGACCTCGAACGGCGAGGTGATCGCCAAGTTCTACCGCGGCGAGGTGC
>JAPOXB010000111.1 GCA_026707335.1 Chloroflexota bacterium
TCCCCCTCACCCTAACCCTCTCCCCAGGGAGAGGGGATCGGAGTCCCCCCTCTCCATTGCTCTGCAATGGAGAGGGGGTTAGGCCTGTCCTGAGCGTCGCGAAAGGGGGGTGAGGTTCGGGCGCTCGTTAGGGGGTGAGGTGCTGGCCGCGCAGGCGCCGCCAGAGGCGCGACGCGGCGGACTCCGTCCGCAGTTCGTCGACGAAGCGGCTGATGCGCCGCTCTTCGGGCAGCAGGCCCGCGGGGCGGCGCAGCAGGAAGCCGACGATCAGCAGCCCGATGACGAGCTGCCGGATCATGAACACGCGGTCGCCCAGGAAGTCGGGCAGGTCCTCCTGCAGCAGCGGCACGCCGAACCAGAAGAAGCCGACGACGAGCGCGCCCAGCACGGCGCCGCGATTGTTGCCGCTGCCGCCGACCATCAGCATCGTCCAGACGAGGAAGGTGCCGAAGAGGTCGGTGAACGAGCTGGGCGCGATGGCGTTCACGCGGTGGGCGAAGATCGCGCCGCCGAGCCCCATGATCATGCCGCCCAGCACAAAGCTCTGCATGCGGAAGCTCACGGTGTCCTTGCCCGAGGCGCGAGCCGTGTCCTCGTTCTCGCGGATGGCGCGCAGGACGCGGCCCCAGGGGGAGCCGGTGACACGGCTCACGACGAGGTAGACGAGCGCCAGCATCACGAGGGCGATGCCCAGCATCACCCAGCGGTAGTCCTCGCCGGTCGCCAGCTCGTCGAGGAAGCGGGGGACGCCGTTGAGGCCGCGGGCGCGGTTGACCAGTCCCTCGACCGAGTTGGCGACGCTGCGCAGGATGGCGGCGATGCCGATCGTCGCGATCGCCAGGAAGTCGCGGCGCAGTCGCAGCGTGGGCAGGCCGATGATCAGCGCGAGCAGTCCGGCCGCGCCCATGGCGGCCAGCCAGCCCACGGGCACGGGCAGACTCCAGCCGCCCAGGTAGTCCTCGAAGTCCGGGTCGGGCGGGGGCAGCGTGAGCAGGGCGCTGGTGTACGCCCCCACCATGAAGAAGGCCACGACGCCGAAGTTGAAGACGCCTGTGTAGCCCCACTGCAGGTTCAACCCCAGCGCGACGATGGCGAAGATGGCGACCGTCGTGAGGAAGCCCACGGTCCAGTGCAGCCCGCCGTGGAAGCTGAGCAGGGGCGCGAGGTCGATGAGCAGAGCGTCCATGGCGGGCCTACACGCTGGAGCCGAAGAGCCCGCGCGGCCGCACGAGCAGCATCAGGATCAGGATCACGAAGGGCACGCCGGGCTTGAGTCCGGTGTCGATCCATTCGGTCGACACCTCCTGCGAGACGCCCACGATCAGGCCGCCGACGAGCGCCCCGGCCGGGTTGCCGATGCCCCCCAGGATGGTCGCGGCGAAGAGCGGCAGGATGAGGTTGAAGCCGGCGTCGAAGCGGAGTTGCGCCTGCAGCGCCAGCATGATCCCGGCGACGGCGATCAGCGCGCCGCCCAGGACCCAGACCCAGCGCCGCACGCTCTCCGTCTCGATGCCGGCGACCTCGGCGAGCGTCGGATTGTCGGCCGTGGCGCGCATCGCCTTGCCCAGCTTCGTGCGGTAGAGCAGGACGTAGACGGCGACGGCCAGGACCAGGGTGAGCGCGACGATCAAGAACTGGTCGGGTTGGATCTTGACCTCGCCGAAGATCGTGACGGCCTTGTTGATGCCGCTTGTGTAGCGGGTGGGGGAGGGGCCCCAGATCATCTGCACGACAGCGCGCAGCCCGATGCCGATGCCCAGCGAGGCGACCGCCATCGTGATGATGCCGCCCCCGCGCAGGCGCAGCGGCCGGAAGACGAGCCGATCGAGCAGGAGGGCCGCGGCGGCGACGCCAACCATGGCGAAGAGGGCGGCCGGCAGCATGCCCCAGCCGAAGGACAGGGGGCCGATCTTCCCGCCCTCCAGCCCGACGTCGGCGACGATGAAGAAGGCCAGGAACATCCCCAGCGTCATCAGGTCGCCGTGGGCGAAGTTGGCGAACTTCATCACGCCGTAGGTCAGCGTCAGCCCGATCGCGCCCAGCCCGATGATCGAGCCGACGATGATCCCCACGATGACCAGCTGCACGATGTCCATCAGCGGACGTCCGGGGCGGGTTCGGGACTCTGACCGAGGAAGAGGCGGCCGACGTCGGCGTTGTCGAGCATCTCCGCGCCGCTCTGCTCCAGCACGACGCGCCCGCCGACCATCACGTAGCCGCGGTCGGAGATGCGCAGCGCCTCCTTGGCGTTCTGCTCGACGATCAGCAGCGCCACGCCGTCGTCGCGCACGCGCAGCAGGCGCTCGAAGATCTCGCCCCGCATGATGGGCGACAGGCTGGCGGTGGGCTCGTCGAGCAGGAGCAGGACGGGGTCGAGCATCAGGGCGCGGCCGATCGCCAGCGCCTGCCGCTGCCCGCCCGAGAGCCGCGACGCCCGCTGCCCGGCCCCCGCGGCGAGGTCGGGGAAGAGGCCGAGCAGTTCGTCGATGCGCTCCTCGACGCCGTCGCTGCGCGCGTAGCCGCCCATCTCCAGGTTTTCCCGCACGCTGAGCGAGGGGAACACGTTGTCGGTCTGCGGCACGAACGACGCGCCCGCGGCGACCATCTGGGGGGCGGAGAGCGTGGTGACGTCGCGGTCCCGGAAGTGGACCCGGCCCTGCGTGGGGCGGATCGCGCCGAAGATCGCCTTCAGCAGCGTCGACTTGCCGGCCCCGTTGGGCCCGATCAGCGTCACGATCTCGCCCGCATCGATTCGTAGGTCGACGTCGTGGATGATCTCCACGTCGCCGTAGCCCGCGTGTAGCCCCGTGGCGCTGAGCAGGGCGCTCACCGGTACTGGCTCCCCAGGTAGGCTTCCTGGACGCGCGCGTTGGCCAGCGCGGCCGACGGCGGCCCCTCGACCAGCACGCGCCCGGCCGTCATCACGATGACCGGGTCGCAGACGCGGGCGACGAGGTCCATGTCGTGCTCGATGAGCAGGAAGGTGATGCCCATCTCGTCGCGCACCCGCGCGATGTGATCGGTGAGGCGGCGGGCCAGCGTCGGGTTGACGCCGGCGCCGGGCTCGTCGAGGAGGATCATGCGGGGCCGCGACATGAGCGCGCGCGCCAGCTCGAGCAGCTTGCGCTGGCCGCCGGAGAGGCTGCCGGCCGGGTCGCGCATCAGCGGCGCGAGCTCCACCAACTCCAGCACCTCGCGCGCACGGGCGACGTTGGCGGCTTCCTGCCGCCGGACGAGCCCCGGTCGCAGCAGCGGCCCCCAGAGCCGTTCGCCGCTCTGTCCGGCCGGGACGAGCAGGAGATTCTCGAGCACCGAAAGGGAGGCGAGTTCCTGCGGGATCTGGAAGGTGCGCGTGAGCCCGCGCCGGAACATGCGATGCGGCGCGGCCCCGGTCACGTCGTGCCCGTCGAACAGGACGCGGCCGCCGTCGGTGCGCAGGAAGCCGGCGATGCAGTTGAAGCAGGTCGTCTTGCCGGCCCCGTTGGGACCGATGAGCCCGGTGACGGTGCCCGCCTCGACGCGGAAGCTCGCGCCGTCGACGGCGCGGTGCCCGCCGAACTGCTTGATCAGCCCCTGGACCTCCAGCAGCGCAGTCATGAGCACAGCATCGTTCGGGCCGCGGGCACGCGGTAGGGTGCGGGTGCGTCGCGCGGCTGGCCGGCGGCGCGGGCGACAGGCTAGCACAGCGCCCGGCGGGCCGCGGAGCGTCCAGGCTGGGCAGGGGAGCGCCGATGCCGACGGTGGACCAAATCGCCGACGACTACGTGGAGCGGCTGGCCGCCCTCGACCCGCTGGCCGCCACGAGCATGGGAGTGCCGGGGCACGACCACGAGGCGCCCGACTTCTCCCCCGACGGCGCCCAGGCCCGCGCCGCGCTCGACGCGGCGACGCTGACCGCGCTGGAGGCCGCCCCGGCCGCCTCCGCCCGCGACCGCCTGGCGCGGGACGTGATGGCCGAGCGCCTGATCCTCGGCCGGGAACTGTTCGCGGCGGGCGAGCACCTCCGCGACCTGAACATCCTCGCCTCGCCCATGCAGCGCCTGCGCGGGGCCTTCGACCTGATGCCGGCCGAGACGGAGGCGGACTGGGAGAACATCGCGTCGCGGATGGAGGCGGCGCCCGGCGCGTTGCAGGGCATGCGGGCGTCGCTGGAGGCGGGCCGTGGCGCGGGACCGACCGTCGCCGCGCGCCAGGTCCGGGCGGCGATCACGCAGGCGCGGACCTGGGCGGGCAGCGGCGGCGCCGGCGGGTCGTTCTTCGCGGGGCTGCTCGAGAAGCCGGGCGCGCCGTCGGAGGGGGCCCTCGCGTCGCGGCTGCGCGACGCGGCGGCGACCGCGTCCGTCGCCTACGACGCCTGGGCCGACTACCTGGAGGCGGAGTACCTGCCCGTCGCGCGGCCCGACGACGGCGTGGGCGCCGAGCGCTACCCCCTGCGGGCGCGCGTCTTCACGGGGCTGCGGCTCGACCTGCAGGAGACGTACGCCTGGGGCTGGGAGGAAGTGCGTCGCATCCGCGGCGAGATGGCCGCCACCGCCGATCGGATCCTGCCGGGCGGCGGCCTGTCGGACGCGGTGCAACTGCTGGAGACCGACCCCGCCCGCGCCATCGACGGGGAGGAGCCGTTCCGCCGGTGGATGCAGGACGTGCAGGATCGCACCATCGCGGAGCTGGGCGGGACGCACTTCGAGATCCCGGAGCCGGTCCGCCGGGTCGAGGCGATGATCGCGCCGCCGGGCGGGGCGCTGGCGATGTACTACACCGGCCCCAGCGAGGACTTCTCGCGGCCGGGCCGGACCTGGTACCCCACCGGCGGACGCACGCGCTTCCCGCTCTGGGCGGAGCTGTCGGTCGCCTATCACGAGGGCGTGCCGGGGCACCATCTGCAGATCGCGATCGCGCGCTACCAGGGCGACGCGCTGACGCGCTATCAGCGCCTGCTGGCGGGCACGTCGGGCTACGTCGAGGGATGGGCGCTGTACGCGGAGCGGCTGATGTCGGAGCTGGGCTACTTCGAGAACCCCGACCACTACCTGGGCTACCTCAGCAGCCAGGGACTGCGAGCGGCGCGGGTCGTGGTCGATATCGGCCTGCACCTGGGCCTGCAGATCCCGCAGGACGAGCCGGCGCACGCGGGCGAGGTCTGGCGGCCCGAGTTCGCGCTGCCGTTCCTGCGCGCGCACTGCTTCTTCCCCGCCGACATGCTGGCCAGCGAGGTCGACCGCTACCTGGGCTGGCCGGGGCAGGCGATCAGCTACAAGGTCGGCGAGCGGGCCTGGCTGCGGGCGCGGGCGAACGCGCGGTCCGCCGCCGGCGACGACTTCGACCTCAAGGCGTTCCACGATCGCGCCCTGGCGATCGGCCCCATGGGACTGGAGCAGCTGGAGCGGGAGATGGCGGCGCCGGGACCGTAGGGGCGCGGTTCCCCGAGCGGGGCCGCTCCGCTAGACTCCCCGACGGCCGGGTCCGTGGCCCGGCCTCCACCGGACAGGATCGCTATGGCCTCCCAGTCACGCGACGCCGCCATCGTCGGCATCTACGAACTGCCCGAACGCAAGGTCGACGGCCTCAGCCCGCTGCAGATCAAGGCCGAATGCGCCGCCAAGGCGCTGGCCGACGCCGGCCTCGACTGGTCCGACATCGACGCGATCTACGACGCCCAGGACGGCGGCGGCGGGCTCAATGTGGCGGAGTACTTCGGCCTGCACCCCCGCGTGATGGACACGACGCAGGTCGGCGGCTCCTCCTACGAGTTCCACGCCGCGCACGCTCGCGCCGACATCGCGGCCGGCCGGGCGAACGTCGCCCTGCTGACCTACGGCTCCACGCAGGCCTCGTCGGCGCGGCGGACCGGCACGGAGGTGCGCGCCGGCGGCGGCGTCCCCGACCCGGGCGCGAACATGGAGGCGCCCTGGGGCCAGACGCTGATCTCGATGTATGCCATGGCCGCGCACCGGCACATGCACGAGTACGGCACGACGAGCGAGCAACTGGCGGAGATCGCGACCGCCACGCGCGCCCACGCGATGCGCAACCCGCAGGCCGTCAAGGCGATGGAGGACCTGCTGTTCCTCAACATCCGCGAGACCACGATCGAGGACGTCGTGACCTCGCGGATGATCGCGAATCCGCTGCACCTGCTCGACTGCTGCATGGTGTCGGACGGCGGCGGCGCCGTGGTCATCGCCTCGCCGGAGGTGGCGCGCGGCTGCGCCAAGCCGCCGGTCTGGATCATCGGCGCGGGCGAGGCGATGGCCTACCAGGAGAACGGCGGCGACATCACGACGAGCGCCGGCGCGCAGTCGGCGCCGATCGCGTTCGGCGAGTCGGGCGTCCGCCCGGACGAGATCGACATCGCGATGGTCTACGACTCGTTCACGATCACGGTGCTCATCCTGCTCGAGGACCTCGGCTTCTGCGCCAAGGGGGAGGGCGGGGCCTGGGTGGAGGGCGGGCGGCTGCGCTGGGATCGCGCCGGCGGGCCGGCGCTCAACACCGACGGCGGCGGGCTCTCGTCGAACCACCCCGGGATGCGCGGCATCTTCCTGCTGCTGGAGGCGGCGCGGCAACTGCGCGGCGAGTCGACGGCGCAGGTGGACGGCGCGGCGCTGGCCGTCGCGCACGGCAACGGCGGCCAGTTGGCGGGCCGGCACTCGGGCGCCACCATCGTGCTGGCGCGGGACTAGGAGGACGGCGATGGCAGACGCGACCCGACCGCTCCCCAGCCTCTCGGACCCCGACACGGGGCCGTTCTGGCAGGCGACCAAGGAGCACGAGCTGCGCTATCAGGTCTGCGACGACTGCGACGAAGTCGTGTTCTACCCGCGGCGGCACTGCGGCCCCTGCCTGGGCAGCCCCGTGAGTTGGCGCACCTCGAAGGGCGAGGGGGAGATCTACAGCTACAGCGTCGTGCAGCTCAGCCGGCACCCGTTTTTCGGGACGAAGGTGCCCTACGCGGTGGCGCTGATCGACCTCGACGAGGGCTTCCGCATGCTGTCGAACGTCGTCGGCGTCGAGGACCCGGTGGCGGAGTTGAGCGTGGGCCAGCGCGTCGTGGTGGAGTGGGAGGACCACGACGAGGTCGCGATCCCGCTCTTCCGCCCGGCCTGACGGCGCGGGCCCCGGACGAGAGCCCCGGAAGGGAGGAGTGGCGATGGCGATCGAAGTGGGGCAGAAGGCGCCGGCCTTCACGCTCCCCAACGCCGAGGGCGAGCCGCGCTCGCTCGAGAGCTACACGGGCCGGAAGCTGATCGTCTACTTCTACCCCAAGGCGTTCACGCCCGGATGCACCGGCGAAAGCTGCGACTTCCGCGACTGCGACGCGCCGCTGCGCGACGCCGGATACAGCGTCGTGGGGGTGAGCCCGGACCCCGTCGCGAAGCTGGCCAAGTTCCGCGCGGAGTACGACCTGCCCTTCGACCTGCTGTCGGACGCCGACCACGCGATGGCGGAGCAGTACGGCGCCTGGGGCAAGAAGAAGAACTATGGGCGGGAGTACGAGGGCCTGATCCGCTCCACCGTCGTGCTCGACGAGACGGGCACGGTCGACCGTGTCTACCACAACGTGCGGGCCAAGGGGCACGTCGCGCGGCTGCGCCGGGAGTTGCTGGGCGAGGGCTGACGCGGCGCGGGGTCAGCCGAGCCGCAGGGTGACGGGCGCGTGGTCGGACGGCTTGTCGCCGGCGCGCTCCTCCACGTCGATGACGACGTCGGCGCAGCGCGCGAGCAGCCGCTCCGTCACCAGGTGGTGGTCGATGCGCAGCCCCTCGCCGCGCTGGAACATCGCCGAGCGGAAGTCCCACCAGGTCCACTCGCGCGAGTCGGGGCGCAGCGCCCGCAGGGCGTCGTGCAGGCCCAGCGCCAGCAGGGCCTGGAAGCGCTCGCGCGCGGGCGGCGCGGCGAGCACGGTGTCGGCCCAGCGCTCGGGCTCGGAGCAGTCGATGTCGGCGGGCGCGATGTTGTAGTCGCCGCAGGCGACGAGTTCGCCGGACAGATCCTGCCCGGTCAGCCAGCGCGTGAGATGGTCGAGCCACTCCAGCTTGTAGGTCCACTTCTCGCTCGCGAGCGTGCTGCCGTTGGGGACGTAGAGGTTCACGACGCGCACGTCGCCGACGCGGGCGGCGATGCCGCGTGCCTGCGCGTCGCCGGCCCAGGGCAGGTCGGTCTCCACCTCGTCGATGGGCTCCAGCGACGCGATCGCGACGCCGTTGTACGTCTTCTGGCCGGAGAGGGCGACCTCGTAGCCGAGCGCGTCGAAGCCGTCGTAGGGGAACTGCTCCTCGGTGCACTTGAGTTCCTGCAGGCAGAGGACGTCGGGGCGTTGCTGGTCGAGCCAGTTGAGGATGCGGTTCTCCCGCGCGCGGACGGAGTTGACGTTCCAGCTCACGATGTCCATGACACCCCCTGCCTAGCGGCTGCGGGCCCATGCGTCAAAACGGCCGTGCGTCAAAGCGATGCCGGCGCCGACCGTCGGCGGCGGTCCGACCAGACGCCCAGGATGATGCCGGCCGCCACCGCGACGTTGAGCGACTCGGCGCGTGAACTGATGGGCGCCCCGACCCGCCGGTCGATGACGCCCGCGACGTCGGGGGAGAGGCCGGCCCCCTCGTTGCCGAGCACGAGCGCGCGGCGGGGGGCCGGGCCGGCGGGGGGTTCGTCCCAGACGGAGGGGCCGTCGGTCGCCGCGCCGACGATCTCGTAACCGCGCTCCGAGAGCAGCCGCAGGTCGGCGGCGAGGCCGGGCGAGCGGGCGATCACGATCCGGAACCAAGCCCCGGTCGCGGCGCGCACGACCCTGGGGTGGACCGGGTCGGCCGTGCCGGGGCCGGTCAGGACGACATCGGCGTCGAAGGCGGCGGCCAGACGGATCAGCGCGCCGGCGTTGCCGGGGTCCTGCACGCCGTCGAGGGCGACCACCGTTGAGGGCCCCTCCGGCGGCAGTGCGGCCAGGGCGTCGGCGGCGGCGGGCACGGTGTCGCGGACGACGGCGAAGCAGCCCTGGGGGCCGCGCGTGTCGGACAGCCGCGCGGCGTCCTTGGCGCGGATCGTCGTGACGTCCCCCGGGGGGAGCGCCCCCGCGCGGGCCTCGGTGGCGAGCAACTCGGCGATGGGGGCGCCGGCGTCGATCGCCTCGCGGATGAGCTTCTCGCCCTCGATCAGGAAGCAGCCGTGCGCGGCCCGGCCCTTGGCGGTGTGCAGCGATCGCAGCCGTTTGAGGTGGGCGGCGCTGAGCGGCACGACGGCCGCCTACGGCGCCGGCAGCGGCGCGAAGGGCTCGCCGACGCCGACGGCTCGGGCGGCCAGCAGGTCGGCCGCCGCTTCGGCGTCGCGGCCGGTCTCAGCCAGCAACTCCAGCGTGTGCTCGCCGAGCCCCGGCGAAGCGAGCACGCCGCGCCTCTCGGTGCGGCTGAAGCGGGCCAGCCGACCGACGGTGTACAGCGACTCCGGTCCGCCCGGCGCCCGCACGCCGGGGGTCCACAGGTGCACCGCCTCCGTGCCGTCGAGGAGCGGGTCGCCCGGCATCTCCTGCAAGGTGCGCACGCGCATCGCCGGGATGCCGGCGTCGCGACAGCGGCCTTCGGCGTCGGCCGTGTCCAACCCGCCGATGGTCCGGTCGAGGGCCGCCTGCAGGGCGTCGTCGTCGGGCGCGGGGGCGGGCAGCAGCCCGGCGTCGTGCAGGGATGCGAGGGCGGCGGCGCGCTCCGCCGGCCCGTCGGGGCCGGCGGCCACGTCGACGGCCTGGAGCCGCAGCCAGCCGTCGCGCGTGCGGTAGTAGCGATCGAGCGGGTCGGGCCCGGCGAAGTCCGCGCCGCCGCGATGGGCGGGCCGGCGCCCGGCGTAGCGCACGATCTCGTTGCTCTGCATCATGCACGCCTGCCCGGCCAGCGACGTCCAGCCGCGCTGGCCGCCGCCCCCGCGGCGCCGGTGCAGGAGCGCCAGCCCGGCGCCCAGCGCCAGCGTCGCCGAGCTGGAGACATCGTTGACGGGCAGCGCGATGAACACGGGGTCGCTGTCGCCGCCCTGGGCGCGCGAGATCCCGCTGTGGGCCTGCAGCACCGGATCGAAGCCGGGGTCGCGATCGAGTGCGCCGCCCTCGCCGTACGCCGTCACGGAGAGCGTGCTGATCTCCGGGTTGACGGCGCGCAAGGAGGCGTCGTCGATGCGCAGGCGCTCCAGGACGCCCTGGCGGAAGTTGTCGATCACGAGGTCGGCGTCGCGGGCGAGGTCGAGGAAGAGCGCCCGCCCGCCCTCGCTGCGCAGGTCGACGGCGAGCCCGCGCTTGCCTTTGTTGAACGCCGAGAAGCCGTTCCCGGCGGTCCGCAGGAAGTCGCCGTCGAGGGTCTCCACCTTGACCACCTCCGCGCCGAGCTCGGCGAGCAGGCCTCCCGTGTACGGGCCCGCGATGATCGCGCCCAGGTCCAGCACGCGCACCCCGGCGAGCGGCCCGTCCCGGTCGGGGGGATCGGGGGGCGCGGGCGGCTGCGGCGGCCAGGGCGCCGCGTCGGCGTCGTGCTGCCCGAGGGTCGGGGCGGGGCTTCGGATCGAGGCGGGAGATCGCGTGAGGCGCAGCGGCAGCCCCGGCATCACGACGCGGCCGCGCTCGGGATCGTCGAGCTCGGCCCGCATGCCGATGGCCCGCACCTGGGGATGGTCGAGCCAGTCGTCGCGATCCTCGACGGGTCCGGCGGGGCAGCCGATCTCGGCCAGCAGTCGCAGCCACTCGTCGCGGGGGCGCTGCAGGAAGGCCTCGCGCAGCAGGCCGATGGCCCAGGCGACGTTCTCGGGCAGGCCCATGGCCATCGGGTCGCCCTCGAGGCGTTCGTCGGCCAGGACGTGCATCAGGCCCAGCAAGTCCAGGACCGGCAGGAGGAAGGCGGGCGTGAGCGCCGCCAGGAAGAACCAGCGGCCGTCGCTGCATTCGTAGAGGCGGTAGTGGGGCACGGGGCCGCCGGGCCCGCTCGCCCGCGGCTCGAACCGCGCGCCGGGGATCTGCACCAAGCCGTAGGACATGGCTTGCAGCATGCCGTGCAACCCGCCCACGCCGACCGTCTGTCCCGCGCCCGACGCTTCGCGCTCGGCCAACGCCGCGACGGCGGCGGTCGCGCCCCAGATCGCCTGCGAGTAGAGGACGAACGGGGCGACGAGGTCCACGGGCACCGGCTCGAAGCTCAGCTGGCCCATCGCGACGCCGGCGCCCGCCTCGATCATCGCGGCCGACTCCCCGCCGCCGGCCCAGGGGGTGGCGTCGGGCAGGAACGGGGGCATGTGCAGGTAGACCAGGCGGCCGTTGCGCGCGCGGATGCTCTCCGGGTCCAGCCCGCGCTGCGAGAGCGCGTCCAGCGTCTCGCTGAACAGGCAGACGTCGGCGCCGCGCAGGAAGGCGTCGCGCCGGGCGCGGGCGTCCGCATCGGCCGGGTCGATGACGATGCCGCGCTTGTTGCGGTTCCACATCGCGAAGCCGGGCCGCGCTCGCGCGGGGTCGCCCCCCGGCGGCTCCAGCTTGACGACGTCGGCGCCGAAGTCGGCCAGGTACATCGCCGCCATGGGCCCGGCGACGCCCGTGCTGGCGTCGAGCACGCGGATGCCGTCGAGCGGGCCCGGCGGGGGAGCGGCCGGCGGAAGCGTCATGCGTCCGACTGGCCCAGCGACTCGATGAAGGCGGCGTAGCGGTCGAGGCGCGGGATGATCTCGTCCTCGCCCGCTGGCGGCAGCCAGAAGAGGATGCGCTGGAAGCCGGCCTCGATCAGCCCCGTCACGATCTCTTCCCTGGGCGGCACGCCGAACACGCTCAGCTCGATCGTGGACATGTCGCGGCCGGCCTGCTCGGCGACGATGCGCAGCGCGGCCAGGCTGTCGCGTACGTCGCTGCGGCCGAAGATCGGCAGCCAGCCGTCGGCGTAGTCGACGACGCGCTGGTGCGCCCAGGGCGTGTCGGCCCCGATCAGGACGGGGGGGCCGCCCGCCTGCACCGGCTTCGGGTAGGACCAGATCTTGTCGAAGTCGACGTGCGCGCCGTGGAACTCCGCCTCCTCCTGCGTCCAGATCTGGCGCATCGCCTGGATGCGCTCCTTGGTCACCGGCCAGCGGTCCTTGAAGGCGGTGCCGTGGTTCTCCATCTCCTCCGCGTTCCAGCCCGCGCCGATGCCCAGCAGCACGCGGCCGTTGGAGATCAGGTCCAGCGAGGCGACGACGTTCGCCAGCAGGATCGGGTCGCGCTCGGGGATGAGGCAGATGCCGGTGCCCAGCTTGAGCCGCTCCGTCGTGGCGGCGATGGCGCCCAGCGCCACGAAGGGGTCGTGGGTGTGCCAGTACTCCTGCGGCAGGTCGTCGCCGCCGGGCCAGCGCGACCGGCGGCTGGCCGGGATGTGCGTGTGCTCGGGGAAGAAGACCGACTCGAAGCCGCGCTCCTCGAGCGCCCGGCCCAGCGCGACCGGCTGGATGGAGTAGTCGGTGGGGAACATGGTGACGCCGAACGTGGCCATTGGAACTCCTTCGAAGAATGTGACTCAAACAGTGCGAACCGTGCGGGGCCCGACGCCGGTCAGGATAGCCCCCGGCCGCGCTCCGCGGGTGCCGCCTAGCCGCGCAGCCCAATCGACCGCATCAACTCGTCCGGCGACTGGCGGCGGCAGGTGAACATGGGGGTGTCGCGCTCCGTGTAGCTGGTCGAGCGGGAGGTGCGCAGCTCCCGCACCAGGGCCAGGAAGCGGCCCGGATTATCGGCCTCGAAGGCGACGACGAACTCCTGGTCGTCCAGGCCGTAGGAGTAGGTCGTGTTGATCTGGACGTCGTGGTACTTGTGCCCGACGGCGATGTGCTCGTTCATGATCGCCTGCCGCTCGGCCTGCGGCAGCTGGTACCAGGCCTTGGTCTTCACCATCGGGTAGACGAAGAGGTAGTCGGCCGTGCCGCCGTCGTCGCGCAGGCGGTCGCGGCCGCCGGCGCCGGCGTGCAGGGGGTTGCTGTAGATCGAGCGCATGGTCATGGAGAGGAACGAGTGCGACCGCTGCAGCGCGGGCCCGACATCGGAGCCGAGCAGCGCCCCGTGCCAATCCTGGATCTCGCCCAGGTCGTCCGACACCTGCCAGATGAGGAAGTCGGTGTCGGCGCGGGTGCCGACGGTGCTGTAGGTGCGCGTGAGCATCCGCTCGGCCGATCGCTCGATGAGGGCCGTCAACTCCGACGCCAGCGCGGCGCGGTCCGCGGGGGGGGCGGCGCGGACGTCGTCGCGCAGGCGGAAGAAGCTGAACTTGACGAACTGCTTGCCGGTGGGGGGATCGGCGCTCGTGCCGGCGGGGCGGGACTCGGTGGTCGTCATCGCGAGGCGGCGCCTTTCGCGGCGGCAGCGGCCTGCCGGCGACGGGTCTCCGGGTTCAGCCCGGCCTCCTGCTCGACCGGCAGCCCGTAGTTTGAGTCGTGGAGCGCCTCGATCGTCGCGGCCTGCGCGTCGGTCACGTCGGCCACGTCCGACGCGGCGGCGAACTCCACGAGTTGCTCCCGGTTGTAGATGTTGGGCAGGGCGCTCGCGACGAGCGGATCGCGCAGCACGTATCGCAGGGCCTTCTGCCCCAGCGTCGCGCCGTCCTCGGTCAGGAAGCGGAGCTGCTCGATCTTCTTGACGCCGTTCAGCAGCCAGGCCCGCGGGCGGTGCCGGCGATGGTCGTTCTCGGGGAAGACGGTGTCCGCCGTGTAGCGGCCCTCGAGCATGCCCGAGGAGTGGGGCACGCGGACGAGCAGCGACGTGCCGGACGCCCGCGCCGCGTCGAGCAGGGCCCGGCCGGGGTCGAGCTCCAGGGCGTTGTAGATCATCTGCACGCTGTGGATGGTGCGCTGCGCCATGGCGAATTCGCCCTCCTCGCGCCAGCCGATGGCCGGCCCCAGCGCCACGCCGACGGAGCGCACGTGCCCCTCGCGCTGCACCTTGTCGAGGAAGGTCCACAGGTCGTCGCGTTGGAGCGCGTCCATGCGGGGGTTGTGCAGTTGCCAGTGGTCGATGCGGTCGGTGCCGAGTCGATCGAGGGAGCCGCGCAGCGCGCCCTCGAGGAAGGGGGGGTCCCAGCAGTGCCGGGCCTCCTGATGCCCCGCCTGCCGATCGGCGGGACGGTGCTGCCAGTCGTAGCCGAACTTCGCGCCGATGACGATCCGGTCGCGCGCGGCGCCGGGGAACGCGTGCGCGAGCACCGTCTCGCCGCGCCCGTTGCCGTACGTCTCCGCCGTATCGAAGAAGGTGATGCCGAGGTCGAGCGCCTCCTGCATGAGGGCGGCGGCCTCGTCGTCGCTGAAGGCGCCCCACCAGCCGGCGGCGACGGTCCAGACGCCGAAGCCCACCTCCGACACGTCGATGTCGGTCCCGGCGATGCGGCGGTATCGCATGCGGCCTCCTTCGTCCGGCGCGTCGCCCAGCCTAGGCGGATTCGCCCCAGCAATACACCCCCGCGGGGCGCTAGGCTGGCAAGCATCATGTGCCCCGATGCCGCCGCCCCCGACCCCCGGACCGCCGACGCGGAGCGACCGGTGTTCGCCCAACTGGAGGCGCTGGGCGTGACCTACGAGCGCCTGCCCTGCGACCCCGCCCTGGCCGACACGGAGCAGTTCTGCGCGCACTACGGCATCGACCCGGCCCTGTCGGGCAACACGATCATCGTGGGGTCGCGGCGGGAGCCGCGGCAGTTCTCGGCCTGCCTCGTGACGGCGACGCAGCGCCTCGACGTGAACCGCACGATGCGCCGGCTGATGGGCGTGCGCACGCTGTCCTTCGCGAGCGCCGAGGACACGGCGGCGCTGACGGGGATGCTGATCGGCGGCGTGACGATGTTCGGCCTGCCCGACGATCTGCCGAAGTACATCGACCCGTCGCTGCTGACGCTGCCGGAGATCGTGATCGGCGGGGGGAGCCGCTCGTGCAAGCTGCGGCTCGCGCCGGCCGAGTTGCGAAAGCTCCCGAGCCTGCAGGTCGTGGAGGGGCTGGCGCTGTCGCGGGCGTGAGGCGGTGGGGGGCCGGCTGCGCCGCTCCACGCCTCCGATCCCCGCTCTCCATTGCTCGGCGATGGTGAGGGGGTGCGGGGGTGAGGTCTCCCTCGCCCGCCGCCCGCCCCCATCCCGTCGAGCGCAAGGAAGTCACTGCCCCCGCAGACCTTGACTGAACCCCCGGCCTGGGCCCGATAATACCCCCGCTCCGATTGCGCGAACTCGTCCACAGGGGACGGG
>JAPOXB010000151.1 GCA_026707335.1 Chloroflexota bacterium
CGGAGCGCCGATGCCGATCTACGAGGCGGACACGGTCGATCGGGTTGGGCGGGCCTACGCCCGCTCGGCGGCGGCGATCGCGGTGGGGCGGGAGCGGCTGGGGCGTCCGCTGGCGCTGGCCGAGAAGATCCTCTTCGGACACATGCCCGACCCGGCCGCGCAGGGACTGTCGCGGGGGGCCGACTACGCGGCGCTGCAGCCCGATCGGGTCGCGCTGCAGGACGCGACGGCGCAGATGGCGCTGCTGCAGTTCGAGTTGGCCGGCCTGCGCCGCGTGCAGGCCCCCACCACCGTGCACTGCGACCACCTGATCCAGGCCCGCGTGGGGGCGGGCCCCGACCTCCTGGCCGCGGTCGACGAAAATAAAGAGGTGTACGACTTCCTCGAGAGCGCGTCGGCGCGCTACGGGGCGGGCTTCTGGAAGCCAGGGTCGGGTATCATCCATCAGGTGATCCTGGAAAATTACGCCTTCCCGGGCGGGCTGATGATCGGCACCGACAGCCACACGCCGAACGCCGGCGGCCTGGGCATGCTGGCGATCGGCGTGGGCGGGGCCGACGCCGTCGACGTGATGGCGGGGCTCGACTGGGGCGTCACGCTGCCCAAGCTGATCGGCGTCCGGCTGACGGGCGCGCTGTCGGGCTGGACGTCGCCGAAGGACGTCATCCTGCGCGTCGCCGACGAGTTGACCGTGAAGGGCGGCACGGGCGCGATCGTCGAGTACTTCGGCGAGGGCGTGGCCTCGCTGAGCGCGACGGGCCGGGGCACGGTGACCAACATGGGCGCCGAGATCGGCGCGACGACGTCGGTCTTCCCCTTCGACGCAGCGACGGCGCGCTACCTGCGCGCCACCGACCGGGACGCGATCGCGGAGTTGGCCGAGGCGCACGCCGCCGACCTGACCGCCGACCCTGGCGTCGAGGAGCGGCGGGCGGAGATCTTCGACCAGGTGATCGAGATCGACCTGGGCGCGCTGGAGCCGGCCTGGGTCGGGCCGCACACGCCCGACCTGCGCCACACGGCGGCGGAGGTTGGCCCCTGGGCGGCGGCCGAGGGCTACCCGCTGGAGATCAAGGACGCGCTGATCGGCTCCTGCACCAACAGCTCCTACGAGGACATGAGCCGCGCGGCGAGCCTGGCGCGGCAGGCGGCGGCGGCCGGCCTGCGCGTGAAGGCGCCGCTGCTGGTCACGCCGGGGTCCGAGCAGGTGCGCGCGACGGTCGAGCGCGACGGGCAGATCGCCGCCTTCGAGCGGGTCGGCGCGACGGTGCTGGCCAACGCCTGCGGCCCCTGCATCGGCCAGTGGAAGCGGGGCGACGTCGAGGCGGGGGAGACGAACACGATCGTGACGTCGTTCAACCGCAACTTCCCGGCCCGCAACGACGCCAACCCGCAGACGCTGGCCTTCATCGGCAGCCCGGAGATGGTGGTCGCGGCGGCCTTCGCCGGGCGGCTCGACTTCGACCCGCGCCGCGACGCGATCCCCAACGATGGGGGGAGCTTCCGCTTCGAGGCGCCGGTCGGCGACGAGTTGCCGGCGGAGGGCTTCGCCCTCGGCGACGCCGGCTTCGTGCCGCCGCCCGACGACGGCTCCGGCGTCGAGGTCGTCGTGGCCGAGGACAGCCGTCGTCTGCAGCGGCTGACCCCGTGGCCCGCCTGGGACGGGGCCGACATCGAGGACTGCGTGATCCTGCTCAAGTCGTCGGGCAAGACGACGACCGACCACATCTCGCCGGCCGGGCCCTGGCTGCGCTACCGCGGCCACCTCGACAACATCGCCGACAACACCTTCACGGGCGTCAACAACGCCTTCACGTCGAAGGCGGGCACGGGCAACAACGTCCTGACCGGCGAGCGGGAGCAGCCGCTGCCGGAGGTCGCGCGGGCCTACCGGGCGGCCGGGCTGTCCTGGCTGGTGGTCGGCGACGAGAACTACGGCGAGGGGTCGAGCCGCGAGCACGCGGCGATGCAGCCGCGCCACCTGGGCGGCGTGGCCGTCATCGTGCGGAGCTTCGCCCGCATCCACGAGACGAACCTCAAGAAGCAGGGGCTGCTGCCGCTGCGTCTGGCCGACCCCGCCGACTACGACAAGTTCGGCCAGGACGACCGGGTGAGCATCCGCGGGCTGGCGTCGCTGGCGCCGGGACGGCCGCTGACGCTGGAAATCGGCCATCCGGATGGGAGTTCGGAGGCCGTCGAGGTGCGGCACTCATTCACGGCCGAGCAGATCGGCTGGTTCCGGGCCGGCGGCGCGCTCAACGAGATCGCGGCAGCGCAGGCGGCCCAATCGACGCAGGACTAGCGAGCCGCCCGACCGGCGGCGCCAAGGAGGACGACGAACGATGCGCAAGAAGGTGACCGTGATCGGCGCGGGCAACGTGGGGGCGACCACGGCCCACCGGCTGGCGGAGCGCGGCTACGCCGACATCGTGCTGCTGGACATCATTGAGGGGATGCCGCAGGGCAAAGCACTCGACCTGTACGAGGCCAGTCCCGTGATCGGCGTCGACGCGAAGATCACCGGCACCAACAGCTACGGCCCGACGGGCAACTCCGACGTGGTCGTGATCACGTCGGGCATCGCGCGGCGGCCGGGCATGAGCCGCGACGACCTGCTGGCGACCAACATGTCGATCGTGCGCGACGTGACCGAGAAGGCGGTGGCCGTCTCGCCGGCGGCGACGTTCATCGTCGTCAGCAACCCGCTCGACGCGATGTGCCACGTCGCCTACGAAGCGGCGCGGCTGCCGTCGAGCCGGGTGATCGGCATGGCGGGCATCCTCGACACGGCGCGATACCGCTCGTTCATCGCCGAGGAGTTGAACGTGAGC
The DNA here is from genome assembly GCA_026707335.1 of Chloroflexota bacterium. GTDB lineage: Bacteria > Chloroflexota > Dehalococcoidia > Bin125 > Bin125 > TK10-74A. The sequence goes on from JAPOXB010000151.1 coordinate 2,832, forward strand.
GTGCGCGACGTCAACGCCTACGTGCTGGGCGGTCACGGCGACACGATGGTGCCGCTGGCCTCCTACACGACGGTGGCGGGCATCCCCATCGAGGAACTGCTGCCGGCGTCGCGGCTGGAGGAGATCATCGACCGGACGCGCAAGGGCGGCGCGGAGATCGTGGGCCTGCTCAAGACGGGCAGCGCGTTCTACGCGCCCTCGGCGGCGATCGTGGAGATGGTCGACGCGATCGTGCTCGACCAGAAGCGCATCCTGCCCTGCGCGGCCCTGCTGACGGGGCAGTTCGGCATCGAAGACCTCTACGTCGGCGTGCCGGTCAAGCTGGGCGCGGACGGCGCCGAGCAGGTGATGGAGATCAAGCTCACGCCCGACGAGCAGGAGGCGTTGGCGGCGTCGGCGGCGGCGGTGCAGGGCCTGGTCGACGACATGGCGCGGATCACCAGCGAGCGCGCGGCGGAGATGTCGTAGGGCGCCGGCGAGCCGGACCCCGGAGCGGAAGCGAACACGACGCCCCGGTCTCCCCGGGGCGTCGCAGTCAGGAGCCGAGATGAGCGACCCGCGAATCGAATCCGACACGATGGGCGAGATCGCGGTCCCGGCCGACCGCTACTGGGGAGCGCAGACGCAGCGCTCGCTGGAGAACTTCAAGATCGGCGGCGAGCGCATGCCGCGGCCGATCGTCCGCGGGCTGGGCATCGTCAAGCACGCCTCGGCCAGCGCCAACGAGTCGCTGGGCAAGCTCGACGGCGAGCGGGCGGACGCCATCCGGCGGGCGGCGGCGGAGGTGATCGACGGGACGCTCGACGACCACTTCCCGCTGGTCGTCTGGCAGACCGGCTCGGGCACGCAGAGCAACATGAACGGCAACGAGGTGATCTCGAACCGGGCGATCGAGTTGCTGGGCGGCGAGCGCGGCTCGAAGACGCCGGTGCACCCGAACGACCACGTCAACATGTCACAGTCGTCGAACGACGTCTTCCCCGGCACGATGTCGGTGGCGACGGCGGAGCAGGTCGTCAACCACCTCGTCCCGTCGCTGACCACGCTTCGCGACGCGCTGGCCGAGAAGGCGGCCGCCTTCGAGGGGATCGTCAAGATCGGCCGCACGCACCTGATGGACGCCGTGCCGCTGACGCTGGGGCAGGAGTTCTCGGGCTACGTGCAGCAGGTGACCTACGGCATCGCGCGGGTCGAGGGGACGCTGCCGCGGCTGTACGAGCTGGCGCTGGGCGGCACGGCGGTCGGCACGGGGCTCAACTCGCACCCGGAGTACGGCGAGCGGGTGGCGGCGGAGATCGCGGCGCTGACCGGGCTGCCGTTCGTGACCGCGCCCAACAAGTTCGAGTCGCTGGCGGCGCACGACGCGCAGGTCGAGCTGGCCGGCCAGCTGACGACGGTGGCGGCGTCGCTGATGAAGATCGCCAACGACGTGCGCCTGCTGGGCTCGGGGCCGCGGGCCGGCATCGGCGAGCTGATGCTGCCGGCCAACGAGCCCGGGTCGAGCATCATGCCGGGCAAGGTCAACCCCACGCAGTCGGAGGCGCTGACGATGGTCTGCGCCCAGGTCATCGGCAACGGCCAGGCGGTCGCGGTGGGCGGCGCAACGGGCCACTTCGAGCTCAACGTGTTCAAGCCGGTGATGGCCTACAACAACCTGCAGAGCATCCGCCTGCTGGGCGACGCGGCCGCGTCGTTCACGGAGAACTGCGTGCGCGGCATCGAGCCGAACCGGGAGCGCATCGACGAGCTGATGCGGCGGTCGCTGATGCTGGTCACCGCGCTCAACCCGCACATCGGCTACGACAACGCGGCCAAGATCGCGAAGACCGCCCACGAGCGCGGCGCCACGCTCAAGGAGACCGGCGTCGAGTTGGGCCTGCTCACGGCCGAGCAGTTCGACGCCTGGGTCCAGCCGGAGCAGATGACAGGGCCGTAGGGGCGTTAGGCGGGCGTGCGCGCCGGCAGGCGGATCTCCCAGTCCGAGTCGTTAACCTGCTCGATCTGAGCATCGCGACCACGCGCGACGGCCCGGTCCTTCTCGGCCAGAGGGCGGGGGGCGTTCTTGATCGTGATGGTGCGGACCGGGCCGTTGGGAAAGTCGGAGATCTTGCCGAGGAGCTCGTCGAAGAAACCTGGAGCCATGACGAGCACGCCGGCCAGGTCAAGGATCAATGGACTGACGTCTGGCTCGTCGCGTACGTAATCCGCGAATTCTCGCGCAACGCCACGAGTAACCAGCGCACGTCTCTGGGTGATCTCGTAGACGGGGACAACCATGCCTCACGTCCTCACCGATGCGGAGACTAGCGTTCCCGGGAACAACGGTGCTGCACGCGCGCGCATCTGAGCGCCCTCTGTCTGGACGATCCCGCGCCCTGAGTGTATGAGCAACTCCCGGCCTGGACCAGTGAGGTTGTGCGACACGTCGAAGAGTCCAATGCCCCGAGTGGGGATCCCGGTACCGCTGATGCGCTCCTCCATGGCGAGCTCGATCGCACGCCAGTCGTCGGACAGTGACGTCTGCAGGTCCGGACTCCGGACCAACGAGGCGCGAATCCCGATCCCCCCATCCGCGACGACGCACAGGAAGCGTGGCCCTCCAGCCCATCGGCGTACTGGATCATGCAGTAGGGTCCGACCGGGGACTCAGCATGTTCGACAGCGTTCCCGGCCAACTCCGAGAAAACGTCGACCACGATCTCTCGCAGGTTCACCGCGCCAAGGTGATGCTCCAGCAGGGCCTCTGTCGCTTCGTTCGCGATGCGATCGACATCTGTCTCTGACCCTACCGCTTGAATCGGAACGACCATCCGACCTCGCAGTGCCGGCTCAATGCCGCGGTCATCGACCGACACACCGTGCTCCGTCAGCAGGTCGAAGAGGCCGGTGGCCTTCAGGTAGCTCGCGACGCCCATGTGCTCGGGCACGAGCACCTCGCAGGACGTTCCTTGCCGCGCCGCGAGTAGGCAGTAGATCGCGCACCACAAGACCGCTGGCGGCCGGACGAACTCGCAGGCCCGGAGGTCGATCGCGAAGTCGTTGATGCGTGACTCACGTGGGTCGTGGCTGAGCCGATCTTCGGGCAACTGACCTGCATGTGAGAACTGGGGCGGAGGGGTGATGAGTTGCATCGGGCGTCGCTCCGCTCCGCGCTCTGCCTCGACCCGGGGCCGACGCGAGACCGATCCCAGTATCGCGCGACTGGGAGGCGGGGCGGTAACATCCGCGCGACAGCGCCGCACGCGACGAAAGGGGCCGACATGGGAACGCGCGCACGAGTGGTGGTGGTGCCGGGCGGGACGAAGACGCTGCAGGTGGAGGACGTCACGCTGCCGGACCCCGGTCCCATGCAGGTGGTGGTGAAGCAGTTCGCCTCGGGCATCTGCCACTCGCAACTGCACGAGTTGCACAACCCGCAGCCGGCGCCGCGGATGCTGGGGCACGAGAGCACGGGGGTGGTGCTCCAGGCAGGCGCGGACGTGAGCCACGTGGCGGAGGGGGACATCGTGCTGGTCACGTGGGTGCCGCGCAACACCGCGGCGGCGTCCGGGCGCCCCTCGGCGCCGCGCGTCGCGACGAGCGCGGGCGAGGTAAGGGTGGGGATCGGCACGTGGGCCGATCACACGATCTGCGACGGCCGCTACGTCGTGAAGGTGGATCCGGACACGCCCCGCGACGTGACCGCGATCATCGGCTGCGCGGTGATCACGGGCGCCGGCGCGGTCGTGACCTCGGCGGACGTACAGGCGGGGCAGAGCGTGGCGATCTTCGGCGTGGGCGGCGTGGGGCTGTCGGCCGTGGCCGGGGCGGCGGCGGTCGGCGCGGACCCGATCATCGTGGTCGACCTCGACGACGCGAAGCTGGAGTTCGCGCGGCGCTTCGGCGCGACGCACACGATCAACGCCTCACAAGAGGACGCGGTCGCGGCCGTCCACGCGCTGACGCCGCGCCCGGGTGAGTTCGGGCTGTTCGGGGATCCGGTGAGCGGGGTGGACTTCGCCTTCGACTGCATCGGCGTGCGGCAGACGATGGAGCAGATCGTGCCGGCCGTGCGGGTCGGGAATCATGGCGTCACGCGGGGCGGCACGGCGGTGCTGGTCGGCGTGCCGATGACGGACATGATGCTCAGCCCCGACGCACGGCTGCTGGGGGGCGAGAAGCGGTTCATCGGCAGCCTGGGCGGGTCGGGCGTGCCGGAACGGGACTTCCCGCGCTTCCTGGCCTGGCACCGGGAGGGCAAGCTGGACCTTGATAGCCTGGTGACCGCTCGCTACGCTCTCGATGAGATCAACGAGGCGACCCAGGCGCTCGAGGCGGGGCAGATCAGCGGTCGCGCGATCCTGGAATTCTGAGGCTGGCAGCCGGGGCGGGCAGGAAGGACGGCAACCATGGCTCTCTCCCCATCGATCACCGACCGCGAGACCGCCGCCAAGTACGAGTTGCTGCGCGAGAAGATACTGGAGCGCGACTCGGCGGGGGCGAGCGAGGTCACGTTCAACCTCATCCAGGACGGCCGCTCGACGACCGAGATCCTCAGCGAGACGGTGCGCATCCACGCGCCCTACACGCACGTGCCCTACCACCAGCGCATGGACGGCGGCTTCGTGCGCTTCGTCAACAACGACCACGCGCTGCTCAGCGCGCGGGCGACCCTGTCGCTGCAGGATCTGATGCCCGAGTCGCTGCGGCACCTGCCACTGGCGCAGACGGCCTGGTACGTGCCCAGCTCGCTCGACATCTGGAACCAGTTGCTGGGCAAGATGCCCGGCCACTACGCGCGCCGCACCTACGACCCGGCGGCGCATCCGGACGGCCCGCCGATGCCGGTCGTCCACTGGGAGGACCAGGAGCCGGCGCCGTTGGAGGGCGACTTCGAGGAGGAAGTGGAGCGCTGGCAGCGGCTGGTCGAGTGGGGCCGGGTCGACGAAGCGTACCGGCTGTGGCTGGGGCTGTGGGAGTTGTGGGGCCGGCGCGAGGAACTGCTGGCGCACACGATGTTCGCCGGGCTGATGGACGTGCAGGACCGGATGATCTGGAACCGGTCGTACACGACGGGGCACAAGTCGTACCGACAGCGGTCGTTGATCGAACTGGGGCGGGCGATCGGCTGGGAGCACGCGGGCCACGTGATCTACGCGGCGGTGCCCGACCTGGCAGTGGGCCCGCGCTGGTATTCAAGCTTCGAGGCGGCCTGCCAGATCATGCTGAACGAGTTGGAGGACGAGGCGCCGCAGTCGTCGCTGGCCGCCACGGTCGCGACCGACACCGACCGCCGCCTGTTCGCCAACACGACGCCGATCTCGGAACCGGAGGCGGAGTCGCTGATCCACGCCATCATGCGCGGCGACGAGGCGCACTTCATCGAGCCGCTGGTGGGGCTGCTGCGGGCGGGACGGTCGCCGCGCTCGATCATGGACGCGATCCAGATCGCCTCGGCGCGGGTGCTGCTGGAGACGCGCGCGCCGCACGCCTTCTCGATGCCGCAGCACACGATGGAATACTGCAACATGGTCAACTGGTTCTACGACCGCTTCGACCATCCCCACCGCACGAAGCTGCTGTTCGTGGCGGCCAACTTCATCAATCAGGCGGCGCGGCACATCCGCTCGGGCGACGGCATCTTCGCCAACGACGGTGTCGCGAACGGGCCGCGGCGGCCGCTGCCGCCGGCCGGGTCGGACCGGCTGTCGGGGCCGCAGATCCTGCGGCGGCTCGAGGCGGCGCTGCTCGCCACGGAACTGGATGAGAGCATCGACTGGACGCAGGCCTACCTGGACGGCGACCACGACCGCGACGCGCTGGTCGAGACGCTGGCCGTGGCGGCGGCGAAGCACGGCAACGACCCGCACAACCAGGAGATCGGTCTGTGCACCCTGCAGGACTACCGGCGCACGAGCTCGCCGATGCGCGACACGCTGCTGCTGGCCTCGGCGCAGAACACGGCCGGGGCGATCAAGTACGGCGACCAGTTCATGCTGCTGCGGCAGTTCGGGGAGGCGTTCGGGGTGGCGACGGAGGCGGAGTCGGACGGCGGCGACGACCCGGCGGACGCGCTCCTGGACGACATCGAGGTGGAGGTCGTGCACGAGGTGGCCGCGGATTCGTAGGGGCGGAGGCGACGCGCACGTATGGTCCGCCTGTCCGACCTGCACCCCGAAGAGGCCGCGCATCTCGCCAACCTGCCGCCCAGCACGATTGCGCCCGGTGACTGGATCACGCCCAAGCCGCTGGCCGAGTCGACCATCGCGCTGATCACGACGGCCGGCCTGCACCGGCGCGACGACGCACCCTTCGCGGCCGGCGCGATCGACTACCGCCTGATCCCCGGCGACGTCGACTTCGCCGACCTGGTCAGCTCGCACGTGAGCGTGAATTGGGACCGCTCGGCGCTGGAGCAGGACGCCAACGTCGTGCTGCCGCTGGAGCGTCTGCGCGAACTGGCCGCGGCGGGCGAAATCGGCGCGGTGGCGCGCTGGCACTACTCGTTCATGGGCGGCGTCCCCCGGCCCGAGCTGCTGGAGCCGGCCGCGCGCGAGGTGGGCCGGCTGCTCAAGCGCGACGGCGTCGATGCGGTGGTGCTCGCCCCCGTTTGACCGGTCTGCACGCGCACCGTGGGTGCGCTGGCGCACTTCATCGAGCGGGAGGGGGTCGCGACGACCAGCATCTCGCTGGTCCGTGAGCACAGCGAGGTGATGAACCCGCCGCGGGCGCTCTGGGTGTCGTTCTACCTGGGCCGCCCGTTCGGCGTGCCCGACGACCCCGACTTCCAGCGCGACGTGCTGCGGGCGGCGCTGGACCTGCTGCCGTCGCTGAGCGAGCACGGCATCGTCGATTACCCCGTCGATGCGCCACAGGCGTCGTTCTCCGATACGTGGGCCTGCCCCGTCGCGTTCGCGCCGCCCGAGTCCGACACCGTGGCCGCGCGGCTGCGGGCCGAGGTCCAGGGCCTCGCGCCGTGGTGGCGCGAGACGCACCGGGCCCGTGGTCGCACGGCGGTCGGCGGGAGCGGCCCGATCGCCGGGGCGGACGTGCCCGCGCACGCCGAGACGCTGGCCGCGCTGCTGGCCGCCGTCGCCGAGGGCGCCCCGCTCGACCGCGTGCCCGAGGCCGGCGCCGGCGTCGCCTGGGGCCACCCGATGCCCTATCTGCTGCGCCACGTCGCGCAGGATCTGCGCTCGTACTACCAGGAGGCGGTGGTCGCCCAGCCGGGCGCGCTGGCCGAGGCGCAGGCGCCGTCGCACCGGGCGCTGAACGACTGGATCTTCAACCAGACGGCCCTCGGCGAGGCGATCTTCGAGGTCGGGCGGCGGCTCACGGAGACCGGCGACGCCCGGCTGCGCGTCCTGCGCTTCTGGATGGTGCCCGAGGGCTACTGGCCCGACGCGGACCCGCCCGTCATCGGCCCGGCCGTCACTGACCGCATGGCCCTGGCCGACTCTGCCAACGCGCTGCTGCGAGGGGGCGGGTAGGCGCGGGAGGCGAGTCGGACTTCCGGGGTCGTACTACGCTCGCGCCCGGAAAGGCGAGCAGCGAGATGAGCGGCACGACCGTCGTCCCCCGCATCTTCCGCGCCTACGACGTCCGCGGCCGGACGGACACCGAGCTGACGCCCGAGGTCGCGCGGCTGATCGGGCGGGCGCACGCGACCCACCTGCGGCGCAAGTACGGCGCGGCGACGATCGTCGCGGGGCGGGACACGCGGCCGTCGTCGGCGGGGCTGCTGGCGGCGTTCGCCGAGGGGGCGCGGGCGTCGGGGGCCGACGTGGTGGGCATCGGCCCCTCGCCATCGCCGCTGCTCTACTTCGCGGCGGCGCGCTGGGGGATGGACGGGGGCTGCAACGTGACCGGCAGTCACGGCGGCCGCGAGGTCAACGGCCTGAAGCTGCTGGAGCGCGAGGGGATGCCGCTCGACGGGGCGGCGATCCAGGGGCTGCGGGCGCTGATCGAGGCGGACGACTTCGAGCAGGGGACCGGGTCGCTCGCGCAGCGCGACGCCAGGCCGGAGTACGTCGCGTACCTGGGGGAGCGGTTCGCGCTGCGGCGGCCGTTGAAGGTCGTGGCCGATGCCGGCCACGGCGTGACGGCGATCGCCGGGCCGGCGGCGCTCGAGCGCGCCGGGTGCGAGGTCGTGGGGCTGCGCACCGACATCGAGGCGGACGTCCCCGGCGCGCCCCCCGACCCGCAACTGCCCGCGTCGATGGAGGGGCTGCGGGCGGCGGTGGTCGCGCACGGGGCGGACCTGGGCGTCGCCTGGGACGGCGACGGCGACCGCCTGGGCGTCGTCGACGAGACGGGCCGCCGGCACGACCCCGACGCGATCCTCACGCTGCTGGCCTGGGACCTCCTGACGCGCAATCCGGGGGCGCGCGTGCTGGTCGACGTGAAGGTGTCGTTGGCCACCATCCGCGCCATCGAAACGCACGGCGGCCGGCCGGAGTTCGGCCCCACTGGCCACTCGCGGGCGAAGCGGCTGATGCGCCAGCAGGACATCCTGCTGGGCGGCGAGGCGTCGTCGCACTTCTACTTCCGCGAGGACTACTTCGGCTTCGACGACGGCATCTTCGGGGCCTGCCTCATCGCGCAACTGGTGTCGGCACGGGGGCGGCCGCTGTCGGCGCTGATGGCGGAGGCGCGCGGGCCGGCGCCCGCGCTGGTGACCTCGCCCGAGTTGCGCATCCCCTGCGACGACGCGGCCAAGTTCCGCATCGCCGAGGAGTGCGCGGCGCGCTTCCGGGGCTCGCGGCCGGTGCTGGAGATCGACGGGGCGCGGATCGAATTCGAGGGCGGCTGGGCGCTGGTGCGGCCGTCGAACACGGAGCCGGTGCTGAGCGTGCGCCTGGAGGCGGAGGATCGGGCGGCCTACGCGGCCATCGCGGCCCAGGTAGCGACGGCGCTGCGGGCGTCGGGCGTCGCGTCGCTGCCGCTCGAGTTGGAGGGCGGGGAGTAGGCTGGGGGAGCCGGCAGCCCACGTCGCGGAGGGGTGGCCGAGTGGTTGAAGGCGGCGGTCTTGAAAACCGCTAGGCGCGCAAGCGTCTCGGGGGTTCGAATCCCTCCCCCTCCGCCAGCTTGGCCGTGCGCAGGATCGGTGATGCCCGTAGCATGGCGACTCACGGGCCACCGGTAGCCCGTGACGATGGCACAGGGAATCGAACATGCTGCTTGACGATCTGGTCGCCAGTATCGAGGTGCTGCGAGAACGCATCCAGTCGCATCGCGCCTCGCTACAGGCGAACGAGACACGCACGCGGATGGCGCTGATCGACCCACTGCTGCAGGCGTTGGGCTGGGACGTCTCAGACCCGTCGCTGGTGACACCGGAGTACGAGGCCGGTGGTGGGCGGGCCGATTACGCATTGCTCCGGGCTGACGGAAAGCCCGCTGCCATCATCGAAGCCAAGCACTTCGGAGCGACGCTGGGCTCGCACCAGATGCAGATGCTGACCTACGCGGTCGCGTTGGGCATCCCCTACGCCGGCCTGACCGATGGCGACCGCTGGGAGTTATACACCGTCTTCCAGCAGGCTGACTTAGACGAACGCCGGATACTGGATGTCTCCATCGCCAATGCTCCGGGTCACGAGGTTGCGCTCCAGTTGCTGGTGCTCTGGCGACCCAACCTCGCGTCGGGTGCCCATCCGACGCCGGCCGGCGAGCCAATCCTTACCGATGCTCCACCTCCGGCAGCGAAGCCAGCCGCCATCGAAGAAACCCTGCCGCCAGGACCGCCAGGGGCGGGCTGGGTTGCACTCTCCGAGTACAACCCGCCAACTCACACGCCCTGTCCTACCGCCATCCGATTCTGGGACGGCAGCGAACGGACCCTCACTCGTTGGTACGAGTTGGTGAGCTCCGTTGCTCAGAAACTCTATGCCGACGGGCGATTCACAGTCGCAGACACGCCGATCGCAGGTGGCGGCACACGCTACAGCGTGCACACCGAGCCGGTACACCGGACCGGCAAACCATTCGAAAGCCACGCGCAGATTGAAGGCACACCACCGCTGTACGTAGATACGTGGGTGAGCGCTTCACAGGCCAGATCTAGCGCGAAGCGGCTGCTTCGGGGCCGCGGTGTTGATCCTGCCGATGTACACCTGAAGGTCGCGCAGTAGCCGCGCGGGAGCCGCCCTCAATCCGAGGATGACCCACCGCGCTTCAGGTGCGAACGCCCAAGTCGTCGCGGTGGCCGACGCTCACCGCTCGCGGTCGGCGCGGATCAGCGGCACGCTCTCCTCGATCTCCCCGCCCGCCCGCGCCGCGATGCGCGCGCGCAGATCGTCCATCGCCGGGAGCGCCCGTGCGATGGCGTCGCGCACGTCACGGCCGGTTTTCCGCTTCTCTTCGCGCGTCCACTGGTCCATCAGAACGACGCTATCAATTCCTGCACTCTGCCTGCAAGGGACGGAGGTCCCGCGCCCCGGGGCTCCCCCTCCCCCTCCGCCAACTGGGCCGGGCCGACTCACGACCCCTCGACCGCCGGGGGCGTCGGGGCGGAGTCGCTTGAGGCTGAGGAGGAGAGCCGTCGCCCGTCGAGGGGGAGGCGCATCGTCACGGTGGCGCCCCGGCCGGGCCCGTCGCTGGCGACGGCGATGTCGCCGCCGTGCGCTTCGACGATCGCCCGGCTGATGGGCAGCCCCAAGCCGGTGCCGACGATCCCGCGGCTGCGCGACTCGTCCGTCCGGTAGAAGCGCTCGAAGAGGTGGGGGAGGTCGGCGGCGGGGATGCCGATGCCGTCGTCGGTGATGGCGATGGTCAGCGCCTCGCCGTTCTCCAGCCCGGCCCTCACCACGACGCGCCCGCCCGCCTCGGTGCAATGGATGGCGTTGCCGACGACGTTGCCCAGCGCCTGGCTCATCCGCGTCCGGTCCAGGTCCATGTCCGGGAGGCCGGCGGGCGCCTGCAGCGACAACGCCACCTGCCGGGCGCGGGCTTGCGGCTGCCAGCGCTCCACCTCCGTGATGAGCAGTTCGGAGACCGCGCTCGCTTCGCGCGTGAGCCGCAACTCGCCGGCGTCCGTCTCGGCGAGCCAGTCCAGGTCGGTGATGAGACCGCGCAGCCGGTCCACTTCCTCGATGATGTGGCCGGAGGCGTCCTCGGCGGTCTGCAGTCCATCCCGCAGGCCCGCCGCCTCCAGCTGGATGACGCTCAGCGGCGTATTGATCTCGTGCGAGACGTCGTTGATCAACCGCCGGCGCAACTCGCGCTGTGTTTCCAGGGTGGCGATCATCTGGTTGAAGGCCGTGCTCATCCGTCCCAGTTCATCCGAGGATGTGACCGGCAGCGGCGTCGTCTCGCCTTGGGCGATCTCCTGGGTCGCCTCCGTCAGCGCCGTCACCGGCGCCGTGATCCGCTTCGACAGCCAGAGCGCCAGCAGGATGGCGACGCCGACCGTCAGCGCCCCGGCGATCAGCGAGATGTACAACAACGTGCTGAGGAACCCGTGCGATTCGCTCGACAGGCGCTCCTGGTTCACATCCGCGTAGAGGTGGCCCACGGGCTGGTTCGTCGTTCGGTCGAAGACGGTCTCGCGATTCCCGCCCAGGTCGGGCGCGGCGGTTCCCGGCGCCAGATCGGCCGCGTTGTCCAGCACCACCCGTCCGTCGACGCCGACGATGACGATGCGCACCGGATCGCGGTGGAAGACCTCGACGTGCTGCTCCTCCGCCTCGCCCGATCCCTCACCCGATCCCTCACCCGATCCCTCGCCCCGCGGACCTCCCGTGGCGCTGTATCCGGCCTCCGCCAGCGCCCGGTCGACCGTGTCCCAGCCGCCGGCGGCGGTGTACGCCCGGCTCAGGTTCCGGGCCAACAGGATCGCCTCGTCATCGCCGATCTGATCGACGAACACCCCCAGGCGCGACTGGGACGCGTAGTACCCCACCCCAACGCTGATCAACGTGGCGAGCACGACGACCAGCACGGTCAGCCCCATGATGCGCCAGCGCAACGACATCACGCCTCCTCCACCACGAACCGGTAGCCGGCGCCGTAGACCGTCTGAATGGGCTGCGCGCCATCCCGGTTGATCTGCTTGCGCAGGCGGGCGATCTGGCTATCGATGGCGCGGTCGAAGCCTTCGAATTCGTTGTTGAAGGTCAGGGCGATCAGCTGCTCCCGCGTCAGCACGTGGTTGGGATGGCGCATGAACGTCGCCAGCAGCGCGATCTGCGCCTGACTCAGCGGCACGGGCTCGTCGTCGACGGTCACGCGCCGGGTGGTCTCGTTCAGCGTGATGGCGCCGCGCGTGAGCACTTGCTGGACCTTGCCCTTGACGCGGCGCAGCACGGCCTCGGCCCGTGCGATGACTTCGTCCGGGT
>JAPOXB010000157.1 GCA_026707335.1 Chloroflexota bacterium
CGGCGCGGCGGCTGTCGCGGCTGCTGGGCGACCCGCCGGGGGCGCCCCTCCCGGCGGCAGAGTCGCTGATCGGACGGGTCCGCGCCGACCCGGCCGCCATCGCGGAGGGGCTGGTCGCGGAGGCGCTGGCGTCGGACGACGTCACGTCGGCCGCGGGCGCGCTGGCGTTCGTCGAGGAGCGGCTGTCGGAGCTGGTGGCGCTGCTGCCGTCGGACCTGCGGTCGGTGGTCGGGCGGGAGGCGGAGTCGGAGGTGCGGCGTCGGGTGCCGGGCTGACTGGTCGACGGGGAGTCTCGCCCGGCCAGCCGTGGATCGTCTAGAATGCATTCGGATCCCTCCGACTGTTTAGGCGGTCGGGCGCGAGGCCGCCTCCGGGCGGCCTCTGCTAATTCACCCACGCAATTCACCCACGTGATCCATCCTGTCGTTTATGATCAGCCTGCGGGATGACCGAGTGCAGTGTCACGAGCCCTCTTGCGATCCCGCCGAGGCTCCGGGACACTCCTTCGCGCGAAAGGCAGAGGCCATGGGAACTGGACCCCGCCGCCAAGTCTCGATCTACACCGACTTCCTGTACGCGCGTCCGTCGTTCCTCGAGGGCTGCGCGCGCGTGTTCGACTTCGCGAACAGCCTGAGTGTCTACAACACGTCGATTGATCCAGAGGCCAGCGACAAGCGCGCGCTGTGGGCCGACTGGCACGCGATTGGGGACGACCTCCGAGCCGCCATGGGAGAACTCCCAGCCACATCGCGTGAACGATGAGCCTCGATCGGCGCCCCGAGGACGATTCGCCTGTTGATCCATCGTCGGGTGAATCACCCGAGGCCGCATCCGCCGAGATCATTCGCCGCGAGCTCACCGCGACATTCTGGGCCGGGCCCCTCCCGCACCCTGATCTCCTGCGGGCGTACGACGAGATCGTTCCCGGATCGGCCAAGCAACTGATCGACACGTTCGATCGACAGGCACACCACCGGATGGAACTTGAGAAGGCCGTGATCCTCGGCGACGTCAGTCGCTCGAACCGGGGGTTGTGGATGGCCGGGAGCGGCGTGATCGCCGTCCTCGTCGTGGCGGCGGTGGTGATCCTGACGGGTCACGACACTGCGGGAATCGTCATTGCATCCGTTGACATCGGCTCGATTGTCGCGGTGTTCATCTACGGAACCGAAAGCCGCAGGCGTGAGCGCAACGAGAAGGCGCGAGCAGTGCCCGACCCAAGCGAAGTCACGCCTCCGCCCGCAGGATGACCACCGACATCGAGGCGCAGTGGGTCGCTACTCGGTGCCGGCGCCGCCCAACTTAACGCGGATTGATTGATCCCCCCCGAAACGACCGCCTACCCTCGATGAAAGGCTGCGACGGAGACCGTGTCGACGGGGAGCACCGCGCCCCAGCGAGTCCGGACGGTGGAAGCGGACGCGCCGGCCCCCGCCTCGAACATCGCTCCCGAGCCGCCGCCCGAACGTCCGTCCCCGGGGCGGGCCAGTAGACGCGGCCGGAGACCCCCCGTTAGCACAGGGCCGGACGGTGCTTGCCGTCCGCGAGGCGCCTCCCGCGACGGCCCGGCCGGGGCGGGGGGAAGCAGGGTGGTACCGCGGACCGACGTGTCGGCCCGTCCCTGAGTGGGGCGGGCCGCTTGTGTGCCCGCCGCAGGCATCCCGCGGAGGGCGCCATGACCAGTCGATTCACGGCCGTGGGCAGCAGCATGCCCTACCTGGAGATGGAGACGCGCCAGCGCGACTTCTGGCGCGAGCGCCGCATCTTCGAGCGTTCCATCGCCGAGCGGCCCGCCGGCAAGCTGTTCAACTTCTACGAGGGCCCGCCCACGGCCAACGGCGCACCCGGCGTGCACCACGTCCTCTCGCGCGTCTACAAGGACCTCTTCCCGCGCTACAAAACGATGCGCGGCTACCGCGCCCCCCGCAAGGCGGGCTGGGACACGCACGGCCTGCCGGTGGAGTTGGAGGTCGAGCGGGAGCTGGGCCTGGAGACCAAGGCCGACATCGAGGCTTTCGGCATCGCGGAGTTCAACCGGCGCTGCCGGGAATCGGTCATGCGCTACGTGTCGCAGTGGCGCGACCTGACGGACCGGATCGCCTTCTGGATCGACATGGACGACGCCTACGTCACCTTCCACGCCGAGTACGTGGAGTCGGTCTGGTGGATCTTCAAGTCGCTCTGGGACGGTGACTTGATCTACGAGGCCCGGCGGGTCACGCCGCACTGCCCGCGCTGCGAGACCTCGCTGTCGAGCCACGAGCTGTCGCTGGGCTACCAGGAGGACACGCCCGACCCCAGCATCACGATCAAGTTCCGCGCGCTGCCGGAGTCGCTGCCGGCCGAGTTGCGCGGCTTCGACGGGGAGACCTACCTCGTCGCCTGGACGACGACGCCCTGGACGCTGCCGGGCAACACGGCCCTGGCGGTCGCGCCGGACGAGAGCTACGCGGTCGTCGCGACGGAGGCGGGCGAGCGGCTGATCCTGGCCCAGGCGCGGCTCGACGGGGAGGAAGCGGGGATGACGTCGCCGGCGGTGGCCCAGACGCTGCCCGGATCGGCGCTGGTGGGGGTGCGCTACGAGGGCCTCTACGAGCCCGGCGACTGGGGCGAGCGCGTGCTGCGCTTCGACGACGGCCGCCTGAACGACGCGGGCGCGGCGCCCGAGCGCCGCGTCCTGGCCGGCGATTTCGTCTCGATGGAGGACGGCACCGGCATCGTGCACATCGCGCCCGCCTTCGGCGAGGACGACTACGACCTGGGCCGCGCGCACGACCTGTTCTTCCTACAGCCGATCGACCTGCAGGGGCGCTTCCCCAACGGGACGTTCGCCGGCCTCTTCGCGAAGGACGCCGACGCCGCGATCATGGACGACCTCGCCGAGCGGGGGCTCCTGCTCCAGCGGAGCACGGTGCGCCACACCTACCCCTTCTGCTGGCGCTGCGACACGCCGCTGCTCTACTACGCGAAGCCCTCCTGGTACGTCGCCACGACGCGGGTGGCGGAGTCGCTCAACCGGGGCAACCGCGAGGACATGCACTGGTACCCGGCCCACGTCCGCGACGGCCGCTACGGCGACTGGCTGGCGAACAACGTCGATTGGGCGGTCAGCCGGGAGCGGTTCTGGGGCACGCCGCTGCCCTTCTGGCGCTGCGCGGGCTGCAACGCGACGGAGGCGGTGGGCTCGTTCGCGGAGTTGGCCGAGCGATCGGGCGAGCCGCCGCTCGACGATCCGCATCGCCCCTTCGTGGACGCGGTCACGATCCCCTGCGAATGCTGCGACGGGACGATGCAGCGCGTGCCCGAGGTCGCCGACGCCTGGTTCGACAGCGGCGCGATGCCCTACGCGCAGTGGCACTACCCGTTCGAGAACCGGGAGCTGTTCGCGGAGCGCTTCCCGGCCGACTACATCTGCGAGGCCGTCGACCAGACGCGGGGCTGGTTCTACTCGCTGCATGCCGAGGCGGCGCTGCTGCACCGGGTCGAGGCGGCGCCCGAGCCGATCTCCTATCGCCACGTGATCTCGCTGGGCCACATCCAGGACGAGCAGGGCGAGAAGATGAGCAAGTCGAAGGGCAACGTGGTCGACCCCTGGGAGGTGCTCGACGCGCACGGCGCCGACGCCCTGCGCTGGTACCTGTTCACGGCCTCGCCCACCGGCGCGCCGCGCCGCTTCAGCGCCAACCTCGTGGGCGAGGCGCGGCGCCGCTTCCTGCTGACGCTGTGGAACACGTACTCGTTCTTCGTCACCTACGCGCGCATCGACGGCTTCGACCCGGCCTCGCCCCCGCCCGCCGAGCGGGCCGAGCTCGACGACTGGGCGCGCGGCGCCCTGCACGCCACGATCCGCGACGTCACGGAGGCGCTGGAGGGCTACGACCCCACCCGCGCCGGCCGGGCCATCGAGGCCTTCGTCGACGAGCTGAGCAACTGGTACGTGCGGCGCAGCCGGCGGCGCTTCTGGAAGTCGGAGGACGACCGCGACAAGGCCGCCGCCTATCACACCCTGCACGAATGTCTGGCCGGCGTGGCGACGCTGCTCGCCCCGTTCACCCCCTACGTCGCGGAGGAGATGTACCGCAACCTCGTCGCCGGCACCGACCCCGGCGCGCCGGAGTCGGTGCACCTGGCGGCCTGGCCCGAGGCGGACGCGTCGCTGATCGACGAGGGCCGGATCGAGGCGATGCGGCTGGTGCAGCGGCTGGCCTCGCTGGGGCGGGCGGCGCGCAGCAAGGCCGGCGTCAAGGTGCGGCAGCCGCTGCCGGCGCTGCTGGTGGGGCTGCGATCCGCGCGCGAGCGCGCCCTCGTCGAGGGGTACGGCCCGATGCTGCTGGACGAGCTCAACGTGAAGACGATCACCTTCCACGACGCCTCCGGCGGCGACGACCCCGGAACGGCCTCCGAAGCCCTGGTGGAGTACGTGATCAAGCCCAACCTGCCGGTCCTGGGGCCGCGGCTGGGCAAGCAGGTGGGGGCGCTGCGCCGGGCGATGCAGGAGCTCGACCCGGCCGTCGCGACCGGCATCGCGCAGGCCGCGGAGGCGGGCGAGACGATCGAGATCGCCGGCGTCGAACTCGCCCCCTCGGACCTGCTGATCGAGCTGCGCGAGCGGCCCGGCGCCGCGACGGCCCAGGACGCGCACGCCACCGTCGCGCTCACGACGACGCTGACGCCGGCGCTGGTGCAGGAGGGCACGGCGCGCGAGGTCGTGCACCGACTGCAGTCCCTGCGCCGCGAGGCGGGCTTCGACATCGCCGACCGGATCGTCGTCTGGATCGACGCCGGCGACGAAGCCATCGCGGCCATCCGGGCGCACGAGGACTACGTGCGCGGCGAGACACTGGCGACGGAGTTGCACTTCGCCGCCCCGCCCGAGGGCGCGCACGTCGCGGCGGAGAAGCTGGCGGGGCAGCGCCTGCGCCTGGGCGTGCGCTGGGCGTAAGCCGGCGGCCGGTCAGTTGGCTGGGGGCGGCGCGGGCGCGTCGTCCTCGCCGGGGTCCGGCGGACGGGTGCGGCTGCGCCGCGCATCGCCGTCCGCCTCGTCGGCGTGCTGGGGCGACGGGGCGCCGGAAACGAGCCCGCGCACGACGCCCACGGCGCGGCGGCGCAACGGCTCCCGCGGGCCGGCGGGGCGCGGCCCACGATCCGCGTCGTAGCGTCCGCGGAGCACGCGCGGCCACTCGGACGCCATCTCCGCTCCGATCAGCAGCGCCAGCGCGCTGAGGTAGACGAAGAACAGGAAGATGATCACCGCGCCCAGCGACCCGTAGATCGCGTCGTAGTTGTCGAAGTAGCGCAGGTAGACGGCGAAGCCGTTCTTCAGCAGCTCGAAGAGCAGGGCGGCGAGCAAGGCGCCCGGCCAGATGTGGCGGAAGCGCGTCGGCACGCTGGGCACGTACTTGTAGAGCGCGGCGAAGGTGGCGAAGGAGATCAGCAGCGGCACCAGCAGCGCGACGACGTCGAAGAGGGCGCTCGCGCCCGCGCCGAGCGGCCCCAGCGCGTCGGACACATCGGCCGACACCGCCCGCGCCACCTGCAGGAACATCGTCGCGCCGACCGACACCGCGATCAGCAGCCCCACGCCAAGCACCAGCCCCGCGTCGACCAGCTTGGCCCGGACCAGCGGACGCCGCCGGGTCACGTCCCAGGCCGTATCGAGGGCGTGGCGGATCGCGCCCATCATCGCCATCGCCGACCAGAGCAGGCCCACGACGCTGATCAGCCCGATCGCGGAGAGGCCCGTCGCGATGCCGTCGACGGCGCTCTGCAGGTCGTCCCGGCCCTGCCCCTCGGAGAGCGGCAGGGAGCGGAAGATCTCCTCGACCACGTCCGCGCGCAGCCGGTCGTCGGTCAGCAGCAGGCCGCTGATCGAGACCAGCAGGATGGCCAGCGGGAAGATCGAGAACAGCACGTAGTAGGCGATGCCGGCGGCCAACTGCGTGCAGTGGTCGTCGAGGAACTCCTGCGCGGTGCGCCGGAAGAGGAGGCGGACGTCGCTCCAGAGCCGGCGCAGGCGCGGCGCCCGGCGATCGTGCCACGCTGCGGCGTCGAACGGCATGCGTGCAGTATGCATCGGGGAGTCCTGCGCACGACAGTGCGGGGATCGCGACGGCCGGGGCAGGTACGCTCGGCGGGAGCGAGAAGGAAGAGCGCCGATGAGCCCCCAGCGGATCGTCGTCAAGTTCGGGACGAAGCTGCTCTGCGGCGGCGGGGAGCAGCTCGACCACGTGATCATGGCTGACCTCATCGACCAGGTCGCCACGCTGCACCGCGGCGGCGCGCAGGTCGCGATCGTGTCGAGCGGGGCGGTGGCGGCCGGGCGGGCCCGCGTGGGCGCGGCGCCCACGCGCGACATCCAGCGCCGGCAGGTGCTGGCCGCCATCGGTCAGGGGCAGCTGATCGAGCGCTACGACCGCCTGCTGCGCGAGCACGGGCTGATCGCCGCGCAGGCGCTGCTCACCCGCGCCGACCTCGCCGACCGCGCCGGCTACCTCAACGCGCGCAACACGCTGGAGGGCCTGCTGGCCGCCGGCGGGACGGACCGCGGCGCGCGCGGCGTCATCCCGATCATCAACGAGAACGACGTCGTCGCCCACGAGGAGTTGCGCGGCGGCGCCTTCGGCGAGAACGACAGTCTCTCCGCGCTCGTCGCGAACCTGCTCGACGCCGACCTGCTGGTCATGCTCAGCGACGTCGCCGGGCTGTACGACCGCGACCCGGCGACATACCCGGAGGCGCGGCTGATCGCCGTCGCCGAGGCGGACGCGGCGCGGCAGGCGCAGACCACCGGCGCCGCCGGTCAGGGTCGCGGCGGCATGCGCGCCAAGGTCGAGGCCGCAACGCGCGCCACCGCCGCCGGCACGACGGTCGTCATCGCGCACGGCGAGGAGCCGCAGGCGCTGGTGCGGATCGCGCGCGGGGAGTCGCTGGGCACGCGCTTCCCCGCCCGCGCGACGCGGCTGGAGAGCCGCAAGCGCTGGCTGCTGTCGGACGTCTCCACGACGGGCGAGATCACCGTCGACGCGGGCGCGGTCGAGGCGCTGCGGCGGCAGGGCCGCAGCCTGCTGCCGGCCGGCATCGTGGCCGTGCGCGGCCCCTTCGAGCGCGGCGACATCGTGGAGGTGCGCGACCCCGACGGGGCGCGGCTGGGCGTGGGCATCAGCGACTACACGTCGGACGACGTGGAGCGCATCCGCGGCCGGCGATCGAGCGAGATCACGACCACGCTGGGCTACGCCTACGGGGACGAGGTCATCCACCGCAACAACCTGGCGCTGGCCTGAGCGCCGCCGCCGGCCGTCGCGGGATACAGCCGCCCGCCCGGCGAGCCGGTACGATCGGCGCGACGGCGGTCGCCGCACGGCATCGCGGGAATGGGGATCGACACGTGCCCACGCTGCGCAAACGCAAGGACTTCCCCGCCACCCTGTTGACCCCGCAGGGCAAGGTGCTGAGCGAGTGCTACGCCTTCGTCGACATCATCACGACGGTCTCCGAGGGCGTGCGCAGCAGGACCTGGGAGGGGCGCATCACGTCGCTGTCCGAGCCGCAGCACGCCTACGCGGGGATGTACGCGCTGCGGCCCAAGGGCTCCGACCAGACCTCGCGCATCCAGATCGTGCGGGGCGCCGACGTGCGGCTGGGCGTCACCAGCGACGAGTACGAGTTCCGCGGCGCGGGCGACCCGCCGCAACTGCCCTGAATCGGAGCCAGCCGTGAGGACCGCCCCATGACGACCACCACCGCCCCTGCCGCCCCTGCCGCCCTCGACGCCCTGCGCGCCCAGGTCGCGGCCGCGCGCGCGGCCAGCCCCGCGCTCGCCGTCGCGACGAGCGCGGAGAAGAACGCCGCGCTGGCCGCCATCGCCGACGGGCTGCGCGCCCGCCGGGACGACGTCGTGGCGGCCAACGCGCGCGACGTCGCCAAGGCGGAGGCCGACGGCCTGGACGCGGCCGCGATCGACCGCATCCGCCTCGACGCGGGCCGCGTCGAGGCGCTGGCCGGCTCCCTGTCCGCCGTGATCGCGCTGCCCGACCCGGTCGGCGAGACGATCGACTCGGCGGTGCGGCCCAACGGGCTGGAGATCGGCCGGGTGCGCGTCCCGCTGGGCGTCATCGCCGCGATCTACGAGAACCGTCCCAACGTCACGATCGACATCGCCGCGCTGTGCCTGAAGAGCGGCAACGCCTGCGTGCTGCGCGGCGGGCGCGAGGCGCTGGAGAGCAACCGCGTGCTGGCCGCGATCATCGCCGGCGGCCTGGACGACGCCGGACTGCCCGGCGACGCCGTGCAGTTCATCGCCAACACCGACCGCGCCCTGGTCGGCGCGCTGCTGGAGATGCACGACCTGATCGACCTGATGATCCCGCGCGGCGGCAAGGGCCTCGTGGAGCGCGTCCGCGACGAGGCCTCGATGCCCGTGGTGGCGGGCGGCATCGGCATCTGCCACACCTACGTCGACCGCTCGGCCGACCTGGGCATGGCGCTGGAGATCGTCGACAACGCCAAGACGCGGCGGGTGTCGATCTGCAACGCGCTCGACGTGATGATCCTGCACGCCGACGTCGCGGGGCCGTTCCTGGCGTCGCTGGCCGAGCGCTGGGGGGAGCGCGTCGAGCTGCGCGCCGACCCCGCGTCGGCGGCGCTGCTGGCCGGGACGCCCGCGCGGGTCCGTCCCGCCGGCCCGGACGACTTCGACACGGAGTTCCTCGACATGGTGGCCGGCGTGCGCGTGGTGGACGCGCCCGAGGCGGCGCTGGCGCACATCGCGGCGCACGGCTCGGGCCACTCGGAAGCCATCGTGACGAGCGACGATGCGCTGGCCGAGCGCTTCCTGCACGAGGTCGACGCCGCCACGGTCTACGTCAACGCCTCCACGCAGTTCACCGACGGGGGCGAGTTCGGCCTCGGCGCGGAGGTCGGCATCAGCACCGGCAAGCTGCACGCCCGCGGCCCCGTGGGCCTGCGCGAGCTGACGTCCTACAAGTGGGTCGTGCGCGGCACGGGGCAGACCCGGCCCCGCTGAGGTGCGTACACTGGAGACCTCTACGGGCGCAGTGTCCGGGCGGCGTCCGGCCGGCACGGGAGCAGTGGATGTTCAGCTACGAGCGCGAGAGCCGCACGCCCCAGTCGGAGGCGTACGTGATCGAGAACGAGCAGGGCAGCCGCGCCCGCGCCGATCTGCACTTCACCCCGTCGATCGTCTACAGCACGCTCTGCGTGCCCACCGACTGGAGCGAGGACGACATTCGCGACGTGATCGCCGACCTCGACGATCGTATCGTGCGCACCGCCGATCCCTTCCGCGAGGACTTCGTCGTCACGGTCTGGTCGGGCGACGAACTGGCGGTCTACTCGGACGAGGAGTCGCTGAACGACTACGTGATCGCGGGGGCGGGGCCGCCGGGGGGCCCGGCGGAGCGCGCCGAGTGACCCCCGGCGGGGCGGGCGCAGGCCCCATCGGCAACGAACGAGCAGGAGCGCGGCTGCGAGTGTCCGGCCGCTGGAGCGTCAGGATGGGACGATGACAGATTCCGAAGACGCCGTCGCGGCGCCGGAGATGGCCGAGAACGGCGAGGACGCGGGCGACGCCCTGGACATGCTGTTCCAAGGGCGGGTGGAGGAGTTGATCCCGCCCGAGGAGCTGGGCGAGTTCCACGACTTCATCCGCGAAGAGGCGATCATGCGCCGCCGCTTCACGGTCTCGTTCCGGCTCGACTGCACCTGCCTGGCCTGGATCGGCTACGCGCTCTCCAACGTCGTCACGCACGAGGACGGGCTGGAGTTCACCGCCCGGCCGACGCAGTCCTACATCCCCGACCACGAGGCCGACGTCGAGCACCCCGAGGGCCCCACCGAGGATCCGCCCGAGGCGTTCGAGGACTGGCCCATCTGGCCCTTCGAGATCTATCAGGACGAAGACGACCTGGCGGACGACGAGGACGACGACGGCGACTGAGGGCGCAGCCGTGTCCTGCCGCTATCGCGCGATCTTCTTCGACCTCGACGGCACGCTGATCGACGAGGAGGCGGGCGTTCCGCAGGCGCGCGCCGCCGTGGCGGCATCCTTGCGCGCCCGCGGCCACGCCGTCGATGCCGCCGCCTACAGCGCCGCCAGCGACGCGGTGATCCGCGACCTCCTGGCCGCGAACGGCGGCGAGTGGCCGTTCGTCTGGTCGCGGGAGGCCGTCATCGCCGACACGCTGGCCCGGCTGGGGGCGCCCACCGCGATCGCCGGGGAGATGGCCGAGGTCTACCTGCGCACGCGCATCGGCCACGTGCGGCTGCTCGACGGCGCCGAGGCTGCCCTGGATTGGGCCCGCGCCGGCCATCGCGTCGGGCTGATCACCAACGGCCCCGGGTCCGAGCAGCGCGAGAAGCTGCGCCGCGCCGGCCTGACCGCCTCCTTCGAGAGCCTGACGATCTCGGGCGAGGCCGGCGTCAGCAAGCCCGACGGCGCGATCTTCGCCCGCGCGCTGGCGTCGCTGGACGTCGAGGCGGGGGAGGCGGTCCACGTCGGCAACAGCCGCGCGGCCGACGTCGCGGGGGCGCGGGCGGCCGGGCTCGACGCCGTCTGGCTGCGCGCGCCGGGAGCGGGCGGCGCAGCGGGTGCGGACACACAGGACTGCCGCGTCATCACATCGATGCGCGAGTTGCCGGCGGCCCTGTCATCAAACGAGACACCGGGTGAGACGCCGGACGCCGCCACGGCCGCCGGCGGGAAGGGGAGATCGCGATGGCCCGCATGACGGAGACCCAGCAGAACGCGTTCCTGCGCGGGCGTCGCTACGGCATCCTGACGACCAACGGCGCCGACGGCGTGCCCGTGCCGATCCCGCTCTGGTTCGAGTGGGACGGCCGGCGGGCGCGGCTGTTCAGCGCCGCCGGCGCGGCCAAGCTGCGCCGCATCGCCGCCGACCCGCGCGTGGCCCTGCTCGTCCCCAACAACCCCGACGAGGCGGAGCGCTGGGTGCTGATCAAGGGCCGGGCCGCGGTCGTCGCGGACGACGGGATGGCGCTGGCGCGGCGGCTGGCCGCGCGCTACTGGGATCTGGACGACCCGGCCCACGCGCAGACGCTGCGCGACTGGGAGTCGGAGGAGTGGGTGGTGGTGGAGGTCGATCCCGAGTCGATCGAGAGTTCGCCGGGCTGACCGCGCCCGGCCTACGCCTTGCGCGCCAGCACGCGCCGCACGGCCTCGGTGACGCCCTGCGCCGTCAGGCCGTGCCGTTCGAGCAACTGCGTCCACGTGCCCGACTCGCCGTAGCGGTCCTGCACGCCGACCTGCTCCATCGGCACGGGCGCGTTGAGCGCCAGCCAGCGCGCGACGGCGCCGCCCAGCCCGCCGATCACGCTGTGCTCCTCGGCCGTCACGATGGCGCCGGTCTCGGCCGCGGCGGCGGCCAGCGCGGCGGCGTCGAGCGGCTTGATCGTCGCCATGTTCAGCACCCGCACCGAGACGCCCTCCGCGGCCAGCGCGTCGGCGGCCTCGAGCGCCGCGCCGACCAGCAGCCCGCAGGCCACGACGGTGACGTCGCCGCCCGGGCGCGCCAGGTGCGCCTGGCCGATGCGGAACTCGTGGCTCTCGTCGTAAATCACGGGGATCTTGGGTCGGCCCATGCGGATGTAGATGGGGCCGTCGCTGTAGGCGGCGGCGGTCAGCGCCTGCTCCATCTCCACGACGTCGGCCGGCACGACCACGCGCATGTTGGCCAGCGAGGTCATCAGCGCCAGGTCCTCGACCGCCTGCGCGGAGGCTCCGTCCTCGCCGACGCTGACGCCGCCGTGGCTGGCGATCAGCTTCACGTTGAGTTGGGGCTGGGCGATGCTCACGCGGATCTGGTCGAAGCAGTGGCCGGGCAGGAAGACGGCGAAGGAGGCCGCGTAGACCACCTTCCCGGCCGCGGCCAGCCCGGCCGCCATGCCGATCAGGTTGGCCTCGGCCGCGCCCACCGTGTACCAGCGGTCGGGGTGCGCCCGGCCCAGCTTGTTCCCGCCCGTCGATGCTGCGAGGTCGGCGTCCAGCGCCACCAGGTCGACGCCGGCGTCGGCCAGCTTGACCAGCGTGGGACCGTAGGCCTCGCGGGTGGCGGCGCGGCGGACGGGGGCGGCGGTCGTCATGGCGCGCTCCCGTTGTCGGCCGCGCCGCCGCCGAAGCCGAGCTCCCGCAGCGCCTGCGCCAGTTGTTCATCCGAGGGGCCCTTGCCGTGCCAGCCGGCCGGGTTCTCCTCCATGAAGGAGACGCCCTTGCCCTTGTGCGTCGGCGCGATGACGACCTGCGGCCGTCCGCTCACGCCCTTCGCCTCCTCCAGGGCCGCGATCACCTGCCGCACGTCGTGGCCGTCGGCGATCTCGATCACGTGCCAGCCGAAGGCGCGCCACTTGTCGGCCAGCGGGTCCATGCGCATGATCTCCGCCTCCGGCCCGTCGTTCTGGAAGCGGTTGCGGTCGACGACGGCGGTCACGCGGTCCAACTCGAAGTGGGCGGCGGCCATGGCCGCTTCCCAGTTCTGGCCCTCGTTGAGTTCGCCGTCGCCCAGCAGGCAGTAGCAGCGCCAGGACGCGCCGTCGATGCGGGCCGCCAGCGCCTGCCCCAGGCAGAACGACAGCCCCATGCCCAGCGCCCCGCCGCTCATCTCGACGCCGGCCGGCCGGCCGCGCACGACGTGCCCCTGCAGCGGCGAGTCGAGGCGGCGGAAGCTCGACAGCAGCGCCGCCTCGAAGTAGCCCGCCTCCGCCAGCGTCGCGTAGAGGACGGGCGTCGCGTGGCCCTTGCTCAGCACGAAGCGGTCGCGCTCGGGCCAGTCGGGCCGGGCGGGGTCGTGGCGCAGCACGCCGCCGAAGTAGAGCGCGGTGAGGATCTCGACCGCCGACAGCGACCCGCCAGGGTGCCCCGACTGGGCCGCGTGCGTCATCTCCACGATGTGGCGGCGGATGCGCCGCGCCGTCTCGTGCAGCGTCTCCAGGGAAGTCAGCGTGGTCATCCGGGCCCGTTCGCTCGTCGTGCCCGGCGGCGGTGGATGGCGGCGATCGCGGGGGGCACGTGCGGCGAGTATATGGAGCGCGCCGGGGCCGGGTAAAATCGGGGGGCCGCCCCGGTGGATTGCCGCACGCCATAAGTCGGGCGGCGGTCCGCGAGAGCCCGCGGGCGGCGAGGAGGCCCGGCGCGTGATCATCGACGCCCATACGCACGTCTTCCCGCCCGACCTGATCGAGCGGCGCGCGGAACTGCTGCGCGACGAGCCCGCCTTCCGCGAGGTCTACGCCGACCCGGCGGCGAAGCTCGCCACCGCCGACGACGTGCTGGCCGTCGTCGAGGCGGGCGAACTCGACGCGGCCGTGATCTGCAACTTCGCCTGGACGGACCTCGACCGCATCCGCGAGACGAACGACTACGTGCTCGACGCGGCGCGGCGCAGCGGCGGCCGATTGATCCCGTTCTGCATGGTCCAGGGCGCGGGCGGCGAGGCGCACGTGCGCGGCGAGATGGAGCGCGTGGCGCTGGCCGGCGCGCGCGGCGTCGGCGAACTGCGGCCCGAGCAGCAGGGCTATTCGCTGGCGAGCGGGCGGGCGCCGTCGCTGCTGGCCTGGGGCTCCAGCGCCTACGACCTGCAACTGCTGATCCACGTCACCGAACCCGTGGGGCATCGCTACCCGGGCAAGCCGGGCGCGCCGATGGCCGCCTTCGCGCAGTTCCTCAATCACCATCCCGAGGCGCAGGTGATCGGCGCGCACTGGGCGGGCGGGCTGCCCTTCTACGCGCTGATGCCGGAGGTGCGCGACGACCTCGACCGCGTGCACGTCGACACGGCCGCCGGCGGGCTGCTGTACGACGACGCCGTCTTCCGCATCGTGGGGGAGGTGCTGGGCTACGACGCGATCCTCTTCGCCAGCGACTACCCGCTGCGCGACCCGGCGGCGGAGATCGCCCGCGTGCGCGGCCTGGGCCTGGACGCCGAGGCGGAGGCGGCCATCCTGGGCGGCAACCTGCAACGCCTGCTGCACCTCGAAGCCCGTGCCGGCGACTGAGACCGAGACCGAGCCGCCGGGCGCACGCGGTGGGGCGGGCGGATCGTCGCGGCTGTTCATCGCGGCCGTGCCGCCGCCGGCCGTGCGCGCCGCCCTCGCCGCGACGCAGGAGGCGCTGCGCGCCGGACTGGCGGCGCCGGGCGCGGACGTGCGCCTGCGCTGGGTGCGGCCCGAGGCGATCCACCTCACGCTGCGCTTCCTGGGCGAGACGCCCGACGATCGGCGCCCGGCGATCGAGCGGGCGCTGGCCGCGACGGCCGCCGCGGGCGCCCCGATCGACCTGCGCCTGGGCGCGGTCGGGACGTTCGGGGGGCGTCGGCCGCGCGTCGTCTGGGCGGGCCTGGAGGGCGGCGTCTCGGCGCTGGCGGACTGCGCGGCGGCGCTCAACCGCGCGCTGGCGGCGGAGGGCTTCCCGGACGAGCCGCGCCCCCTACGGCCGCATCTGACCCTTGCGCGGGTCTCGGGCCGGCCCGGCCGCGACGCGCACGCCCGCCTGCTGTCGCTCGTCGCGGCGGCGCCGGCACCACGCCCGGCTGCCTTCCCCGTCGAGGCGCTGGAGCTAATCCGCAGCGAACTGCGCCCCGACGGCCCCCGCTACACGACCCTGTCGCGGGCGCCCCTCGGTGGAGCGTCCTGAGGGGGGCGCCGCCGCACGCAGTAGACTCGACGAGTTCATCGCGGAGACCCGCCTTCCAACTCCGTGGGGACCAATCGAGTGCTCTCGTCGAATCGCCGGCTGCTGTTCTGCCTGGGCGCCGCGCTCGCCGTCTCCGCGTGCGCGGCGGATCGTGGGTACGACCAAGGGTGGGTCTCGGTCGCCCTGTTCGAGCGCGCAGTTACCTGCGAGGCGCCGGCGGCCGGCTTTGTATCCGAGATCGAGCAGCGCCTGACCGTCGCCGGGGGATCCCTGCGGGGGGCGCACACGGCGCGCTCGTACGAGACCTGGGACGGAGGGGATGAAGCCTGGTTCCCCACGGTGATCGAGGGCCCGGGCCTCGAGCGGAGGGACGACGTCGGGGATTACCTCTACGGGGCGTACGCCGCGCGCTTGAACGAACCGACGTTGCACGAGACGACTCTTGGCGCCGGGGAGCGGATGTGGTTCCTCGCCGCGGACAT
>JAPOXB010000127.1 GCA_026707335.1 Chloroflexota bacterium
GATCGCCGCCTCCATGTTGGCCGGGTTCGCCAGGCCCTGCCCCGCAATGTCGAAGGCGGTGCCGTGCTCCACCGACGTGCGGATGATCGGCAGGCCGACCGTCACGTTGACGCCGTCCTCGAACGCGATCAGTTTCATCGGCACGTGCCCCTGGTCGTGGTACATCACGACCAGGATGTCCCACTGGCCCGCGTAGGCCTGGCGGAAGGCGGCGTCGGCGGGCAGCGGCCCGTCCACGCGGACGCCCGCCCGCGCCGCGTCCTCGCACGCGGGACGGACGCGCTCCTCGTCCTCGCCGCCGAACAGCCCGTGCTCGCCGGCGTGCGGGTTGAGCCCGCACACGCCGATCCGCGGCGCGGCGATGCCCAACTGCCGCATGTGATCGTGCGCCGCCTGGATCGCCGCCCGGACGCGCTCGCGCGTGACCCGCTCCACGGCTTCGCGCAGCGCGAGATGCGTGGAGACGTGGAGCGCGCGCAGCCGCGGCGAGCCCAGCAGCATGAAGTAGTGCTTGGTCCCGCAGAGGTGGCCCAGCAGCCCCGTGTGGCCGTCGAATTTGTGGCCCGCGAGGTGCATCGCCTCCTTGTTCAGCGGCCCCGTCACGATGGCGTCGATGCGGCCGGCGAGCGCCAGCTCCGTGGCGCGCACGACCGTCTCGTAGGCCGCCTGGCCCGTGTAGGCGTCGACGGCGCCGACCGCGACGCGGGTCGGGTCGCAGTTGCGCAGGTCCAGCACGTCGATGCGGCCGGGCGCCGGGCCGGCCTCCGCCGGGTCGGCGACCACGCGCACCGACCAGCCGTCCAGCCAGCGCGCGGCCGCCTCCCGCACGACGCGGGCGTCGCCGAGCACGATCGGACGGCTGTCGCCCCGCGCGATCGCGGCGGGCAGCGCCTTGACCGTCACTTCGGGGCCGATGCCGGCGGGGTCGCCCAGGGTGATGCCGATGATGGGGCTGGTGGTCACGCAGGCGGGCCTTCCGGGTGCGGATCGAGCCGGTGGAACAGTCGCACGAGTGTGTCGTCGTCGCCGAACGCGCCGGCCTTGGTCGCGATGGTGATGCCGTCGAGCGGGCCCCCGGCGATCGCGCCCACCGGCGTCCCCGGCTCGACCTCGCCCGCGAGCACGATACCAGCGGCCTCGATCGCCGAGAGGACCGCGCGGGCCGTGTCTCCGCCCACCAGAACCAGGCCGCCGATCGGATGCTCGGCCGCGAGCCCGGCGACGATCGCCGCGAGTTCCCGGCTGATGGCGTCGGCGGTGGTCCGGGTTTCCGCCGGCGATGGGGCGCCGCCCTCCGTATCGGTCCGCAGTGCGACGCTGCGCCGCGCCGCGAGCGCCCCGGAGACGGCCTGCCGGTCGAAGTGCGTGCGGATCGCCTGCCCGCTCCCGTCGATGCGGAAGCGCAGCGCGTGGACTTCGGCCAGGCGCCGCTCGGCGAGCTGCGCGAACTGGCGGCCGGCCAGCGCGCGCTGACTCGCGCTGACCAGGAGAACCGGCGGCGCGGCCGTCGGCGTCTCGGCGACAGGAGCGCCGCCGCGCGACGTCGCCCGCGCCAGGGCCGATGCCAGGCCGGCCGAGCCGGCGAACAGGATCGGGGCGGCTGGGCGCTCCCACTGCAACGCGCCCGCCACCAGCCGGTCGAGGTCGGCGTCGGTGGCCGCATCGCACACCAGCAGCGAGGGCGCCTGCGCCCCGGCCGGCCCCATCGCGGCGGCGAGCGCGGCCCGCAGGCGCCCGGAGCGGATCTCGCGCAGGGAGCAGGCGCGCAGCGGCAGCGGGCAGTCCCGCCGCAGGACCTCGGACACGAGGCTGGTCGCGACGGGGCTCAGGGTGTCGCGGCCGACCTCGGTCTCCGCCAACGGGACGCCGTGCACCGAGAGGCGGCCGTCGTCCACCGTCCGGCCCGTCGCGGGGAACGCCGGCGTGACGATCACCAGCCCGGCGCCCGACGCCTCCGCCGCCGCGCCGATCTCAGCGCCCGGGTGCCCGCGTAACGTCGAATCGATCTTGACGTACCGGAGCCGGGCGGCGCTGCGCGCGCCGGCGACCGTGCGCGCGACCACGGCCGCCGCCTCGCGCGCCGGCAGCCGGCGCGTGTCGAGATTCACCGACACCAGTTCCACCCGCGGCGCCCGGGCGATGTCGCGGCCCACCGACACGAACGACGACACGCCCCGGCCCGCGAAGGCGGCGGCGCAGTCCAGCGCGCCGGTCAGGTCGTCGGCGATCAGGAGCGTGGGTGCGTGCTGATCGGGCCCGTGCCCATCCGTGTCCCCGGCCCGGATCATGCCATCGGCTGGATGACGACGCGCCCGCCGTCCCGGACCTGGATGCTGAGGTCATGCATGTCGAGCAGGGACATGCCCACGAGGGCCTCAACGCCAACGGCCCCACTCTCGATATCTCTCGGCTGACCGTCCCAGACCACCGTGACGCCATGCACGGCAAAGGTCTCTACCTCGCCGTTGGCCAGGACCGCTTGGCCATGGAACCGAAAGGGAAGTCCCAGTTCCTCGACGAGGGACGACGGCAGCATCAGGAAGCCGCTGAAGCCGGTGTCTATCACGGCCTCGATTTCCCGCGCTTGCCCTGACGCGTCTCGCAAGGGAAGGGTTACGACCGCTTCGTGTGCGGCGTTCACCACGCCCTCGATCACCCGGTCCTCCACAACGAACCGGCCCCGATTCGATACAGCGCCCGGTAGCCGACCTTCACGGCCCAGATGTCGGCGCCCGGGTTCTGGGCGAGCAGTCGCTCCGCCGCGGTCAGGGCGATGTCGTCGATGACGTAGTCGCCGCTGTTCACGTCGATGGCGACGACCTTCCCGTGGTGGGCCTCCTCAACCTGCGAGCGGATGTCCCGCTCGTAGATCGCGTCGCCGAGGCGGCCCACCTCCTCGGCAGTCCGGCGGACTGGTGTCGTCATCCCGCAGCCCCTCTCCTTGCGAACGGCATCCCGTTACGGGGCCTATTTTAGTCCGGCGGCGATCGCCCCGACAACGAAACGACCCGCCCCGCGGGAGCGGCCGGGTTCGATTCCCTCCAGTCCCCTAGACTCCCGACGACGCAATCGGCGAAGGGAGCACGACGATGAAACTGGCAGCGGAATTCCCCAGCGTGGTCCACCGCGAGGGACCGGAGGCGATCTCGCGCTTGGTGGCGGGCATCGAGGCCATCGGCTACGACCAATTCGAGATCTTCGACCACGTCGCGATGGGACACCCCATCGAGGGCCGCGCGCCCCAGCCCTACCCCGCGAACATGCCCCTCCTCGAGGCGCTCATGCTGCTGGCCTACGCGGCCGCCGCGACGAGCACTATCGGCCTCGGCACGGAAGTGCTGGTGCTGCCGCAGCGCCACCCCACCCTGGTCGCCAAGCAGGTGAGCACGCTCGACACGCTGTCGGGCGGGCGCCTGCGGCTGGGCATCGGCGTGGGCTGGCAGGAATCGGAGTACGACGCCCTGGGCATGCCCTTCCACCAGCGCGGCCGCATGATGGACGAGGCCATCGCCTTCATGCGCGCCTGGTGGGGCGACGCCTCGGTCGACTTCGACGGCGAGTTCTTCCAGGCCCGCGCGATGGCGATGGAGCCGAAGCCGCCGCAGGGCGCCGCGATCCCGATCTGGGTCGGGGGCTCCTCCCCGGCCGCGCTGCGACGGGCGGGCACGGTGGGCGACGGCTGGCTCGCGAGCGCCGGCATGGGCGACTCCGGCGTCCTGGCGGGCTTCATCGAGCAGGTGAAGGAGCACGCCGCGGCGGCCGGCCGCGACCCGGCGAGCCTGGGCTTCCAGGCCCAGCTCAGCCCCCCGCCGCGCAGCGACGACCCCGGCGGGCGGGACTTCTACCGCCGCCCCGACGACGTCGTGGCGGTCGCGCTGGCGGCTAAGAGCGCCGGCTTCGACGCGGTCGCGATCAACGCCACCGGCGTCTTCCTGGCCGGCGCGCGCAGCGCCGACGCGATGATCGAGGCGCTGGGCACGCTGCACGACCGGCTGCGGTCGGAACTGGGATCGGACTAGCGGCGGACACACGGCACGCCGGGCCGCCCGGCGGCGACGGGAGCGGCGGATGAAGGTCAGCGGGCTCAGGACGATGGTCGTCGAGGCGGAGGAGCCGTACATCGGCGGCCGCTACTTCCTCTTCCTCGAGCTGCAGACCGACGAGGGCATCACCGGCATCGGCGAGCGCATCGCCGGCAGTTCCTACTCCGAGCACCTCGGCGACCTCAAGTCGCAGGTCAGCCTGATCGAGGAGTTCGTCGGCCAGTTCGTCATCGGCGAGAACCCGCTCAACATCGAGCGCATCTGGGACCGCATGTACGGGACGCGCCACGACCTGCGCCACCCCAGCCTCTACGCCACGCCCGTGATCAGCGCCATCGACATGGCGCTGTGGGACATCGCCGGCAAGGCCGCCAACCAGCCGATCTACAACCTGCTCGGCGGGAAGTACCACGAGACGCTGCGCGCCTACGCCTACATGCCCGGCGGCGACCTCACGGAGCACCCGGAGAAGGCCGGCGACGTGGCCGCCCAACTCCTCGCCGAGGGGAACTCGGCCTGCAAGATCGACCCCTTCATGCCGCTGCACCCCATCCGCGACATCCCGCTCTGGGAGATCGAGCGCGCGGGCAAGATCTTCGAGAGCATCCGCAAGGCGGTCGGCAACCGGCTGGAGGTCGGCATCGGGACGCACGGCCAGATGCCCACCTACAGCGCCATCCGCGTCGCGCAGTACCTGGAGCCGTACCACCCCTTCTGGTTCGAGGAGCCCGTGATGCCGGAGAACATCGAGGAGATGGCGCGCGTCGCCGCGCACACCAGCATCCCCATCGCGACGGGGGAGCGGCTGGTGACGAAGTACGAGTTCGCCCGCGTGCTGGAGAAGCAGGCGGCGCAGATCATCCAACTCGACGTCGGGCAGTGCGGCGGCATCACCGAGGCCAAGAAGATCGCCGGCATGGCCGAGGCGCACTACGCGATGATCGCGCCGCACATGTACTGCGGGCCCGTGGCCGCCGCCGCCGCCATCCAGATCGACACCTGCTCGCCCAACTTCCTCATCCAGGAAGCGAACCAGGGGCCGCTGCACAAAACGATCTTCAAGCAGCCGCTCGTCGTCGAGAACGGCGTCATCATCCCCCCGACCGGCCCCGGCCTGGGCGTCGAGTTCGACGAGGACGTGCTGCGGGCGCACCTCGTGTCGTAGGTGGCCTCCGACGGGCGCCGGGCGCCGGCCGGCGCTACACCTCGACCGGCGGCACCAGCAGTTCGGCCGGCGCCAGGCCGAACTCCGCGATCATCTCGTCGGCGTAGGCGATGCGGCCCGAGACCTCCGAGGCGGGGCCGTAGGCCAGCCGCAGGCAGGCCTCGGCCATGTGCTCGACGGGGGTCACGCGCTCCCGGTTCTCGTCGCTGATCAGCTTGTGGAACAGCACGCCCGGCGTCGCGACCAGCCCGGGCGAGATCGCGCTGATGCTCACGCCGTCGTCGAAGACCTCGGCGGCGAGGCCGGTGCTGAAGCGCTCCAGCGCCGCCTTGCACATCCCGTAGACCGTCCCCGGGCTGGCGCCTTCGTCGAGCTTGGGGTGCAGTGCCGCGTGCGACGACACGTTCACGATCCAGCCGGTCTTGCGCTCGCGCATGCTGTCGAGCACCAGCTGCGTCAGGTGCAGCGGTCCGTAGACCTGCACCTCCTCCATCAGCTTGTAGCGCTTCTCGGGGAACTCGGCCGTGGGGATGAAGAACGTCACCGCGGCGTTGTTGACCAGGATGTCGACCGGCCCGTACTCCGCGACGGCCGCCGCGACCAGGGCCTCGCGGTCGGCGCTCTGCGACAGGTCGCAGCGCACGGCGTGGGCGGCGCCGCCCGCGTCCCGGATCCGCTGCACGACGCTGTTGATGCTGCCCGGCAGCGGGTGGTCGCCGTCGTCGACGGTGCGTGCGCAGACGACCACCTTCGCCCCCTCCTGCGCGTAGCGGTAGGCGATCGCCTCGCCGATCCCGCGCGACGCGCCCGTCACGATCGCGACCTTCCCGGCCAGCAGGCCGTTGGGGTTGACTGTCCCGGTCATGGTGGTCCTCCTGTGTGCTTCTGCGCGGTCAGCCGAGGGCGCCGGCCGTGCGCAACTCCGCGATCTCCGCGGCGCTCAGCGCCAAGTCCGCCGCCAGGACTTCGTCGGAATGTTCGCCCAGCAGCGGCGCGCGCCGCAGCGGGACGTCGCTCTTGGACAGCCGCGGCGCCCAGCCTAACAGCCGCACGCGGCCGTGGTCGGGGTGCTCCAGCTCGTGCACGAATCCCCGGCTCAAGAGATGCTCGTCGTGGAAGAGGTCGACCGTGTCGAAGACCGCGCTGGACGGGATCCCGGCCTCCCCCAGGGTCTGCATGACCTCCCACTTCGTGCGCTGCTTCGTCCACTCCCCGATCAGCGCCGCCAGATCGTCGGCGTGCTCCTCGCGGCCGGCGGCGTCCTTGTAGCGGGGGTCGTCCGCCAGCTCGGGGCGGCCCAGGACATCGCACAGCGTCCGCCACATGCGGGGCGTCGCGGCGATCACGTAGGCGTAGTCGTTCGGCCCGAAGGGGCGGCAGGGGTAGAGGTTCACCAGCGGCCCGTGCCCGTTGCCGTTGCGCGGCGCGACCGCCTCTCCCCACTGCGAGCCGCCCGCGATCCGGGAGCGCATGTAGTAGGTCGCCGCCTCCTGCATGGAGATCTCGACCAGCTGGCCCTCGCCGGTGCGCTGCTGCTGGACGTACGCCCCCAGCACGCCCAGCGCCAACTGCACGCCGGTGCCGGAGTCGCCGATCGTGGGGCCGGGCATGGTGGGCGGGCCCTCGGGCTCGCCCGTGACGGAGAACGCGCCCGCCGCCGCCTGCGCCACCATGTCGTAGCACTTGTAGCCGGCGTGGGGGCCGCTCACCCCGAAACCCTTGACGCGGGCGTAGATGATGCCCGGGTGCGCCGCCCGCATCACGTCGTAGCCGATGCCCAGCTTCTCGACGACGCCCGGGCCGTAGTTCTCGACGAAGACGTCGTAGTGCGGTGCCATGTCGAGCAGCAACTGCCGGCCGCTGGGCCGGCGCAGGTCGATCACGATGCTGCGCTTGTTGCTGTTCCAGTTCAGGAAGTAGGGCGAGTTGCGCGCGCCGCGCATGGCGCCCCGTCCCGGGTCGCCGCCGCCGGGCGGTTCGACCTTGACGACGTCGGCCCCCATCCAGGCCAGCGCCTGCGTGCACGAGGTGCCCGCCTCGTACTGCGTCATGTCGAGGATCCGCATTCCATCGAGGGCCGGCATGGCGTGACTCCATCCAGGTGCGCGGTCATGCTACCCCGTTTGCGGGGGCGTTCGCCCGGCGGCTACGGTGGACGGCGTGCCCGGACCCACCAGTGCCGACGCGGGACGATCGCGCCGCCTGCGGCGGCTGCGCCGCCGCGCCGTCCGGCTGCCCGCCGCGCTCGCCGACGGCCTGCGCCGGGTGCGCGACTTCATCTCCATCGACGACATCACGATCGACCTCTACGAGCGCCGCGCCCGCCGGCGCGGGCCGAAGGTCGGGCGGTTGCAACTGCGCCGCACCGCCCCCGCCAAGTTCGGCGACCCCGACGCCTGGATGGTCGTCGCACGCGAGGGCGACGCCCCGGCGGAGCGCGACGACGCGGCGTCCGGTCCCGTATTCGAGTTGGAGGCGGGCGCGAGTTCTCCCGACCCGGCGACGCCCGAGCCGCCGCGCGACCCCCGCTAGTCCGCCCCGTACAGGCGGCTCTCTCCCACGAAGTTGGCGACCGCGAACCAGAAGGCGTTGCTGCCGTTGACCCGCGGCAGCGTCGCCCCGCCGGGGCCCGTCAGCGCGTCCTCGCCCACCGTCCAGCGCCCGCCCGACTCGTCCACCAGCGCGCCGACCTCGCCCGCCGCGCTGAACGACCGGCCGCCCCGCTCGAAGGCGCGCGCGCCCATGCCGTCGGACGTCGCCACGACGACGATCGGCAGGTCGCCGACGCGGTCGTTCACCACCGCCTGCGTGCCCAGCCCGGCGATGGCGTAGGCGCTCACTCCGTCCGCCGTCCGCACGACGAACACTTCGTCGCGCGGGGACAGGCGGCCGTCGTCCACCGGCACGGCGAACATCAGCTCGTCGCTGGCGTTGTACGCCGCGTAGGCCGCGCCGGGCGCGTAGCCGTACGGGTAGCCCGTGTCGATGTCGAGCACCGAGGTCTCCGGGTTCGCGGCCAGCCAGGCGGCCCAGGTCGTGTAGGTCGAGGCGATCGGCCGCAGCCGCAGCCCCCGCCCGGCCAATTCGCCCCAGGCCGGCTCGCCGGTGAACTGATTCCACAGCGTCCGCGTCGTGCGGTCGTACATCAGCTTGTTCGACCGATAGAGCAGCCCGCTCGTCCCGAAGCGGTAGACCTCCCCGCGCAGGCGGCCGTCGTAGGCGATGGCGCTGCCGCACAGCGTGCAGTAGGCCAGCGACACCGGCGCCCCGCCGATGGTGTCGTTAACCATCTCGTGCCAGGCGATGATCCGCACCGGGAAGGCCCGCGCGTCGCCGTTGATCGAGACGCCGACGACCTCGTCGTCGGCCCGCAGCCAGGCCGCGGCCTCGGCCGGCGTCACGTAGGCGGGGAACTCCAGCGGCGGGATGACGTCGACGCCGACGCCGCCGTAGCGCACCTCCCGCGCGTCGATCGTGCGGGGCCAGCGATCGCTGAGGAAGAGGGCGAACGCGGGGTCGATCGAGCCGAAGAGCTGCTGCTTGAACTCCAGGTAGGCCGCGGTTTCCCGGTCGTCGGGGGGCGGCAGGGCGAGTTCCGGGAACTGCGACAGCCGGTCCGCGCCGGGCCGCCCGAAGCGCATCCGCAAGTGGTCGAGGATGCGGGTGGCGTAGGGCGTCGGCACGTTCGCCAGGTCGACGAGGTACTTGTCTGCCCCTGGATGCGCGGACACGGCGAGCTCGTCGAGGCTGCGCAGCAGCGGGCCGGGGGCGGTCAGGAAGCCCTGGCCGCTCAGCGAGTCCCAGAAGATCAGGCTGCGCAGGTCGGCGGCGTCGGGGTCCAGGGGTGCGTCGCCGCTCGCGCAGGCGGCCAGGACGACGCCCAGCAGGACGGGCAGCGCCCGCGCCCACCGCGCCGGCGTCACTGCAGGAGGCCGTCGGCCGCCAGATCGGCGATCTCCGCCTCCGACAGCCCCAGCACGTCGCGCAGGACCTCCGCCGTGTCCTCCCCGATCAGCCGGCTGCGGCGCAGCGCGCAGGGGGCGTCGGGCAGCTGGAAGGCGTGCCGCGGCGCGTGGTACGACCCCATCGCCGGGTGGTCGAGCCGCTGCCAGAAGCCGCGATGCCGCAACTGCGGGTCGTGCTCCAGCAGGTCCTCGCCCCGCTGCACGACGCCCGCCGCCACGCCGGCGCCTTGCAGGGTCGTCATCACCGCCTCGGGCGTGCGCTCGCGCGTCCATGCCTCCACCAGTACGTCCAGCGCGTCCTCCTGCGACTTGCGGCCGGCGTGCGTCGCGAAGCGCTCCTCGCGCGCCCAGGCGGGATCGCCGATCGCCGCGCGGAAGGCCCGCCACTCCGCCTCGTCCCGCACCGCGATGACGCACCAGCCGTCGTCGCGGCAGCGATAGGCCCCGTGCGGCGCGGCGCCGGGCTGCCGGTTGCCCTGCCGCCCCGCGACGCGCCCGTTGACGCCGTAGTCGAGCAGCGACGGCGCCAGCCAGTGCATCGAAGCCTCGTACTGGGACACGTCGAAGCGCTGACCCAGCCCGGTGCGGTCGCGGTAGTCGAGCGCCGCCAGCAGCAGCGCCACGTTGAAGCGCGGCGCGATGAAGTCGGTGTACGTGCTCACGTAGCCGGGCGGGTCGCCGGGGCGGCCGGTCAGGTGGTTGAAGCCGGCCAGCGCGGTGTAGTGCCCGCCGCCGCCCTTGCTGTGGCGGTGCGGCCCCGTCTCCCCCTGGCCGCTGCAGCCGAGGTAGATGATCGCCGGGTTGCGGGCCCGAAGCGCCTCGTAACCCAGCCCCATCCGATCCATCGCGCCGCCCGAGAAGTTGTTCACCACCACGTCGGCCCAATCCGCCATCCGCAGCGCGACGTCGCGCCCCCCGGGCTGGGCGATGTCGAGCGCGATCGAGCGCTGGTTGGTGCGCACCTGCGCGTAGTCGGCGCAGAGTTCCGGGTCCCGCACGCCGTCGCGGAACGGCCCCGACGTGCGCTGCCCGTCGATGCGCACGCTGCTCTCGACGTGCACGACGTCGGCCCCGTAGTCGGCCAGCACCTTGGTCGTCATCGGCCCCACCATGAACCAACTCAGGTCGAGCACCTTGACCCCGGCCAGCGGCATCGCGACGGCGGGCGCGTCGGCGCTGTCGTGGGCGTCCGGCGCGCGCTCCGGCTCCGGCGGCAACTCCGACAGGATCGACGCCGTGTGCTCCCCCAGCCGCGGCGCCGGACTGGGCGCCAGTGGCGGCGTGCGCGTCGCGCGGGCGAAGGGGCCCGGCAGCCGGATCGCGCGGTCCAGCGCCGGATGCGGCACGTCGCGCCAGAAGTCGCGCGCTTCCAACTGCGCGTTGGTCATCGTGTCCGCCGCGGTGTCCACGGGGAACAGCGAGAACCCGTACGTCATCGCGGCTGCGTACAACTCGGCCTTTGTGTACTTCGCGAAGACCGCCGCCGTCGGGGCGACCACCGCCGACCAATCCGCCGGCGGCTCCTGCCACGGGACCATCGCCTCCCAGTCGAGGGTGAGGAGGTCGGCCCCCGCCCCCTCGTCGCGCAGCCAGGCGAAGAATCCCGACGCCCGCGTGGTGGAGTGCGGCCCGACGGCCTGCAGCCAGACCACGTAGCCGTCGCGGCAGCGCCAGGTCCAGGGCATCGGCGTCTGCGAGGGCCGCTGCGCCCGCGGCAGGTTGCGCCCCGTCATGTCCCAACTCGCCGCGACCTGGAAGCTGCTGCGGATCACCGACTCCTGGATCGACACGTCGACGTGCTGGCCCCAGCCGCCGCGGCGCCGCCGTTGCAGCAGCGCCAGCAGCGCGCCGACGGCCGCGTCGCTACCGGCCGCGAAGGAGGACTGGGCGTTGTCGCTGATCTGCGCGGGCGGGCCGTCCGGCTCGCCGCAGATCGACATCAAGCCGCTCATCGCCCAGGTCACGATGTCCGGCCCCCGGTAGTCGCGATGCGGCCCCTGCTGTCCGAACGGGCTGATCGAGACCAGCACCAGGCCGGGGTTGATCGCGGCCAGACTTGGGAAATCGAGCCCGCAGCCCGCCAACCGCCCCGGCGCGAACGACTCGACGACCACGTCCGCCGTCGCGGCCAGCCGACGGAAGAGCACCCGGCCCGCCTCCGTCTCCAGGTCGGCCTCGAAGCTGCGCTTGTTCGCGTTGCAGGCCAGCCAGTAGAGGCCGCGATCGGGCCCCGGCTCGTCGTCCACGAAGGGCGGCCGCCGCCGCGCCGGGTCGCCGCCGGGCGGCTCGACCTTGATCACGTCCGCGCCGAGATCGGCCAGGATCTTGCCGCACGACTGCCCCGTCTCGTCCGACAGGTCCAGCACCCGGTACGGGGCGAGCATGCCCGCGGACGTCATCCGCCGGCCGGGACCACGGGCTCGCCCTTGGTCTGCGTCCGCCACATGAAGCGGACGTCATCGTTCGCGAGCGGGTGGCGCATGTGCATCATCATCCGGTTGTCCCACACGACCACCTGCCCGGCGCGCCAGCGGTGGCGGTAGCAGAAGCGCTCCTGCGTCGCGTGCGCCCACAACTGGTCGAGCAGCCGCTCGCTCTCCTCCAGCGGCAGGCCGACGATGTAGCCGTTCGTGCGCCGGCCGAGGAACAGCGCCTCCTCGCCCGTGCCGGGCACGCGGCGCAGGATCGGGTGCGCGTGGCCCAGCGCCTCCACCGGCGACGCCGGGGCGTCCATGCCCTCCCGCATGACGCCGCTGCTGCCGTAGGTCGAGTCGTGCTTCGCCCAGCGCGACGCCACCCGCCGGCGCAGCCCCTCGGGCAGTTCCCGCGCCGCCATCACCTGGCTGCAGAAGCCGGTGTCGCCGTCCTCGTCGGGGATCACGCGGCCGTGCAGCAGGCTGAAGGTCGGCGGCACCGCGATGTACGACATGTCCGAGTGCCACTCCCACTCCCCGTAGAAGCGGTCGTCGACCGGCTTCGCCTCCAGCGTCCCCGGCGTCAGGTTGCCGATGAACGCCAGGTAGGGATCCTCGCCGCGCGCCCGCAGCGCCGCGACCTGCTCCTCGACGGTCAGATGCTCCTCGCCCTTCGGCGTGCCCTTGCCGATCCCGTTGATCATCCCCGGCGCGAACTCATTTTTTCCGAACACGGCCGTCAGGGCGTGCAACTCGTCCGCCTCCAGCAGCCGGTCGAAAGAAAAACAGAGCAGCCCGTGCCGCTCGGCGTAGGCGTCCCAGATCGCGGCCCGCTGCTCGTCGCCGATCCGCAGCGGGTCGAGCCCGGTGATCTCCGCCCCGAAGCGCGCGCCGGGCAGCGCCCGCACCGTCAGCCCCGCGACCGTCGTCGCCGTCTGCTCATCGATCATTGCTGTGCCTCCGCCCCTTCGCGAAGAATTTTTTTCGCCGTCGCTCGGACGGCCACACCGGCCGGCCCCAATCATCGCACGCGGCAGCGGGGTTTGCCCCGCCCGACAGCCCCTCCGGACAACGCGTTGAACAGCATCACCTGGTCGCCGTCCCGCAGCGACGCGGTCTCGTCGGTCTGCGCGCCGTTCACGCCGACCGTGATCTCCGTCGTCGCCGGCAGTCCGATGGCCTCGCGCAACTGCGCGATCGTCGCGCCCGCGGGCAGGCGCAGATCCATCGCGCCGCCGGCCCCGTCGGGGGCGAAGCCGCGCAGCGTCCCGAAGAGCGTCACTCGCACGTTGATCGCGTCGGCCGCCACGACGCCACGGTAGCCCAGCCGCGCCGCGGCCGCCGCCCGCTCGCTAGACTAGGCGGCGCGGCGCGATCCGCCCGCGGGACGGGCGCCGGGCCGCCGGAACGGGGGCGCACCGTGCGGCTATTCCACGACATCGACCTCGGCGACCGGACGGTCGCGACGCGCGAACTGCGCGGCGAGGACATCGTCTACTGCGGGCGCTACCTGATCGCGAAGACGCTGCTGGAACGCGACGCCGCCCGCGTCGACCCGCTGGGCCCCGGCAACCCGCTCATCTTCTCCGCCGGCCCCTTCGCCGGCACCAGCTTCTCGAACGCCAACCGCACGAGCGTGGGCTGCAAGAGCCCGCTCACCGGCGGCGTCAAGGAGGCCAACGGCGGCGGCACCCTGGGCTACGGAATGGGCCAACTCAAGGTCGCGGGCTTCACGCTGCTGGGCGCGTCCGACGACTGGACCGTCGTGCACCTCACGCGCGACGGCGGCATCGAGTTCGACGACGCCTCCCCCTACCTCGGCCTGCGCAACTCCGAGGCCGCGGCGCGGCTCTTCGCGCACTACGGCAAGAAGGTCGCCTTCGCCCTCTGCGGGCCCGTCGGCGAGTACCAGGGGCTGATCGCCGGGATCGCCATCAGCGACAAGGACGGCCGCCCCTCGCGCCTCGCCGCCCGCGGCGGCGTCGGCGCCGTGATGGGGTCGAAGCGCGTCAAGGCCGTCGTCGTCGACCTCGACCGCATGCCGCCGTTCAGCGACGCCCCCAAGGTGCGCCAGTCGGTGCGCGGCTACGCCCAGAAGGTGCAGAACGACGAGGTGATCCAGACGACCTACAAGCCGCTGGGCACGATGGCGATGGCCGACGTGCAGAACTACCTGGGCGGCCTGCCGGTGCGGAACTTCAGCGCCGGCCGCCTGTCCGACACCGAGGCCGGCGGAACCTTCCGCATGGGCGCGGAGTTCATCGCGCCGCTCATCGCCGAGCGCGGCGGCGACCAGTCGCACGCCTGCATGCCGGGCTGCCTCATCCAGTGCAGCAACGTCTACAACGACGCCGACGGCAACGAGGTCGTCTCGCCGGTGGAGTACGAGACGCTCGCCCTGCTGGGCTCGAACTGCGGCCTCAGCAACCCCGACGACCTGGCCGACATGAACGCCCTGGCCAACGAGCTCGGCGTTGACACGATCGAGACCGGCGCGACGCTCGCCGTGCTCATGGAGGCCGGCGAGGCGGAGTTCGGCGACAAGGCCTTCATGACCGCCTGCATGGACGAGATCGAGCAGGGCAGCGAACGCGGCCGCTTCCTGGCGCAGGGCACGGCCCGTGTCGGCGAGCAGCTGGGCGTGCACCGCGTGCCCGTGATCAAGCGCCAGGCGATCAGCGCCTACGACCCGCGCGTCGTCGAGGCGACGGGCGTCGCCATGATGGCGACCGCGCAGGGCGCCGACCACACGACCGGCAACCTGCCCCGGCTCGTGACCACGGAGATGTCGCTCGACGAGATCCTCGAGCAGAGCCTCGCCCATCAGACGCGCGTGGCCGCCGTCGATTCGCTGGGGCTGTGCGTCTTCGGCGGCAGCGTCACCTACGCCAACATCGAGTTCCTGACCGACGCGATCAACGCGGCCCACGGGACGGCTCTCGACACCGGCTTCTTCGAGCGCCTGGGCCAGCGCGCGCTGCTGAACGAGCGCGACTTCAACCGTCGGGCCGGCTTCGCGGCCGGCGACGACGAGCTGCCTGCCTTCTTCTACGAGGAGGCCGTGCCGCCGACGAACCGGCGCGCTCGCTTCCACGGCGCCGACGTGCACGATATGTACGACGCCCTGCCCACCGCCTGACCGACCTC
This sequence comes from Chloroflexota bacterium, assembly GCA_026707335.1. Lineage (GTDB taxonomy): Bacteria > Chloroflexota > Dehalococcoidia > Bin125 > Bin125 > TK10-74A. Next base: position 14,735 of record JAPOXB010000127.1, read on the forward strand.
ACCCCCTGTCCCCCTCTCCATCTGAACGATGGAGAGGGTTCTGGTCCCCTCTCCCGTGGAGAGGGGGTTAGGGGGTGAGGTTCGAGACGGAGAGGGAGGCAGCGGCTAAGCTGCCCGCGAAGTAATGCAGCAGGTGGAGTGAGGTACCTCATGCCGGACGACCCAGCCCTTTGGCCGGCGACGCGCCAAGCCGCCGCGATCCGCGCCGGGCAGTTGCGCAGCGCGG
>JAPOXB010000046.1 GCA_026707335.1 Chloroflexota bacterium
CAGCCGACCAACGCGAGGCCGGCCGCGCCCACGCCCGCCTTGGCGCTGGCGCCCAGCATCGTGCGACGGCTGATCCTGCGGCGTCGCGGGCGGCTCCAGTGGTTGCTCATGAGGTCATCCTGCCGGGGTGTGCAGGCGGACCGCCCGCCGTGGGTGATCTCGCGCATACGGAGCCGGAGGAGCGTGAAGGATAGGGGGCAGTCATCTCCCGGGGGTTGTCACTTGTTTCGACTTGACGGGGCCGATCGCACCTCACCCCGCGTCCCTCTCGATCAGCGGTTGAAACGGGGGAGTTGGAGGGGGCGGGCCGGACGGCTAGTCGCGCCGCTGCTGGTAGATCTTGCCCTCGGTCTTGATGGCGGGGGCGATGATCATCTCGGTCCGCTGCATCTCCACCAGGTTGCGCGCGCCGACGCTGCCCATCGAGGTGCGCAGCGCGCCGGCCAGATTCTCGGTGCCGTCGGTGCGCGAGGTCGGGCCGTGGAGCAGCCGCTCGAGGCTGGTGTGCCGGCCGACGTGCACGCGCACGCCCCGCGGCAGCTCGGCGTGGGGCGTGGCCATGCCCCAGTGGTAGCCGCGCCCCGGCGCCTCCTGCGTGCCGGCGAAGGGCGAGCCGATCATCACCGCGTCGGCGCCGGCGGCGAAGGACTTGCACACGTCGCCGCCGGTGCGGATGCCGCCGTCGGTGATGATGGGGACGCGGCGGCCCGTGCGGCGCTCGAACTCGTCGCGCGCGGCGGCGCAGTCGATCGTGGCCGTGACCTGCGGCACGCCGATGCCCAAGACCTCGCGGCTCGTGCAGGCCGCGCCCGGCCCCACGCCGACCAGCAGCCCGGCGATGCCCTCCGCCATCAACTCCAACGCGGCCCGATAGCCGACCGTGTTGCCGACCAGCACGGGAATGCCGAGCTCGGCCACCAGGTCGCGCAGGATGAGGCCCTTCAGCGAGCGCGACTCGTGCCGGGCGGTGGTGACGGTCGACTGTACGACGAGGATGTCGGCGCCGGCGTCGCGAATGATGGGCGCGAGCCGCTTCGTGTTGGGCGGCGTGACGGAGACCGCCGCCGGCACGCCGCCGTCGACGATCTGCTGGATGCGGGCCGCCACCAGCTCGGGACGGATGGGGGTCGTGTAGGCCTCCTGCAGGATGGCGGTCGCGCCCTCCTGGTCGCTGGCGGCGACGCGCGCGAGGACGTCGTCGGGGTCCTCGAAGCGGCATTGCAGCCCCTCCAGGTTGAGCACGGCGAGGCCGCCGCGCCGGCCCAGCTCGATGGCGAAGTGCGGGTCGACAACGGCGTCCATCGCGGAGGCCAGGATGGGGACGTCGAGGCGCACGCCGGCGATGGTGGTGGAGATGTCGACCAACTCCGGGTTGACCGTGATCTCGCCCGGCACGATGGCGACGTCGTCGTAGCCGTAGGCCTGCCGCAACTGCTTGCGCTGGATGTCAGACATGGCTGCTCCCTCTCCGCTGGGCGATGGCGTGGCTGGATTCGTCGGCTGGATGGCCCTGAAAGGGCAACCGGCCGCGCGGGCGGCCGGTCTCTCGGTGGGCGGGCGCGGCTCCGGGCGTACGCCGCGCGGCGCGCGCCCGGAACGCAATCAGCGCGGCACGAGGCCGCGCTGACGTAGGGTGTACAGGCTGGACCGGGGGGCTCTCGAGTGGCTGGGCCACTGCGCCTCCGGAGGACCGCCCCGCCGCCGGGGATGCCCGGGGCCGGCCGCGAGGGGTCGTTCGTGGGAGTGAGTATATGGTCTGCGCGGCAGCGCCGCCAAGCGGGCCACTTTGCAGACGAACCACGAGGCGGGAGCCCTAGACAATAAGGAGGCAGCGGTGGACGGGCCGGCGATCGGCACGCTGTACGTCGTGGGGACGCCGATCGGCAACCTGGCCGACCTCAGCACGAGGGCGGCGTCGGTGCTGCGCGCGGCCGAGGTCATCGCGGCCGAGAGCCCGCGCAACGCCCGGCCGCTGCTGGCGCACCTGGGCCTGACGGCCCGCCCCGTCGCCTACAACGACCGCAACAAGACGCGCAGCGCGGGACGGCTGCTGGCGGCGCTGCGGGCCGGCCGGTCGGTCGCGTTGATCAGCGACGCCGGCACGCCGGGCCTCTCGGACCCGGGGCAGGACTTGGTGGCGGCGGCCGTCGCGGCGGGAGCGCCGGTCGTGCCCGTGCCGGGGCCGTCGGCGGCGACGGCGCTCCTCTCGGTGGCGGGCGTGCGCACGCGTACGGTGCGGCTGCTGGGCTTCCTGCCGCGGCGCCGGGGCGAGCGGCGGGCGCTGCTGGCGTCGCTGGGGGAGTCCGGCGAGCCCGGCTTGGCCTTCGAGTCGCCGCGGCGGGTGGGCGCCGCGCTGACCGACGTGGCGGCCGTCCTGCCCGAGGCGTTGCTCGTCGTCGGCCGCGAACTGACCAAGCTGCACGAGGAGATCTGGCGCGGCGGCCCGGCCGAGGCGGTCGCGCACTTCGCGCCGCCCGACGGCGAGGCGCCTCGGGGCGAGTTCACCCTGCTCATCGTGCCGCCGGCCGGCGCGACGTCGCGCTGGACCGAGGCCGACGTGCGGTCGGCGCTGCGGGTCGAGCAGTCGGCGCGGCGGGGCCGCCGCGAGGCGTCGGTCGACGTGGCGGCCCGGTCGGGCTGGGGCCGGTCGGAGGTCTATCGGCTGTGGGAGGGGTAGGGGTCGGGGCCACTGAGCCTCGTGGCGGACGCTAAGGGCTCCTCGCTGGTTCTATGACGACACGCCCGCCGTCGGCGACCTCCACGTACAGGCTGTAGCTATCGAGCAAGGACATGCCCACCAGAGGGTCCACGCCAACTGCCCCGGTCTCGACGTACCTCGGTTCACCATCCCAGACGACCGTGACGCCGTAGACATCGAACGCAGCCTCGCTGCCGTCGGCCAGGACCGCCTCCCCGTCACCCACGACGGGCAGCCCCAAGTCCGCGACCAGCACCGGCGGCAGCGTCAGGTAGCCGTTGAAGCCGGTGTCCACGACGGCCTCCACCTCTCGGGTCCGCCCCGCTGGGTCTTGCAGCGGAAGAGTGATGACGGCCTCGTAACCGGCAGTCACGACTCCCTCGATCACGTGGCCCTCCTCAAGGAACTACCCCCGAACCGATACAGGGCCCGATGTCCCACCCGCATTAGCCACACCTGGGCGTCCGGGCGTTGGCTCCGTAAGCCCTCCGACGCGGCAACGGCGTTCTCGCCGAGGGCGTAGTTCCCGCTGTCTACGTCGATCGCGACGACCTCTCCATGGTGATCCGCCTCGACCAGTTGGCGAATGTCTCTCTCGTAGATCTCTTTCCCGAGGCGGGCCAGCTCCTCACGGGACCGGCGTGTTGGCGTCGTCATCTCCTGCCTCCCAGTGCCCTCTCAGTCTAGCGTCCCGCACCTGGGGGCTGGCTTGGCTGGATCAGCCATCGCACGTCGCCAGCGCGCGCGCTAAGGCATCCGCCTCCGCCTGATCGAACGTCAGGCCCCAGGCGACCTTGGTATCCCGCCAGGAGGTCGCGTAGAGGCAGTGCACCGACGCATCCGGCGGCAGCCACTCGGCGAGGTCGCGCGCGCCCTTCGATCGGTTCGAGGAGGCCGACACCGCCAGCAGAGCGAAACTGTTATCCAGGTCGTTGGCGAACGCCTGCCGCCGCTCCGCCGACCACGCCCACGCGCCCGACTCCCACGCCTCGGCGAGCGGGACCACGTGGTCGATGTCGAGGCCGCCGGGGTCGGTGAAGGCCCGACCGTCGTACAGGCTGACCCATCGCCCACCGGAGAGATTGCAGTCCGCATCGACCGCGGGCGCCTCCACGGCATCGCGGATCAGCACCTCCCTGCGGGTGTCGCAGCCGTCGCCGTTGGCGTCGATCCAGTGGCGGAAGAGGCCCCGGTCGTAGCCCTCGCGGCTGTGCTCCTCCGCGATCACGATCTCCCCATCGACTCCCGGCTCCGACTCGGCCCCAGGCGAGATGTCGAAGACCGGCGGCCCCGGCCCGATGTAGGTCGCGCGGAACCAGTAGATCGCGCCGCGCTCCAGCCGCGTGAAGTCGTTGACGAACGCCGGCGCGCCGGCGCGCCACAGCAGCCAGCGTTGGTCTTCGTTGTCCCACTGCGCGATCGTCGTGATGCGCAGGTCGCTCTCCCGCGCGTAGTACGCGGCGACCGCCTCGGCATCGACGCTCTCCGCGTCCCACAGCAGCTGGATCCACTTCGAGACCGGGCCGTCGTCCTGCGCCCGCGAGACGCCCGGCAGCAGGGCGAGCGCCACGACCAGCGCCACCGCGCCGGCCACGATGAGGCGTCGATGCGCGGACATGCAGGCGCCCCCTCGCAACCGGGTCGGTGGGTTGCGTCGCAGACAAACCAACAGGCCACATACGCCACGAGGGGGCAGGAGACCCACCTCCGGCTGAAGCGCATGCTGCGGATGGTTTGTCTGCGACGACACGGGGAGCCTAGCAGGCCGCTGCGCGGTCCCCGAACCCTTGCCCGGCAGGGGCGCGATCTCGGTGACGGTGGGTGGTCGGGCCGTCGCCGGCCCGGAAGCTGCTCCGCCTCAGCAGCCGCTCATTAGTAGATCATATGTTCTTACTCGTCAAGCGGGTGTGGAGAGGGGGTTCGAGGAGTGGGGATGGGGGTTCTAGCGAGGGTGTGGCTCCCCGCTTAGGCTGGCGCGGGCGAGCCTGATCGTTCGCGTCGCGCGAGGGCACCGGCGCTCCGCCCGATGGGGACCGGCACGTGGAAGCATCCGGGACAACGGCGATCCTGCGGCCGGAGGCGTACCACGGGGCGCGCACGCGCCTTGCGCGGCTACTGCGGCTCGGGGGGCCGTTCAGCGCGGTCGAGGTCGATTCCGACACGATCAGCTTCCGTGGCAAGGGTGATCCGCGGATCGCCCTCAGCGAGGTCGCCCGGATCGAGCATCGGACCGGGCGCGCGTGGAGCCGGCTGACGGTCACGACCAAGGACGGATCGCGCCGGTCGATCGGCGGTCTACCGCGTGAGACGGCGGGCCGTCTACTCCTGGCGTGCGAGGGGGCACCGCTCAACGCGACTCTGGGCATGAGCTTGAACACGAGCCAGGTCAACGCGGCGATCACCCGAGAGGCCTGCACGCTTGTCCTGGCCGGCCCGGGCACCGGGAAGACGGCGACCGTGCTGGCGAAACTGGCTCACCTTTGCGGGAGGAGGAAGACCCCGGCCGCGGAGATCCTGATCCTGTCGTATAACCGCAACTCGACGGAGGAGGTCATCGGGAGGGCCGGCAAGGCCGGGTTGCGTGCGGATGTGCGGACGTTCCACGCGCTGGGCCGCGGCGTGCTCGGTGAGGGCGGCGGCCAGTTCAAGGTTTCCAAGATGGCCGAGGATCGCGCGCGGCTGCGGGTGGCGATCCAGGGATTCCTGCGCGCGGCCCTGGCCGACCCGAACACCGCCGCGCGCGTGGAGCCTGCGCTGCACAGCGGGCTGCTGCCCTACCGCAACCTGTTCATGTTCAAGAGCAAGGACGAGTACTACCGGTACGTCCGCTCGGTCGAGTTGCGGGCGCTGTCGGGAGATCTCGTCAAGAGCCTCCAGGAGCTCGAGATCGCGAACTTCCTCTACTGCAATTCAGTGGACTTCCGGTACGAGGAGCAGTTCCCGTTCAAGCCCGGCGGCTCGGATCGCCCGCGCTACCTGCCCGACTTCTTCCTGCCGGATTACGGGATCTACTTGGAGCACTTCGCGATCCATCGGGATGGATCGACCCCGCCGTTCATCGACAGGCGGAAGTACACGGAGGCGATGAAGTGGAAGCGGGTGGTCCACAGAGAGCACGGCACCACCCTGCTGGAGACCTATAGCTATCAGAAGCACGAAGGGACGCTCCTGAGCGACCTGGAAGCCACGCTGCGGGCGAACGGCGTGGGACTGCGGCCGATCGGTCCGGAGAAGCTGTGGGCCAGACTCGAGGAGTTGAACTACACGACCCGCCTCACCGCGCTCCTCGGCACGTTCCTCGGGCACTTCAAGTCGAACGAGTTCGACCTCGCGGCCCTTCGCGTGAAGGCCGCGAAGCATCCAGACCCCGAGCGCTGCATCGCGTTCCTCGCGCTCTTCGAGGTCGTCTACCAGATGTACCAACAGGCCCTCCGGGAGGAGGCGGCGATTGACTTCGAGGACATGATCGTCGGAGCGCGGGGCCGCGTCGAAGAGGGTTCCTACCGCAGCCCGTATCGGTTCATCTTGGTCGATGAGTTCCAGGACATCTCGGCGGGGCGTGCACGGTTCCTCAAGGCGCTCGCCGACCAGCGCGACGCGGAGCTGTTTCTGGTGGGCGACGACTGGCAGTCGATCTACCGGTTCGCCGGCAGCGACCCACAGATCATGATCGATTGCGAGAGCCACTTCGGCCCGACCACTCGGACCGCGCTGGATCGGAGCTACCGCCTCAATAGCAGCGTGCTGTCCGTCTCGACCGCCTTCGTGACGAAGAACCCGGACCAGATCAAGAAGGCGATGCGTCCGGTGAAGGCCGTGCCGGAACCTCGCGTGTCCATCTGGTACGCGCGCGACGAGGGGGCGCTCCTCGGACCGCTGGCGGCGATCAGCAAGGAATGGACCAGTGGCGGCCGGCCAACCGTCCTTGTGCTTGGCCGCTACAGGCATCTTCGGCCGCAGGACTGGGATCGTCTCTCCGCCGACTTCGACGATCTCGCGCTGTCCTTCATGACGGTGCATCGGGCCAAGGGGCTGGAGGCCGACTACGTCGTGCTGCTCGGACTCTCGGCCGGCGCCTACGGGTTTCCGGCGGAGATCGCCGACGACCCGATCCTCGACCTCGTGTTGCCCGCGAACGAGCGCTTCGAGCACGCGGAGGAACGGCGGCTGTTCTACGTGGCGCTCACGCGAGCGAAGGAGCACGTGCATCTGATCGCCGATCCCGAGCGTCCCTCGGTCTTCGTCGAAGAACTCAAGGCTGGGGAGGCCGTGTCGGTGATCGGGGAGCAGCCGCCCGCTCCCAACTGCCCGGGCTGCGGCGCCGGCGTCGTCAAGCGGAGGTCCAACCCTCGGACCGGCGTGGAGTTCTTCAGTTGCTCGAACGACCGGCTGTGCGACTGGCGATCACTCCCGTGTGACACCTGCGAGGATGGGTACATCGACGCCGAGCGGCATTGCTCGAACGACGGCTGCTCCACCCGATACGACCTCTGCCCGGAGTGCGGGGACGGGGCGCTGATGCCGCGCAGGAGCCGGTACGGCCCGTACTTCGTCTGCTCCCGCCGGAGGGAGATCCCGCCCTGCGGATACAAGCGGGACGGGGCAGCGGCCCCTACCGCCCGGCCCCGGTAGAGTCTCCCCATGACCGAGAACGTGCTGGTCTGCGTGGCTTGGCCCTACGCCAACGGGCCGCTGCATCACGGGCAGTTGGGCGGCGCCTACCTGCCGGCCGACATCTTCGCCCGCTACCACCGGGCGAAGGGCAACCACGTCGCGATGGTCTCCGGCTCCGACGTGCACGGCACGCCGATCACCGTCCGCGCCGAGGCTGAGGGGCGCTCGCCCGAGGAGGTCGTGGCCGAGTACCACGCCGGCTTCCTGCGCACCTGGGAGGGCATCGGCATCGACTGGGACGTGTTCACGTCGACCGGGACGGACAACCACGCCCAGGTCGCGCAGGATCTCTTCCGGCGGCTACTCGACAACGGCTACCTCTACACGGCCGCGCAGACGCTGCTGTACGACCCGGTCGATCAGCGCTTCCTGCCCGACCGCTACGTCGAGGGCACCTGCCCGCACTGCCCCTACGAGCAAGCGCGCGGCGACCAGTGCGACGAGTGCGGCCGCCAACTCGACGCGACCGACCTGATCAATCCGCGCTCGAAGACATCGGGCGCGACGCCGGAGCTGCGAGAGAGCGAGCACTACTTCCTCAAGTTGTCGGCGCTCGAGGAGCCGCTGGAGGAGTGGTTCGCGTCGGGCAAGGAGCATTGGCGCCGGCACGTGCTCAACTTCTCCCAGGGGATGCTGCGCGAGGGCCTGCAGGACCGCGCCATCACGCGCGACATCCTTTGGGGCATCCCCGTGCCCGAGGGCCTGCCGGCGCAGGTCGCGGGCGTCGAGGACAAGCGCATCTACGTCTGGTTCGAGGCGGTGATCGGCTACCTCTCGGCGACGATCGAGTGGGCGCAGCGGTCGGGCGACGCCGACGCCTGGAAGGTCTTCTGGGAGCAGCCGGGCGCGAAGATCTACAACTTCATCGGCAAGGACAACGTGCCCTTCCACACGATCATCTGGCCGGGCATCCTGCTGGGCGCGGGCGGACTCAACCTGCCCTACGACGTGCCGGCCAACCAGTACATCACGATGTCGGGCAGCAAGGCGAGCACCAGTCAGAACTGGGCCGTCTGGGTCGAGGACTATCTGACCCGCTACGACCCCGACCCGCTGCGCTACGCGCTGGCCGCGCAGATGCCCGAGACGTCCGACAGCGACTTCAGCTGGGGGGCGTTCCTGCGCCGCAACAACGACGAGTTGGTCGCGACCTGGGGCAACCTGGTGCACCGCACGCTGACCTTCACGGTGCGCCACTTCGACGGCGCCGTGCCCGAGCCGGGCCCGCTGGACCAGGCCTCGATGCACCTGCTCGACCGCACCCGCGCGACGCTCGACCAGGTGGGGGAGTCGATCGCGGCGGTGCATCTGCGGCAGGGCCTGCAGCAGGCCTTCGCGCTGGCGCAGGAGGCGAACCGCTACCTCGACGCGACGGCGCCCTGGCAGACGATCAAGACCGACCGCCAGGCGACGGCGCGGTCGCTGTACACGGTGCTCAGCGTCATCGCGGGGCTGCGCACGGCGCTGTGGCCCTACCTGCCGTTCAGCTGCGAGCGGCTCAACGAGTTCCTCGGCGCGACGGCGCCGGTCGCCGATCAGGGCTGGTCGATGCAGGCGCTGACGCCGGGCGCGCCGCTGCGCAAGCCGTCGCCGCTGTTCAAGAAGCTCGACCCCTCGATCGTCGAGGAGGAGGAGGCGCGGCTCGGGTCATGAGCCGCGCAGGCCGATGAGCCAGCCGAACACGGACGCCGCGGCGGCGGGGCTGATCGACACCCACGCCCACCTGCACGACCGCGCCTTCGACGGCGACCGGGCGGCGGTGCTGGCGCGGGCGCGCGCGGCCGGATTGACGGCGATCGTGACGGTCGGGACCGACTTGGCCGAGAGCGAGGCGGCGGCCGCGCTCGCGCGGGCTGAGCCCGACGTGTTCGCCGTCGTCGGCTTCCACCCGCACGACGCGAAGGACTGGGACGCGGCGGCGCGGTCGCGCATCGCGGCGCTGGCGGCGAAGGAGCCGGTCGTCGCGATCGGGGAGATCGGGCTCGACTTCTACCGCGACCTGTCGCCCCGCGCCGACCAGGAGCGGGCCTTCCGCGACCAACTGTCGCTGGCGGGCGAGCTGGGGCTGCCGGTCGTGATCCACTCGCGCGACGCCCACGAGGAGACGGTCGCCATCCTGTCGGAGTGGGCGGCGGGGCGCGCGCGGCCCGGTGGCGCGCCGCTGGGGGTGATCCACTGCTTCTCGGGCGACAGCGCACTGGCCCGTCGCTACGCCGCCCTGGGCTTCGCGATCTCTTTCGCCGGGCCGGTCACCTACCCCAAGAACGACGTCCTGCGCGCCGCGGCGGCGGCCGTGCCGCCTGGCCGGATCATCGTCGAGACCGATTGCCCCTACCTGTCGCCTCAGTCGCGCCGCGGCCGCCGCAACGAGCCCGCTCAGGTCGCCGAGACGGCCGCCTGCATCGCATCCCTGCGCGGCCAGACCTCGTCGGCCTTCGCCGCTGAGACGTCGGAGACGGCGCGTCGGGTGTTTGGGCTGGCGGCTCCGGCTTCGTGACGCCTGTCCAGCCCCGCGGGCAGGACCGGTCGGATCAGGGTCAGGGCCGCTCCAACAGGACGGGCGGGTCGGCCTCGTAGTCGACGGTCAGGCGGAAGTGCTGGAGCAGGTCGCGGCCGAGCAGGGAGGGCAGCCGCCGGTTCGCGTCGGTCGGCCGGGCGACCCAGACGCGTGCGTCGTGCCAGATGCGGCCGGCGCCGGTGTCGGTCCGGAAGGACAGCCGTGCCGTGACGGGGATGATGTACCCGCCGCCGCCGACGCCACCGATCTGGCGCCCTTCGGGATGGTCGTCGAAGGAGGAAGCAAGAAGGGACGCAATGCGTGGCGGCACGTCGCGCGGGTGCAAGATCGTGTCGTCAGCGCCAGTATCGATCAAGAAATGGACGTCGAAGACGCGCGGCGCCCCCTCGATGCGCACCTCGACATGCACGTTGGGGCGCGCGGCCACGTCCGGGATCGAAACCGGCCGCAGATAGCCGGGGATGCGGGTCACAGGATCAAGATCTCATCCCGCGCGGGCACGGCCTCGATCACCGCTGTGGGGTGCTCCTCCTCGGGGATCTGCGCAAACAGGTCATCGAGGTCGTGGCCGAACGCGAACTGCTGGTCATCGCCGAAGCAGGCGACGAATTGCCCCACGTGCGTGTCGATCAGGTCCGGCATGCGGGCATCAATGGCCACGCGGTTCCTCTCGGACTTGTCCCAATTCAGCAACTCGATGCCTTCGGGTACGCCGTGGTGCCACTCCATCGCACGCTCCCCTCGTTTGACTTGCAGTGTAGCGGGTCGGGTCCGGGCGAAGACGCAGTCCCGCCGCGGCGGCCTGCATCGCGGCCCTGCGCGGCCAAACCCCGTCGGCCTTCGCTGTCGAGACGTCGGAGACGGCGCGCCGGGTGTTTCGCTTACCCCAGGCGGTCCCTTCCCCGATTTAGAGGACCGTCACACCCACCCTTGTCTGATCGGGGATCGCGGCACTCATCGCACCGATCGCAGATCAGCCACCCACACTCGCTGCAGCGGTCATTCTCCGCACTGCTGAGCGCTTGGCCGCAGTCCCAGCAGACTGTGTCGCGACGTGGCGGCCCTGCCTGCGAAGCACCTCCTTGCTGAGAGCCGGACTGAGCGGGACGACTGAATCCAGCCTGCTCAATGACCCAGGTGTCCTCTGAACCATCCTCAAGACGGACGTGCATTCGGATGTCGACCACCTTGAACATGGGCCGCTGCCCAACCGAGAACGATGCTGGTCGAGTTCCACGCCACACTGAACCACCGTCGGCCCGGACGAGCATGCGGCCATCGTCGCTGATCTCTTCCACCCGGAAGCGGCGCCACTTCCCCTTCTTGATCTTGCCATCCATGTGAGCCCTGCTCCCAGGCCGTGAGCTTAGCCACATCGCAGGCAGCGGCACGTCGCGTGTTTGCGCCGCCGACGGCGGTGAGGTCGCGGAGCTAGCGCCGCCGGGTCGTGAACGTGTAGGGCGTGGACCAGGGAGTCCACTTGCCGCCGCGTTGTTCGCGCGCCTCAATGGTGTGCTTGCCAGGCGCGAGACCGCGGAACGTTCTGGAGTCCTCGACGGAGGCGAAGGAAAACGGCGCGCCGCCATCGAAGCGGAAGACAACCCGCCCCCAATCCTCCACGCCAACAACTACCGCGATCCACCTGTGTCCCGCGGGCGTGAACAGGCCCGCAGCTTCAGCTGCCCGACACTCGTCCGCGGTGCCGGGGAACGTCCACCCGATGCCCGTAACCCACTCGGCGTTGCAGATGCCGGTGATTCGCAGCGGGCGTGTCGCGTCCGGGGGCAGAATCGTGAACGTGTAGGGAGCGCTCCAGCGAGTCCACTGGCTCCCGCGCCGCTCCCGCACCTCGATCGTGTGTTCGCCCGGCTTGAGGTCACGCAGGCGCACGTTCGCCCCGGTAGTAGCGGGCTCACCGTTGATGCTGTACCGGACGTGCTCCAAGTTCTCATGGCCCGTGATCCAAATGTCCCAGGCGTCTCCCTTGTACAGGCCGTTGGCCCCGGCCGCCTTGCACTCTTCGGCGGAGTCATGCCGATACCAGCGGTCTTCGACCCACCGAGCGGTGCAGAACGCTCTGATGCGCAAGTTCCTAAACGAGCGGATCGTGAAGGTGAACGGCGCGGACCAGGCGGTCCACATGCCATGGCGCCGCTCCCGCGCCTCGATCGTGTGGGGCCCAGCCGCGAGCGATTGGAACGCCGCGACATCGTCGGCGGACTGGAAGGAAAATGGCGCGCCACCGTCGAACCGGTACTCGACGTACTCGAAGCGCCGCACGTTCCAGAGCCACGCGCTCCAGTGCCAACCTTCTCCCGTGCGCACGCGGCCACGGTCCACCCTCTCGCACTGTTCGGCGGTATTGGGGCGCAGCCACCGTTCCCCGTCCCACCGCATGTTGCAGATGGCGTCGACCCTTGGCGGGGTTGCATCCTCCGGCGCGAGGATCGTGAACGTGTAGGGTGCACTCCACGCCGTCCAGCCACGGCTCTGGCGCTCACGCACTTCGATGGTATGAACACCGGGTCCGAGGGCATCGAACGCAGAGGATCCTGCGCCAGTCCGGGCGCGGAACGCGGCCCCATTGTCGAAGCGGATCTCACGGGGGTTGTCCACGTCCTCAAGTCCCCGGTACCACGCTCGCGGGTTCCAGTACTCCCCCGTGCGAAGGCCGTTCACCCCTGCGGCGCGGCAGCCCTCCTCCGTGTCCGGTTCCTGCCACTGCCCCAGCGCCACATCCCACCGCGTATTGCAGAACGCCGTGATCGTCGGCGGGCGTGGTGGCACTGAGATCGTGAACGTGTAAGGCGCACTCCAGGGTGTCCAGATGCCGCCGCGCAGCTCGCGAACTTCGATCGTGTGCTGGCCTGGGGTGAGCGCGTCGAACACCGCCCCGTTTTCATCGCTGCCGATAGAGAACGCTGACCCGCCGTCGAAGCGGTAGACTACGTTGCCCCAATCCTCCACCCCGGATACGGCGCCCGCCCAGTGCCACTCCGGGCCTGTACGGAGCCCCATCGCCCCCTCGGTATGGCAAGCGTCAGCCGTCTCAGGTTTCTGCCACGTCTCCGTTGCAGCATCCCACCACTGGTTGCAGAGCGCGGTGATGCTCGGCGCCGCCAGGTCTTGTGTGCCCCGGATTGTGAAGGCGTACGGTGTGCTCCAGGCCGTCCACACGCCGGCGCGCCGTTCCCGTGCCTCAATGGTGTGTAGCCCGGGCGCTAGCGCGCCGAACGCGGCCCAGCGCCCCCCTCGGCCGAAGGACGGCCCACCGTCGAAGCGGTAGACCACGTTGGCCCAATCCTCCACGCCGCGCACTGCCGCGATCCAACGCCACCCCTCGCCCGTGTGGAGCCCTCCCTCGGCCGCCGCGCGGCACGCCGCGCTAGTCTGGGGCCGCTGCCACCGTTCCCCGTCCCACTGCCGATTGCAGATCGCGGTGATGGTCAGCGCGGCCTCACCAGACGGGGCGACGTCCTGATCTCCGCGTAGTTGCGGTAGGCGGTCCAACATCGTGGGCAGGGCGACGGCCCAAGCGATCCCCTCGATCGCTTCGTGAACTTGCTTTAGGACGATCACTCCAACGATCAGGCCGCACTCCGTGAACAGGGGGCCGCCGCTGTTGCCCGGGCTCACTTCCGCGCTCGTCTGGATATAGGCGATCCCGTCGAGACTGAGGAATTTCGAGAGCAGGCCGCTGGCGACGGACGGTGAACCGCTGACCGTCATCGGGTACCCGGCGACCCCCAGCGTCTGCCCCAGTCTCAGCGCGGCGTGGTCGCCGAACGTAAGCGGCGTCAGCCCCGTTCCCGAGGCTCGCAGCACCGCCAGATCGGCCGCGACATCACGCCCCACAAGGGAAGCTCCCCGGTCGAACGTCTCCGTCCGCAGCCGGATCGATCCACCTCCCTCCACGACGTGCGCGGCCGTCACCCACTCATCGTTCCCGATGTAGAAAGCAGTCCCGGCGCCGGTCCGGTTCACCACCTGCGCCGTCGCCGCGGTTACCCGTGCCACCCCATCGACAAAGGCGCAGTCCGTCTGGTCGTTCGCGGCAACGCGACCGGGCTGCGCAGCCGCGGCCGCCAGGGCCAGCAGCACAGCGGCGACGATCAGGAACCCGCGGTTTGGTTGGCGGAGCAGTGCCATCTATGTCCCTTTGATGAAGCGATCGCATCGAAAGATAGCAGCGTCGTGACCAGAGAACAGTCAGAAGTAGAAGACACGTGACTGACACGGGTGAGACTCAGAGCCGCTCCGACGGGACGGGCGGGGCGCCGTCCTAAGCGACGGTCGGGCGGACGATCGGCCGCGGCCAGGCGGGGATGCGGGTCGCCCCGGCGCTTGTCCGGCCCGGCCCGGAGCGGGACAATCGGAGGCGTGACCACA
>JAPOXB010000183.1 GCA_026707335.1 Chloroflexota bacterium
GCACGCTGCGCCACGGCATGCGCGCCTACTGGGCGACCTACCTCGCGACGGTGCCGATCTTCACCGTGATCACGCGCAAGAACTTCGGCATGGCGGGGCAGGCGACCGCCAACGTAGGGCGTGTCAACTACCGCGTCGGCTGGCCGTCGGGCGACTGGGGATCGATCCCCATCGAGGGCGGCGTCGCCGCGGCCTACAAGCGCGAGATCGCGGCCGCGCCCGACCCCGACGCCAAGCGCCGGGAGATCGAGGCGTATCTGCTCCAGTTCCGCAACCCCTTCCGCACGGCCGAGGGTTTCGGCATCGAGGACATCATCGACCCGCGCCAGACGCGCTCGTACGTGCACCGCTTCCTGGAGTTGGCCTACGAGACCGTGAGCAGTCAGTTGGGGCCGAAGGGCAAGGTCGGCGTGCGCCCGTAGCCGGGCGCCGAAGTCGGTAGGGGGAGCCGATGGAGCCGTTCGAGGGGATTCGCGTCGTCGAGTTGGCCGGCGGCGGTCAGTCCATGACGGCGGCCAGCAGGTCGGCGATCTCCTCGGCGTCGTCGAGGCCGGTGGCGACGCCCGTCTCGGGCATATCGCCCTCGTAGAAGTTCTGGTGCAGGGCGCTGGCCGAGCGGAAGAGAATCTGCACGCGTGAGTCGGACAGTTCCTCCGCCACGCGCGCGACGGCGCGGTACAGGTCGGCGTGGGTCTTGTGCTCCCAGCCCCGCTCCTCGGCGACGGCCTTCACCATCTGCGCGGCGGCGCCCCATCCCTTCTCCGAGGCCTGCCGCAGATCCCCCTCGGCGAGGTGGGCGCGGGCCTTGACGAGGAACTCGCTCGCCGTGTCGCTGTAGTAGTTCGCGCGAGTCGTCATGGGCGGATTATACGCTGTCCCGGGCACGCGCGGCGCCGCCCCGCCGTCCCGCCCCCGGATCAGGCCGTCTAGAATGTCCAGGCCCTGTAGACTGGATACGCCAGGAGCGGGCACGATGACGACTACCGAGACGACGCTGCTGACGGCCGACGAGCTGCTGCGGCTCTCCGCTCGCGGCGTGCGCGGCGAACTGATCCGGGGGGTCCTCTACGAGACCATGCCGGCGGGAGAATTGCACGGCAAGATCGTGATGCGTCTCGGCGGCGCACTCTTCGGCTTCGTCGAGCCGAGGGGCTTGGGCACGCTCGTCGCCTCGGACTCCGGCGTCTGGCTGGCGCGCGACCCCGACACCGTGCGCGAGCCTGACATCGCGTTCACATCGGTGCAACGGCTCCCGCTCGATGCATGGAACACGGGCTACTCCGAAGTCGTGCCCGACCTCGTCGTTGAGGTCGTCTCCCCGAGCGACAGCCCCCGCGAGTTGCACGACAAGGCACGCATGTGGCTGAGCCACGGCGTGCGGCTCGTGTGGGTCGTGCACCCGGCGACGCGCACCGTCGATGCGCACAGCGCCGGCGGCGCGATCGTGACGCTCGCCGAGAACGAGGCCCTCGACGGCGGGGATGTGCTGCCCGGATTCTCGTGCCCCGTGAAGGCCGTCTTCGGCGCGTAGGACCGATCGGGCACGCACTCCCGAGCGCCCCGCCGCCCCAGGCGCTACCCTCCCTCCCGATGCCCCGACGCCGCCGCACCGCCCCCGACCGCGCCCCGCGCCCCGATCCGACCACCGACGCCCGCCTGATCACCGACCCCGGCCAGGCCGCCGCCCTCTACGACGAGATCCGCGACGCCAGCATCTTCGCCCTCGACACCGAGTTCGTCAGCGAGCGCACCTACCAGCCCGAGTTGGCCCTCGCCCAGGTCGCGACGCCGGGCCGCGTCGCCATCCTCGACCCCCTCGTCCTGCCCGACCTCGGCCCGCTCTGGGACTTGACCGCCGACCCCGAGATCGAGGTCGTGATGCACGCCGGCGAGCAGGAGTCGCGCTTCTGCTGGCTGGAGGCCGGCGCGCTGCCGGCCCGCGTCTTCGACGTGCAGATCGCCGCCGGCCTGCTGGGCCACCGCTACCCGCTGGCCTACCACAGCCTCGTCGGCACGGTGCTGCGCCGTCACGCGGAACGGGGCCAGACCCGCAGCGACTGGATGCACCGGCCGCTCAGCGATCGCCAGGTGGCCTACGCCGCCGCCGACGTCGAGCACCTGCTCCCGCTCCACGAGGCGCTCCACCCGCTGCTCGAAGACCGCGGCCGCCTAGCATGGCTGGACGAGGAACTCGCCCGCCGCGACGACCAACTCCATGGGGAGCTGACCGAGGACCGCTGGCGGCGCGTCGCCGGGGCGCAGCGGCTCAGCCGGCGCGAATTGGCCGCCGTGCGCGAGCTCTCCCACTGGCGCGAGGACCTCGCCCGCGATCGCGACGTCCCCCGCCGCCGCATCCTGCGCGACGACCTGCTCGTCGCCGCCGCGCTGGCCTCCCCCGTCGATCTCGAAGACCTGCGCCGCGTGCGCGGCATGGAGCGTCTGCCCCACCGCGACCGTCCCGGCCTGCTCGACGCCCTGCAGGTCGCGCGGGAGTTGCCGCCCGACGAACTGCCGGCCAAGCATCGCGGCGACTCCGGCGGCCCCAGTCAGGCGCGCATGCTCGCGCTCACCCTGGAGGCCCTGCTGGAATCGATCTGCATCGAGCGCGAGGTCGCCCCCACGCTGGTCGGCGGCGCCGGCGACCTGCGCCGCCTGATCAACTGGCACCTCGCCGGCCGCGACCCGAAACGTCCGCCGCGCCTGCTCACCGGCTGGCGCGCCCAGGTCTGCGGCGACCTGCTGGAGGACGCCCTGGCCGGCCGGGTGCGCATCCGCGTCGGCGACCCCGCCTCCACCCACCCCCTTGTCGTCGAACCGGCGTGAGCGCGAGCGGAAGGAACAACGGCCGTGCGGCAGTTGGATGACGGGTGACCATGCCTCTGACCCTGGTGAATTGGAACGTCGAGTGGGCGACCCACCGAGCGCCACGCGGGCAGGAGATCCTGCGTCGCATCCACGCGCATGCGCCCGACATCGTCTGTCTCACCGAGGCCGGCATCGGGCTGCTGGCCCAGCCGGGGCACGCGATCTGCTCTCAACCCGACTCCGGGTACGGCGTCAAGAAGGACCGACGAAAGGTCATCCTCTGGTCGCGGGAGCCGTGGGAGTCGGTCGATTGCGAGGGAACCGGATCGCTGCCGCCCGGCCGGTTCGTGTCTGGGGTCACCCGGACGCCCGTGGGTGAGGTCAGGGTGGTCGGCGTCTGCATCCCCTGGTTCGGATCGCGAACGGAAAAGAAGCGCGGGTCGCAACAGAAGCGGCAGTGGGAAGACCACGCGCGGTATCTGGCCGGTCTCGCCGAGGTGCTGAAGCGGGATTCCGCGACGCGCCTGATCGTGCTGGGGGACTTCAACCAGGCCATCGGGCCCGGAAGCCGGGCGCCCGCGGAACTCCGGTCGGCGCTCCGCGGCGCCTTCCCGGCGGGCATGAGCATCGCGACGGCCGATCTGACCTTCGAGGAACGCGCCAACATCGACCACATCGCAGTCAGTGACGACTTGACCGTCGGGTCCGTCGCTGCGATCAGCAACCTCCACGGCGGCAAGCCGCTGTCCGACCACTTCGGCGTCGTGACCGAGGTCTCCGCCGAACGCCGCCGCGAGGGTTGAATTCGCCCGCCGGGTAGAGCTGTGACGTGAATCGGCGAGCGGCGATCCTCGGTAGATCGCGATGCCCCTGGCCACCTCCGCACGGATCGCCGAGGCCAGAAGTCTCGTTCAACTTTGGCTGGTCGGCAGGTGCCGGCCGACGTGCCCCACCCGGATCCGCCGGATCGCGGGATCCCACAGGAAATGGATTCGGCAACGATTGTCCTGTCCGCTGCCACCACCGAGCTTGACGTGCATCGGCATCTCGAACAGCTGCCCTTTCTCATCGGGAAATTGCCGCGTTCCCGGCCGGCGCTGCATCGTGTCGATTGACTCGGTAGAGACATCGAGACCGCGGGCGCGAAGCGCACCGATGAGTACCTCCTCTGTGATACCCCCGTTGGCCATTCCTTCGGCGATCTGGTTGAGTCGCTCAAGACTCCGCCAGACAGCATTCGGGTTCTGATATCGGGACTCCTCGGCCGACGTTTCGGCCGAGGGAAAGATGTCAAGGTGGGGACAGTGCACACGCGCCAGCATCGCCGCTTCAGCGACCGTGGTCGGATCATCACTGGGTTCCTGCTCTGGCGCTTCCGCCAGGGCCTTGGCCGCCGAATCTAACGCGGCGTCCTGCCGCGCCACCTGCTGGCGGAGGCGCTCGATCTCAGCACCGAGTTCGTCGATCTTCTCCTGTTGAGATCGCAGAACCTCGGTCGCCTCAACTCCCTGATGCTGGGTGACGCTCCGCTGCTCCTCAAGCGCTCGAGTCAATTCGCTCACTTGGCCCGCGAGGAGCTGCCGCTCGCCCAGGCGGACCCGGTCGGCGATCTCGTCACAGCGGCGCAAGATGCCGGTCTCTGCCGAGAGCTCGGCGACATGCGCACGCAGCGCCATGCCGAAGGCCGCACTTCTCGCTCGCGAGAAGAGCGTGTAGTGATGCCGCCGGGAATCATCGCCGACCTGGAGTCCGGGGCGATAGACCCGAACTGCGCCGCCGTAGCAGGCGAAGCCGCGCCCGAGTGCGGTGGCGATTCGACGTGAAGCAGGGACTTCCAAGAGCGCCACGACCGACAGACCCGCGAGATCACGCTGCAACCTGCCCGCGTCCAGTGCGGTCTTACCGTCGTCGGTCTGAGAAACGACCACGACCGGGAAGCTGCGTCTTGGGTCAAGGAGAACCTGCCTGCAGAACGCGTCCGAGTGTTCCTCTCGCACGATCGACGACGAGGAACGCAGGGGGATCCCGTCGCGCGAGCAAGTGAACCGGCCGAGCAGTTCGTGTACTAGTGCGAGCCGTATCGGGCGGTCGTCGGGGTCGCCGGCGTACGAGATTCGCTCACGATGCACGCGCGCTTCGGCGATCGTAGGTCCGCCCGATGCCGCCAGTTGCAACTCGATCCGCCAGAAGTCGCCGGATGACTTGGCAGGGAACGCCCACTGCATCTCATACGCCGACTCCCCCGCGCACTCCCCAGCCCAAATCTCCAGCGTCTGCCCATCGGCCTTCCACACTCCGTTGGACGCGGTGACGTCGCCAGGAAAGCGGTTGGCAGCAAGAACCCACGAGCGAGCCGTCTCGGCGACTTGGTCGATCGGCTCCTGAATCTCGAAGGTTGAGCGATACAGTTCAGGCATCAGACGGCGTGTGGGTGTGCAGCGCAGACGCGCTCGGGCTGGGAGGATCGCAAGCCCGACCAGGATACGCGACCCCGTTCCGGCGGCGCCGGCGAAGCAATCGCCCCTCTCCGGCCTCCCCGCTCCATCGTCCAGATGGAGGAGGTTGGGTGGTGAGGTCCGCTACTCGAACGTGGACGCGCCCGCGCCGACCCACTTCACGATGATCGCGTTCAGGGTGCCGTCGGCCTTCATCGAGGCCAGGGCCTCGTCGAGCTTGGCCTTCAGGTCGCTGCCCGTGCGGACGCCCATGCCGAGGCCCCGGTCGAGCAGCACCGACGGCCCAACGATCGCCAGTTGGCCCTCGTGCTCCGCGAGCTTCTCCACGCCGTAGCCGTGGTCCACGAGGACCGCGTCGACCTCGCCGCTGAGCACGGCATCGACCGCGTCCATCGAGATATCCAGCGGCACGAACGGCCGGCCCAACTCGGCGAAGTAGTCGGAGTAGATGGTGTTCTCCGCCAGTCCGATCGTGCCTTCGGCGGCGGCGTCGCCCGCGCCGGCCATCGCCACGTACACGGACGGGGTCGGCGGGTAGTAGGCCTCCGTGAAATCGATCCGCTCCTCCCGCTCGGCCGTGATGCTCATGCCGGCCAGGATGACGTCGAACTCCTCCGCCACCAGGTCGGGGATCATCGTCTCCCACTCGCTCAGGATCCACTCGCACTCGAGATCGGCGCGCCGGCACAGTTCGTCGCCCAGCTCGCGCTCCAGGCCGTCGATCTCGCCGTCCTCGTTGACGACGTTGAAGGGGTGGTAGTCGCCGGTCGTGGCGATGACCACCGGGTCCGGCCCCCGGCACGCGGCCGGCAACGCCCCGAGCGCCGCCATCAGCAGGACCGCCTGCACGAACCGGACCCGCATCGTCGTCCTCATCTCCCCTGCGCGAGTGCGCCTGCTGCGGAGCTTAGGCTACCGGCGCCCCTACTCCGCCGCGTGGCCGGCGGCGCGCGAGGCGAACAGCCCGCCGATCTCCTCGTCCGAGTAGCCCAGCTCGGCCAGCACCTCGGCCGTGTGCGCGTCCAGCTCGGGCGCCCGGCTGCGCACCGAGGCCGGCGTCTCGCTGAGCCGGATGGGGAACCCGACCATCGGCAGCGGGCCGTACTCCTCGCTCTCGAACGACGTCACGTAGTCGTTCGCCAGCGCCTGCGGATGCGAGGCCAGGTCGGCGTACGAGTTCACCTTCGTGTACACCTGATCCGTCTCGATGAAGCGCGCCTCCAGCTCGGACCACGGCCAGTCCCGGAACGCATCCACCAGCTCCGCGTACAGCGCCTTATCGTTGCCCACGCGCGAGATGGCCGTCCCGAAGCGCCGATCCCGGGCCAGGTCGTCGCGGCCCAGGATGTCGCACAGCCCCGCGAAGCGATCGTCGCTCACCCAGGTCAGCCCGAACGACGCGTCGGCCGCGTCGAACACGTGCCAGATCGACCGCGCCAGGATGTGCCCCTTGCCGGCTCGCGGTGGATCGCCCCCGCCCAGCAGGTAGTGGCTCATCTCCCAGGCCTGCATCGCGATCTGGCTGCCGAACAGCGACGTATCGACCCGCTGGCCGCGTCCCGTCCGCTCGCGCCCGTAGAGGGCGAACATGATGCCCAGCGCCAGGAACACCGCGCCGGCGTGGTCGGCCAGCGCGACCCCGGCGGGCAGCGGCCCCGTCTCCGGCGTGCCCGTGTGCCAGACCATGCCCCCCGCCGCCTGCGCGATGATGTCCACCGCCGCCATCGTCTTCAGCGGCCCCTCCGGCCCCCAGCCGCTCGCCGACGCGTAGATCAGCCGCGGATGCTCTGCCGCCAGCGTCTCGTAGTCGAGCCCCAGGCGCTCCAGCACGCCGCCGCGCAGGTTCTCGACCAGCACGTCGGCCGTCGCGACGAGCCGCTTCGCCGCGGCCAGCCCCTCGGGCTTGCGCAAGTTGAGGCAGGCGACCCGCTTGTTGCGGTTGCAGGCGTACCACTGCGTGGGCACCCGGTAGGGCTTGTGCACCACCGTCACCAGCCGGTTGATGTCGCCGTTGGGCGGCTCGACCTTGATCACCTCGGCGCCCATGTCGGCCAGCAGCATGGCCGCATAGGGCCCGTGGATGCCCAGCGTGAACTCCACCACCCGCACGCCGTCCAGCGGCCCCATCGTCGCCTCCTTCGTCGCTGCGCCGTCGCGCGGGGCGAGGATACGGGCCGTCGCGGGCGTGGGGCCATCCCGGCGACAGCTACTCCGCCGGGTGGCCCACCGCGCCCGAGGCGATCATCGCGCCGATCTCCTCGCCCGAGTAGCCCAGATCGGCCAGCACCTCGACCGTGTGCGCGTCCAGGTCGGGCGGGCGGCTGCGCACCGTCGCCGGCGTCTCGCTCAGGCCGATCGGGAAGCCCACCATCGGCAGCGTGCCGTACTCGGCGCTCTCGAACGACGTCACGTAGTCGTTGGCCAGCGCCTGCGGGTGCGACGCCAGGTCGGTGTATGTGTTCACCTTCGAGAACACCTGGTCCGTCGCCTCGAGGCGCTGCCGCAGTTCCTCCCACGGCCACTCGATGAAGCCGTCGCGCAGCGCGGCGTACAGAGGCTCGTGATTCTCCACCCGATCGAGGGGCGTCGCGAAGCGCGCGTCCTTCGCCAAGTCGTCCCAGCCCATCACCTCGCACAGCGCCGCGAAGCGCGCGTCGGTCACCCAGGCCAGCACGAACGACTCATCGGCCGCGTCGAACACGTGCCAGATGCCGCGGGCGATCGGGTGCCCCTTGCCGCCCATCGACAGATCGCCCCGGTCGAGCAGGACGTGGCTGAACTCCCAGACCTGCATCCCCAGCTGGCTGCCGAACAGCGACGTATCGACCCGCTGCCCGCGGCCCGTGCGCTCGCGCCCGTAGAGGGCGAACATGATGCCCAGCGCCAGGAAGACCGCCCCGGCGTGGTCGGCCAGCGCCACCCCGGCCGGCAGCGGGCGCGTCTCGGGCGTGCCCGTGTGCGCCACCGAGCCGCCCGCCCCCTGCGCGATGATGTCGACCGAGGCCGTCGTCGCGTACGGCCCCTTCGGCCCCCAGCCGCTGGCCGAAGCGTAGACCAGCCGCGGATGCTCGGCCGCCAGTGCGTCGTAGCCCAGCCCCAGCCCTTCCAGCACGCCGCCGCGCAGGTTTTCGACCAGCACGTCGGCCGTCGCGACGAGCCGCTTCGCCGCCGCCAGCCCGTCGTCGGTGCGCAGGTTGAGGCAGGCCACCTGCTTGTTGCGGTTGCAGGCGTAGAACTGCGACCCCACCTCGTACGGCCCGCCCACCACCGCCGCCTGCCGGTTGATGTCCCCGTCGGGCGGCTCGACCTTGATCACCTCCGCCCCCATGTCGGCCAGCAGCATCGCCGCGTACGGCCCGTGGATGCCCAGCGTGAATTCCACCACGCGGATGCCGTCGAGCGGTCCCATCGTCGCCTCCTTCGTCGTCGCCTCGTCGTCGCGGGCAGAGTGTAGGGGACGGTCGGCGGTGGGGAAGTGGGGGCGGACGCCGCTCGGCCCGACGTCGGAACGCCCGGACATGTCGGGAGGGGAGATCCAACCGCCGGCGACGAACCAAGCAATCTGATCGAGCCACGTGAACGCCGGGTCCCTGCTAGCGTGTGCCCGCTGGTGAACCGCGCGGATCAACGTGGAAGGCTCCAGGTGGGCGACGATGACGCAACGTGACCTCGAAATGGCGCCCGACCAGATGCGGGATCTGGCACGCATGGCGGCCGATCTGTTGGTGGAGCGCAGCGCGAAGCTGCCGGCGGGAGGCGCCTGGGACGGCGAGTTCCGCGAGGCCCTCGCGGCCGCGCTGATGCAGGACCCGCCGGAGAGCGGCCGGCCCGCGCAGGACGTGCTGGAGCAGGCGGCGACCGAGATTCTCCCCTATGCCGCCCGGCTCGATCACCCGCGCTTCTTCGGCTTCGTGCCGTCCTCCCCCACCTGGCCGGGCGTCATCGCCGACTTCCTGGCCGCCGGCTTCAACATCAATGCGGTGACGTGGCTGACCGGGAGCGGCCCGAGCCAGGTGGAGTTGGTGGTCATCGAGTGGTTCCGGCGCTGGCTCGGCTATCCGGAAGGCGCCGGGGGACTCTTCACGAGCGGCGGGTCGGTGAGCACGGTCGACGCGTTCGTGGCCGCGCGGGAGGCGGCCGGTCACCCCGAGCGCGCGACGGTGTACATGGGCGATCAGGGCCACGTGGCGCTGCGCCGCGCCGCCACGACCATCGGCGTCCGGCCCGAGTGCGTGCGAACGGTCACCAGCGACGGCCTCTTCCGCATGGACATGGACGCCCTGAAGCAGGCCGTGGCCGACGATCGCGCCGCGGGCTTCCACCCCATCATCGTGTGCGCGAGCGCGGGGGCGGTGGGCACCGGGGCGATCGACCCGCTCGAGGAGATGGCGGACTTCTGCGAGTCCGAGGGCATCTGGCTGCACGCCGACGCGGCGTACGGCGGCTTCGCGGCCGTGACCGATGAGGGAAGGCGGCTGCTCGCCGGGATCGAGCGGGCCGATTCCATCGGGCTCGATCCGCACAAGTGGTTCTTCCAGCCCTACGAGGCCGGGTGCCTGCTGGTCAAGGACGCGAGCACGCTGCAGGACGCCTTCGCCGTCCGGCCCGACATCCTCCAGGACACCATCTGGGGGGCGAATCACCCGAACTTCGGGGATCGGGGGATGCAGGTCAGCCGGTCGTTCCGGGCGCTGAAGGTGTGGATGTCGGTGCAGGTGTTCGGGATGGCCGCGTTCCGAAGCGCCGTCGCGAAGGGCATCGACCTGGCCGCACGGGCCGAGGCGCATGTGCGGGCCAGCCCGTCGCTGGAGCTGCTGAGCCCCACGTCGCTGGGCATCGTGTGCTTCCGGGTGAACCCCGAGGACGCCGAGGTCGGGGAAGAGGCCCTGGAGAAGGTCAATCGGACCGTGCTCGCCCGCGTCTTCTGGGAGGAACCGGCGCTGGTCTCGTCGACGTTGCTGTGGGGACGCTTCGCCCTCCGGATGTGCATCCTCAACCACACGACTGAGTGGGAAGACGTGCGCGAAACCTTGGAGGCCGTCGAGCGGTTCGGGCGCGAGGCGCTGGCCGCCCAGGCGGCGTCCTGAACGGGAGCGCCGCGGCCGTCCCGGCCTCCGCCTGAGTTGCGCCGCATCGAAGGAGAAGCCTGGCTCCCCGGGCAGGACTCGAACCTGCGACCTAGCGGTTAACAGCCGCCCGCTCTACCAATTGAGCTACCGGGGAACGCGCTCGCCTGCTGGCTGCCGAGCCAGGGGTCGAACCTGAACTGAGGGATCCAAAGTCCCACGTGCTACCATTACACCACTCGGCATCCGCTCCCTCAACGCCCCCGCTGACATCCACGGCACGGTCGCGACCCGTCGCGCCACGGCCGATGCTGGTGCCGGAGGCCGGATTCGAACCGGCACGAGGGTTGCCCCTCAACGGTTTTTGAGACCGTCGCGTCTACCAGTTCCGCCACTCCGGCCTGCGCCTGCTCGGGCCCGTGACGGGGCCCGGCCCCAGCGCGTGGGGCGCCGAGTGCTCCAAGTATCGCAGCGCGCCCCGGCCCGCGGCAATCGCCCTAGCCCGTCTCGATGCCCAGGCGCAAGAGGCGCTGCCGCCGCAGTGAGTCTCGGACACTTATGCCCTATGCTGGGATGGTGGACGGCCGGAGCTTCATCAAGCAGGTCCGGAGGCTCGGCCGCGAGCGCGGCGTCGCCGTGCGCGTCGACGCCAAGCGCGGCAAGGGAAGCCACGTCACGCTCTACTACGGCGACCGCAAGACCGTCGTCAAGGGCCGACGTAAGGAGTTGGGAGCGGGTCTGCTCGCAAGCATGCTGCGCCAACTTGGGATCGACCGCGACGACTTCGAAGGGAGGTAACGCCCGATGCGATTCATCTACCCCAGCCGGCTTGAACGGACGGGACCCGGCGAGGTCGTCGTGTCGTTCCGCGACCTGCCGGAGTGTCTGACCTCCGGCGCCGATGAAGCGGAGGCGCTCAGGGAGGCGCGCGACGCGCTGGAGGAGGCGATCGCCGGACGGATCGATGACGGTGAGCCGATCCCCGTGCCGAGTGCGCCCATCGAGGATGAGCAGCCCGTGGCCGTGCCGGCCGATATGGCGGCCAAGGCGGCCTTCACGCTGGCGTTCCGCGAGAGTGGGCTATCCCGGGTGGAACTCGCTCGCCGTCTGGGCGTCGATGAGAAGGTCGTCCGCCGCATGCTCGCGCCGCACCACGGGACCGCCGCCAGCCGACTCAACGAGGCGTTGGGAGCGCTGGGCCGGGAACTCATCGTGGAGGTGCGGGAACTCGCCGCTGTCGGAGAGCGGTAGCGAAGCCGCGTTTCGGCGCGGCGTCCCGCCGGCAATCGCGCTAGCCCGTCTCGATGCCCAGGCTCACCGTCACGACGACGCCCACCAGGTAGCCGGCGAGGATGCCGGCGCCGAGCAGCCGCAGCGCCCGCGACCGCCGCAGCAGCCCGCGTCCGCCCTGCGACGACCACGGCATCCGCTCGACCAGGGCGGCCAGCGCCAGCAGCATCAGCAGCAGCCCGAAGGCGGCCGTCACCGCCTGCTCGTCCATCGCCGCGGCCAGCAGCGGTCCCTCGTCGAGGGCGAGGTCGCCGGGGAACAGCACCGCGACGTTGAACACGTTGCTGCCGAAGACGTTGCCCACGACCAGCCCCGGCGCCCCCCGCCACAGCGCCACCGCCGACGTCACGACCTCGGGCAACGACGTCGCCAGCGCCACGCCGACGACGCCCACGACGCCGCCGCTCACCCCCAGCGTCTCGGCGATCCCCTCGGCCGCGCTGGGCAGGAACAGCGAGGCGACGAAGACCACCGCCGTCGCCGCGACCAGTTGCAACACGTCGCCGCGGTGGGGCATTGAAGCCGGCTGCGCCTCCACGTCCGGGTTCGCCGACGCGGTCGCCGCGCGTCGGTCCTCGCGGAACAGCATCAGCGAGCCGCCGACGTAGAGCGCCAGCAGCACGATCGCGCCGCCGCCTACGTGCCCCAGTTCGCCGCCGCCGCTGAGGAGGAAGACCAGCGTCGCCGCCGCCAGCACGATGGCCACGCCGCCAGTCAGCGCGCCGGCCCGGTTCGTGCGCACGGCCAGGGGGAAGAGGACCAGCACGACCCCGAAGATGGTCATGTTGAACATGTTCGAGCCGAGCACGGTCCCCACCGCGATGTCGGGCTGATCGATCCCCGCCGCCGCGACGACGCTGACCAGCTCCGGCAGCGAGGTCGCGCCGGCCAGCAGCACCGTGCCCAGCCAGAGATGGCCCAGCCCCGTGCGCTCGCCGACGCCCTCGACGGCGCGCACCAGGACCGGACCCGCCAGCGCGATGGCCAGCGCGCAGACCGTGAAGATCGCGAAGTCCATCAGTCGTCCCGCTCCGGCGCGGCGGCGTCGCCGATCTCAGCGGGGGCCATTTCGTCCTCCGGCCCCGCTTCCGGCTCGACGGCGACCAGCCGCACGCGGCGCCCGTCGGCCGCCATGACGGTGAAGCGGTAGCCGCCGTGCGACACCCACTCGCCCCGCGACGGGATGTGGCGCAGGTGGGCCAGCACCAGCCCGCCCACGCTCTCCGCCTCGCCGTGGGCAAGGTCGGCGTCGAGTTCCTGCCCGAGGTCGCCGAGCGGCCGCTGCCCTTCGACGTAGAGGCGTCCGCCCACGCGCACGGCCACGTCGCTGCGCTGCGGACCGCTCTCGCTGCGGATCTCGCCCACGACCTCCTCCAGGATGTCCTCCAGCGTGACGATGCCCGACGTCGCGCCGAACTCGTCGACCAGCACGGCGAGGTGCGAGCCGCTCTGCTGCATCGACTCCAGCACCCGCGTCACCGGCGCCCGCTCCGACTCGAAGGCCACCTCCCGCATCAGGTCGCGGGCGCGGCCGGGCTGTTCGCCGCCGCCGGCCTGGGCGGCGCTCACGTCGCTGACGTGCACGAATCCCACGATCTCGTCCAGGGATCCGTCCTGCACCAGCAGCCGCAGGAAGCCCGACTCGGCAAGGGTGGTCGCCACTTCGGCGAGCGGCGCGTCGGCCTCGACCGCCACGATGCTGACGCGCGGCGTCATCACGCTTCGCACCTGCTGCGTGGGCAGAGCCAGCGCACCCAGCAGCATCGCCGACTCGTCGCGCTCGATCGTGCCCGTCTCCGCGCCCAGACGGATCGCCGAGCGCAGTTCGCCCAGGCTCAGCGCCGACCGCGACTTGCTCTGCTCGCCGATCACCGAAAGCAGCAGGCGGCTCAGGGCGTCGAGCACGGTGACGGCTGGGGTGGTGGCGCGCGACCAGCCCTGCAGGGGCAAGGCGTAGATGCGGGCGACCGCGAAGTTGTGGTGCAGCGCCGTCGTCTTGGGGGCGACCTCGCCGAAGATCACCAGCAGCACGGTGACGACGAGCGTGGCCGCCAGGACGCCGGGGCCACCGGCGACGAGTTCCGTCGCGATGGCCGTGCCCACCGCCGCCGCGCCCGTATTCGCCAGGTTGTTGCCCAGCAGGATCGCCGACAGCAGCCGCCGCGGCGACTCGAGCAGCGCCGCGACACGCCGCGCGCCCGGCACACCCGCGCTCAGCCGCTCCGCGACCTGCACGCGCTCCAGCGAAAGGAACGCCGTCTCCGCGCTGGAGAAGAACCCCGAGAGGAACAGCAGCGCGACCAAGATCAGAATGTAGACTTCCACCGGAATGCTCCCTGCCGGGCCCGCGTCGTCCGGGCCGCCGACCGTCGCGCTCACCGTACCCAGCCCGCCCCCCAGCGACCAACCCGCGGCCGCCGCCGCTACGTCAACACGCCCCGCCCGGACCGCTGGACATCCTCGGTTCGGGGGAATAGGTTGTGATTTACACTGCGGCGCCGCCGCCTGCGCGCCGCGACCTCCGGCCGCGGATGGGCGGGCGGGTTCATTCCCTCATTACTTATCGGCGTCGTGCAGCTCGAGAGGAGCATGCGATGCGTGTGATCATGAGCAGATGGGT
>JAPOXB010000016.1 GCA_026707335.1 Chloroflexota bacterium
CGCCGAGACGCGGCGGCGGCGGGCGCGACGGGCTCAGCCCCCGCCCGACCCGGCGGCCATCCGCGCCGGCGACAAGGTCTTCCTGGCCGGCGTCGAGCAGGCCGGCGACGCGCTGGGCCCGGTCGACGGGGAGGGCTTCGTCGAGGTCCAGCTGGGGGCGCTGCGCAGCCGCGTGCCCGTCGAGCAGGTGGAGCGCACCACGCGCCACGGGTCCGAGGTGCGGGGGACCGGGGGCGGCGTCCACGTCGATGTCGCGCCGGCGCAGGCCGAGAGCCGGCTCGACATGCGCGGCCAGACGCTCGACGAGGCGCTGCCGGCGGTCGAGTCGTTCCTCGACGCGGCCTACCGGGCGGGGCTGCACCGGCTGGAGCTGGTGCACGGCAAGGGCACCGGCCGGCTGCGCACCGCGGTGCGGGAGCTGCTGCGCCAACACCCGCTGGTCGCGTCGTTCGAGGGGGCGGAGCGGCGCGAAGGCGGCGAGGGTGTCACCATCGTGCGGGTCGCCGTCTGAGGCGGCGCGGCTGTTAGCAGGAGAGAGCGAGGCGAGCGACGATGCTGAAGCGGATCGCCGAGGCGATCGATCCGCGCGACAAGACGCCGAAGCGGCGGCGCGCGATCCTCGAGATCGCGGCGCGCGACTTCGCCGGCCAGTTGCCGGTCAAGACGGGCAGCAAGGGCGGCACCGGCTACGACGGCTGGAAGCTCTCGAACATGTGCCACGCGGCCTTCTGGGCGATGCTGCTGCTCTCGCAGCGGCGGGAGCGCCTCGCCATCCGGCTGCTCGGGCAGATGTACAAGGACACGAAGTCGCTGCGGCCGTACGTGGCGGAGAAGCGGGCCACGCGCGAGGTGCTCGAGGCGGTGCCGGGCATCGACGCCGACTCGCTGATCGGCTTCGTCGACGTGGCGATCACGCACTTCCGCCCGCCGGCATCGACGGGGGCGCCGCTGGTGCCGTACCCGGAGGCGATCGAGCTGCTCAAGGCGGCCGGACTGCGCGGCGCGATGGTGGGCGAGCTGCGCCCCGAGGCGGCGCGCGAGGCCTGGCTGGCCGATCACCCGCCGGACCGCAAGCAGTCGAAGGACGACGAGTCGCGCTGGAAGACGGCGCAGGGCCGGGCCGAGACGCTGATGCGCCGCTGGCAGGCGACGCGCGGCTCGCAGCCGCGACGGCTCATCTAGGCGCTCGGCCCGCTGCCCGCGACCGGGGGACAAGCGGGCCCGGAGGGCGGTCACGGCCCCCGAAATCCAAGCCAAAAAGTTTTTTTCCGGGCCTGCCGGCCGCCCGCCGGGGGGCCGCAAGGCGAAAAACCCCATGTTCATTGACGATCCTGCTCGGTCACGCTGAGTCACCGGGCGTCATGGGCTTGCATTGGCGCGCATTTGGGAGCATTTGGAGGCACGAACCGTCACGCACTTGCCCGATCTTGCACGATCTTTCACGTTCTTTCACGGCCTCAGCGGGGCCTTCGCGGGGGCGTCCAGCCGGCCTCAGAGAACGCGGTACGCGGTCCATGAACGCAGTATAGCGGATAGCTGAGAGGGGAGTCAAGGCGTTGGTCGTTCGGTGGTGGGGATGGCGGAACCCGGGGCGGGGCAGCGGCCGAGTCTCCTCAGAAAGCGGTACCGGAGCCGGCTGCGTCGCCAGCCAAGCCCGCAGCAACTCGCACGTCGCGATCGGCGCTCCTGATCAACTCAGCCTCCGCATCCTCAGCTCGCTGAGTCATCTGCGTGGACTCTTGCAGGAGATCCGCTACCTGCTTCTCCGCACCGTCGTCGAACCGCGGTACGGGTACCTCCGCTATATCAGATGGTTCGAGGTGAGGGACTGAAGTACCATACGCATAGCGCGTTGCGAGAACACGCCCAAGCTGTGGGTGCCCGAGGAAGGCAGCCAGGAAGGCTGGACGGACCTCAGTCGGTGACGGCACTATTCGCAGGAGGTCGTGCGTCAGTACCAGGCTGCTCTGCTCCTCTTGGATCAGGATGGATGCACCCAACAATCCATAAGTCTGACCGGAGCAGGCCATCACGATCCATCCCGGCTTCGCCCTATATGTCTCCGCTTTGTCCTTGGGCAGTAAGACGCGCTTCTGGCTCCTCAGCCCGACGGAAAACAGATCGTCCGCACTAGCGTACGGGAACCCAGCGGACCCGAATGTTCTCCTATATCGGCTCATCCACCAGATGCCATCGGTGACGTCCCGGAGCTGTACAACAGCGTCCGCATCGCGCTGCATCGCCGCGATTATCGCGCGCGGCTCAGGAGCATGGTAAGACCCTTCCAGCCGGCGCCTGCCACTGTCAATCGACAAGGAATCGAGCGTGAACATTCGCTCGGAGGGAGCATTCAAACTCGGGAGCCGGTCGAGCAGAATCCGCTCGGCGGCCAGCAGGCATTCGTGTGCTCCATCCCGGTACTCGAGGGCTCGCTCGAACCCCCGCTCAAAGCGCCGCAAGTCGGTCACAGACTGCACAGGGACGGGCAGGTCCCGCAGGTGGCTTGGCTGCAGGTGCTTGACCACGTGACCATACTGGGCCGAAACCATCATCGATCTGACGGCAGGCGAACTCAGGCAAGCATAGATCCAGCCTCGCGCCGACTCTCGGAGAGGCGTCACTCGAAACAAGTCGTCGGTAAGGAGCATCCCAGCATGCTTCGAATTCGCTGCGATCACCCGCCCAACGTTACCCGAGCGGCTCACCAAGATGGTTCCCCTGGGCGCGACTAGATCTTCCGCGTTTGGCGTCTTCCGGACCGCCAACCACTTCCTTGGTGTAGGTCGTATCTCGAAGACCTGAGAAGCCGAAAGGAATGGTGTTCCAACCTCCTTGTCAACTTCAATGGCCTTCATGCGCCCGGGGAGATTCACGTCAGCGACGGCAGAGAGTGGGACCATTCCTGCAGCCGATGCCCCAAGGGCTTGTCGCAAGCCGTAGCCGTCGGACAGGTATGCGTCCGCCTCTAGTCGCCGGGCGTCACTCCCGAGCAACCTTGAAGACAACACACCCCATCTGGTCTCCCTAGAGGCCACGATCTGTCAGCCATTCGCGGAATGCTCGCGCCACCTCCGGAGTATCGTCATCAATTCGCTTGCGTTGTACGTGCGACTCCGCCGGGGTCGGGTCCCCGAACTCAATTCGCAGGTCGGACTCAGCAATCTCCTCGACGATCTCATTCCCCTCGTCATCGCGGACGTAAGTGATGTTGCCTCTCTTGTCGTGACCGATACGCTCAACGACGGCCAGAAAGACCTCATACGCCGAGCGAACGCCAGAGGCAGTTTCACGCGCAATGGTTGCACTGTCCTTTCGTTCCAGGACAAGGACACTCGTTTGGACCGATACATGTGGTTGGAACGTATCGGTATGGAGATCTATGCTCGCGAGGACTCTTGTGTTGGTGAGAATCCACTCACGCACGTAGCCAAGGCCAGGGGAACCGAGGATCCCGTCTGGGAGCACGATCGCCATCCGCCCGGTACCTGGCGTGAGAAACTGTACGCACCGCTCAATGAACAGAATCTCCGGGGGTTGCGACTTTTGGAGGCGGTCCGTCATGTACCAAGAGTCTGTCTGCTCCTCGTACCTCCACGCATGACCTAGGTCGAATTGACTGAGAATCGAAGGGTCATCTATGGGGATCTTTGAGCCGAACGGAGGGTTTGTGAACAGGATGTCCACACGGTCCAGCGAGTTCTCGTCCCTTAGCTCTTCACTCCACATCGCCGGCCTTGCCAGTGAATTGCCCTGGAAAAGACCACCACTACCATCGTTATTCATCACCATGTTCATCTTGCTGGACTTGACCAAGTTCGGGTTCAGATCAATGCCGAAGATGCTCCGAGAGGCGAACCGCTGCACCCGCTGACGTAGCGCGACTTCGCGCCGGGCCTGCGTTCCTCCTCGACGTGCTTCCGACCTCTTCATCTCCTCGTAAACGTGGTTCATTGCAGTGATGAGGAATCCGCCGGTTCCGCATGCCGGGTCCAGAATCGTATCGGTCTCTGTCGGCCGTAGCATGTCTACACACATGTTGCAGACGTTCCGGGGTGTGAAGAACTCGCCCCGGTCTCCACGGAGGTTCGCACCCACGATCTCTTCGTAGGCACGCCCTTTCACGTCGACGTCGCTCTCAAGGAGCGAGTACATCTGCAATTGGGCAACGAGGAACGCCAAAACGGATGGGTCGAGTGCGATCTCGTCGTTCGACGCGAAGATAGTATCGTACTCGGCGCGAACTTCAGCGAAGAGTCGCCCAACCCGCTGCTTGACTTTGAGTGGACCGTTGATCCCGTGCCTCTCGCTGGCCGCAGCATAGAACTGCAACCGCTCCGAACCTCGCTCATCTTGAATTTTGCAGAAGATCAGCTTCAGCAGTTCCCAGAACGCCTCTGGCTTCTGCAACCCCTGGTTGCCAGTGATGTAGTTGTGGCACCGGCGAAACGCGAACAGGAGTGCGTCTGAGCCTGCAGGAATCAGCTGCGCGACGGTCGGTTGTTCGGCAGCATCTGATGTCTCGCCTGAGGCGGGGATATCGAGCACTTCGTCGAACACGAGCTCGCCGTCTCGCTCGAACCGGCGGAAGCAAACTCGATCTGCACCATTCGTCCACATGCCGAACTCTGCATTAGGACAAGCCGCCATGTAACTTTTGAGCTGCTCAACTCCGTGTCGGCGGCTCGCCGGTACGACCGACGGTGCCTTGCACTCAATGATGAGGCGGATGTCTCCCTGTTCCCGACTCTCCGCGTTCGAGTAGACCGCAAGATCCACCCGTGGCCTTCGGCTACCTAGACGGATCGGCTGCTCCACTGAGATCTGCCACCGAGAATATCCGTATTCCCTGACCAGCGACTTGGCTATTTCCTGGCGCACGTACTCTTCGGGGGTCTCTGGTCGCTGGGTCACACGGTCGACGAAGTCAAGCAGCTTCCCCTGCTCAACGAGCACAGGATCGGTGGGAGCGATAGTCGTTCTTGGCAAGATGCTCACCTCCTAACCAGCAGCGGCCATGGCGCAAGCATGCTGACCAACGGGCGCAGCGCAGTCAAGGAGCACGGCGCGCCGGCGCGCCACCCGCCCCGCCCCACTATGCTGCGGCCATGCCACGCCGACGCCCCCCGGGGGCCGCGCTGGGCGGCCCCAGCCTGTTCGATTCGCCGGCGGCGCTCGACGCGGTCGACCCGCGGGCGCCGCTGGCCGCCCGCATGCGCCCGCGCTCGCTGGCCGAGTTCGCCGGCCAGGAGGCGCTGATCGGCGAGGGGCGGCCGCTGCGCCGGGCGATCGAGCGCGACGCCGTGCCGTCGGCGATCTTCTGGGGGCCGCCGGGGGTGGGCAAGACGACCCTGGCGCGGATCGTGGCGCGGGCGACGCGGTCGGTCTTCGTGCAGCTGTCGGCGGTGTCGAGCGGCGTGGCCGACCTGCGCGCGGCGATGGCCGACGCCCAGGCCCGCGGCCGCGACGGCGGCCCCCGCACGATCCTCTTCATCGACGAGATCCACCGCTTCAACAAGGCGCAGCAGGACGCCGTGCTGCCCTACGTCGAGGACGGCACGGTGACGCTGATCGGCGCGACGACGGAGAACCCGTCGTTCGAGGTCATCGCGCCGCTGCTGTCGCGCTCGCGGGTGTTCACGCTGGCGCCGCTCGCGCCGGCCGAGCTGCGGGCGCTGCTCGACCGGGCGCTGGCCGACGATGAGCGCGGGCTGGCGGGCGCCGGCGTCGAGGTGGGGGAGGAGGCGCTGGCGGCGCTGGTCGAGCTGAGCGGCGGCGACGCCCGCGTGGCGCTGAACACGCTGGAGCTGGCGGTGCAGGATGTGGCGGCCGAGGGGAGCGTGGCGCCGCGGGCGGTCGCGGTGGCCGACGTGGAGGCGATCGTCGAGCGGCGGCTGCGGCACGACAAGTCGGGCGACGCCCACTACGACACCATCTCGGCCTTCATCAAGTCGCTGCGCGGCTCCGACCCCGACGCGGCGCTGTACTGGCTGGCGCGCATGCTGGAGGCCGGCGAGGACCCGCTGTTCATCGTGCGGCGGATGGTGATCCTGGCGGCCGAGGACGTGGGCCTGGCCGACCCGCAGGCGCTGGGCGTGGCGACGTCGGCGCAGCAGGCGGTGCACTTCGTGGGCCTGCCCGAGGGCTACCTCATCCTGGCCGAGGCGGCGCTCTACCTGGCGCTCGCGCCGAAGAGCAACACGGCGCTGACGTCGTACCAGGCGGCCCTGGCCGACGTGCGCGAGCGCGGGCAGCTGCCGGTGCCGCTGCACCTGCGCAACGCCGTCACGGGGCTGATGCAGTCGCTGGGCTACGGGGCCGGCTACCAGTACGCGCACGACCGGCCCGGCCACGTCGCGCCCGACCAGGTCCACCTGCCCGACGCGCTGGCGGGGCGCCGCTACTACACGCCCGGCTCGGAGGGGGCCGAGGCCGCGCTGGCCGAGCACTGGCGCCGGCCCGAGCCGCCGTCGCCGCCCGAGCTGCGCGCGCCCGAGGGTCGGGCCCGGCCGCGACCGCCGGAGCCGCGTCGTGACTGAGGGGGTGCCGCTGCGGCCGCGCCAGACGTTCGCCGGCGTGACGCGCGAGGCGGCGCAGGCCATCGCGGCGCTGTTCGACGCCGAGGCCGTGCGCGAGCCCTACACGCCCGGCGAGGGCGAGGCCGTCTACGCGATCCGCCATCGCAGCCTGACGGGGACGCTGCGGCTGGTGCTGTGGCCGTCGCTGGCGCGGGTCGACGTGCGCTGCGGCCCGCACGCCTGGGTCGCGAAGGGCGTCGTCGAGACGGAGGTCATCGCCGGGCTGGAGGTCATTTTCCGCTTCGGCAGCGGCGACGGGGCTCCCGACGGCACGCTGTTCGTCGGCGTGGGCGGCGACGTGATGCTGGTCAGCGGCGGCGACCCGCCGTCCTGAGCGGCCGGCCCAACGCCGGCCGGTCAGTGGGCGATGCCCAGCTGCACGCCGACCTCCTCGAGCAGGCGGCGCAGGATGGCCCCCGTCGCGCCCCAGATCACGTGCTCGCGCCAGAGGTAGTCGCGCAGCTCGTAGCGCACGCCGTCGCGCTCCAGCGGGCGGACGCCGTGGTTGGCCGGGTCGAGCAGGTGCGACAGCGGCACCTCGAGGATCTCGGCCACCTCGACCTCGCTGGCGCGGAAGGGGTAGGGCGCGCGGTCGAGCAGCCCCAGGAACGGCGTGACGTGGAAGTTCGAGATGGTCACGAAGTGGCTCACCTCGCCCAGCACACGGACGTGGTTGGGGTCGATGCCGGTCTCCTCCCAGGCCTCGCGCAGGGCGGTGCGGCGCAGGTTCTCGTCGTCGGGCTCCCAGATGCCGCCGGGGAAGGAGACCTCGCCCTTGTGGTGCTCGACCAGCTGGCTGCGCACGGTGAAGACGATGTGCGGCTCGTCGCGGGGCAGAACGGGGATGAGCACGGCGGCGGGCGGGTGGTCGCCGGGGTCGAGGCGGTCGGGCTGGTGGGCGTCGATCGCGGCGTGCAGGGCGGACCAGAGGTCGGGCATGGGGGGACGGTAGCAGGGGCGGTCGGTCGGGGGTGGGGGTAGGCTGGGAAGTGGTGAGCCCGCAGTCTGGCTCGCAGGTGACCACGAAAGATCAGCCGTGACGGAATATCGGAACATCAAGGAGTGGTTGCTCGCGCCCGAGGCGCGGGCGGAGTCGCTGGCGCCGCCGCGGCGCGTGCCGCGGCGCCGTGAGCCGCCCGATCTCCGGGATGACGGCGAAACCGAGATCGACCGCTGCTGCAAGGAGGCCTACCGGCGCGTCCCGCAAAGCGAGACGGAGATCGCCGAGTGCGAGCGCGTGCAGGCGTGGGGCGAGGAGTAGGCCGTCGCGGCGCGCAACGTGCGGGATTTCGAGGACCTGGGCGTGGCGGTCGTCGATCCGTGGGCGGGGTGACGGATCGGGGGTGGCGCTACCGCGCGGACGACTGGAGCAACTCGGGGAAGTAGCTGCGGTAGAAGCCCCGGTCGCGGGTGAGGAAGCGGTCGGCGGCGGCGAGGGCGTGCGCGCCGATTAGGAAGTCCGCCAGAATGCGCTCGCGCGGGCCGCCGGCGAGACGGTACCGGTTCCAGCGGCGCCCGGCCTCCCAGGCCATCGCCGAGTCGATCGGCGAGAGCGTGGCGTTGACCGCGCGCAGCGCCGCGTCGAGCGCGGCCCGCTCGGGGAAGCGCGGGGCGAGTTCCGCGTAGACGACGTCGCAGACGAGGATCGCGCCGGCGTCGTAGGCGGCGATCAGCCAATCCCGTGCCTGTGGGCCGAAGCGCTCGTCGGGCGTCAACGCGTCCACCAGGACGCTCGTGTCGACGGCGGTGATCACCGTCCCCGGATCTCCTCGATGTAGGCGTCCGTGTCGGCGACCGGGTAGGCGTCGTTCCCGTCGCGACTCAGGATGCCGTAGATCCGCGCGACAGCGTCCCGCCCCCGCATGCGCTTGCGGATCAGGAGGCCCTCATCGGTCGGGGTCACCTCGACCTCGACGTTGTGATGCATGCCGAAACGGTCGCGCAGCGGCTTGGGGATGGTGATCTGGCCGCGCTCGGAGATGTGCATGGCTCCTCGATCCGACTTCCCGATCGATATGATCATACCGGCGAGATCGGAAGGATGGCAACGCGCAGGGGAGCAGGGACCGGGCCTGGGGTGGGCCCGTCGCTGCGGCGCGGCTTGCGATGTGGCGCGTGGATGTGGTACGATCATCCACATGAAACCGATACAGATCACCTTCGACGAGGAACTGCTGGCGGAACTCGACGAGCGGCCCGAAGTGCGCGAGCGCGGGCGCTCGGCCGTGCTGCGCGAGGCCGCCGCGGCCTACCTCGTCAAGAAGCGCAGCGAGGACATCGCGCGGCAGTACGAGCAGGCCTACACGCGGGCGCCGCAGAGCGAGGCCGAGGTCGCCGAGTGGGAGAGCGTCCAGGCGTGGGGCGAGGAGTAGGGCGTGGACCTGCGTCAGGGTGAGATCTGGCGCTGCGACTTCGCCGCGCCCAACAAGCGGCGCCCGGTGGTGGTGCTGACCCGCGACGTGGCGCTGCGCTTCCTGCGCACGGCGACGGTCGCCGAGGTGACCTCGACCATCCGCGGCGCGCCCAGCGAGGTGCGCGTCGGGACCGACGAGGGCCTCAAGGGCCCGTCGGTGGTGAGCCTCGACAACGTGCAGACGGTCGATCAGCGCCGGCTGCGCGGCTACGTCGGCGAACTGAGCGAGGAGAAGATGGGCGAGGTCTGCCGCGCCCTGTCCATCGCGACGGGGTGTGAGTAGGGGTCGGGTGGGGTGGTGTGAGGGTGGTTGAGAGGGGTGAGGGGACTAGCAGAGCCCACACTGGCGCGATGCGCACAGGTGTTCTACGCTTCCCCAGGATCAACCAAGCGAAGCACGCTGCTGACTAGGCTCGTGCCGCTGGAGAGGCGGGTGGCAACGTCGCAGCGATGGAGGAACTCGTCATGCCTTCACTCGGCGTCTTGGTTCTTGGCAAGTACGTCGCGAGCGGGATCGGAAGTATCGCCGGCCCGATGCTGGCACCCTGGAAGGCCCGCAGAGAGGCGGAGGCCAAGCGGATCGCAGCGCAGGGTGAAGCGGATGCATTGGCCATCCTCGCTGCGGCACAGGCAGAGTCATTGCCCCGGATCGCTGCTGCCCAGGGCGAGGTTCGGGGGCAGTTGACTGAGTCGGGAGTGATAACGACGGCTGAGATCGCGATGTCGAAGGCGGACATTGAGCAGAGAGTGCTCTTTCAGGATGAGAAGCGGCAACGCAACATCTCGGCGATTGCTGCCCAGGCCGCGGACGAACTTGAGGACACGGCCGTAACGGATCATGAACCAGACCACGACTGGGCCGCACACTTCTTCAACCTGGCTCAGGATGTGTCCTCGGAGGAGATGCAGAAGCTGTGGGCAAAGGTTCTTGCTGGAGAAGTGGAACGCCCGGGCGGCACATCCATTCTAACGCTCGGTGTGCTGAAAGACCTGGACCGTCCCACCGCGCTCCTCTTCCGGAAGCTTTGCTCTGCGTCCATCTCAATCGGAGGGACTGACAGCTCTTTCGCGGACGTGAGAGTGCCTTCGTTGGGGGAGAATGCGGCGAGCAACTCCCTCCGTCCGTACGGCCTCAACTTCGATGCTCTCAACGTCCTGAACGAGCATCGCCTGATAATCGCTGACTACAACTCGTACTACGACTACCGGCTGTGCCTCGGCGTAGCGTTGCCGGACAACACGAGCATCGTCCGGATCCCGTTCCGCTTCCAAGGTCGATTCTGGCTTCTTGAACCAACCGGAGAGCGAAGCAAAGACGGAGAGTTCAGGGTGTCCGGCGTTTCCCTAACGCGGTCGGGGCGGGAACTAGCGCGGGTTGTGGACATCGAGCCCATGCCAGACTACACCCAAGCAATCATCAAATTCTTCGAGAAGCAAGGGCTGCGAATGGTCGAGGTCCCCAGCGGGAACCCGCAAGCGCGGCCCTTGTGACGCAGATCACCATCCCATGACACCCCCCACCGACGACCGCAGCCACGAGAGCATCCTCAACGACGCCCTGGCGCGGTTCTTCCGGGAACGCTGCAACCTGCCGGACGCCGCCGCGGAGACGCTGGTCGGCGGCAAGCGACCGGACATCGTGGTGCGCCTCTCCGAGGGCCCGGTCGTGGTCGAGACGGAGTTCGAGCCGGCCCGGACGGTCGAAGCGGACGCGCTCTCGCGCCTGGGCATGGACATCGGCGGGCAGAGAGTCCAGAACGCCTTCGCCGTCGCGGTCCCGGAGCGCCTCCGCTCGACACCCCAACGACACCTGTACGAGCAGATCGGAACTGCAAAGCTGCGCTGGCAGGAATGGCGGATCGACGGCACATCGGGCCCCGCGCGCGACGGTACCGCGATCGAGTTGGGAGACTCCGTCGCGCGTACCACCCCGCCGGCGAGCAATCTGGACGAGGCGGTCGATCTGCTCAACGACGGCGCCGAGCGGGCCGGATCCCGGCTCTACGCAGCGCCGGGCACACTGGGCCGCGTCGCAAGGGTGTTCGGCGCGGAGCCGGCCGACAACGCGACCGCCAACATGGCGGCGCTCGTGATCATCAATGCGATGGTTTTCCAGGAGAGACTCGCCAGCGGGGAGGCGGCCTTCCAACCGATCAGCGCGGCGGTCCGCGACGGACGCTTTTCGCGCCTGACGCTGCTCCAGGGCTGGGACTACATCCTGGACGTGGACTACTACCCCCTCTTCAGCATGGCTCGTGACGCCGTGCGGGAACTCACTGAAGTCGAGGCGGCGGAGGTTCTCACCGAGTGCGCCGAAACGGCCTCCGCTCTGCTAGCGATGGGCGCGGTCGGACGGCACGACTTGGCCGGCAGGGTCTTCAACCGGCTGATTGCGGATCGCAAGCTGCTGGCCGCCTTCTACACGACGATTCCCGCTTCCACTCTGCTGGCCGGGCTGGCCTTGTCGCCGGAGGGATGGGAGCACGTCGACTGGAGCGACCCGGAGGGGCTGGGGGAGTTGTGCGTGGTCGACCCAGCCTGCGGCACGGGCACGCTGCTCATGGCTGCCTACCGGCAGATCGTCCAGAACTACTCCGCCGTCGCCCGCCCGGAGGCCGACGATCCGCTGCTGCATCAGATCCTCGTAGAACGGGTCATCAACGGCGCCGATGTGGTGCAAGCCGCGATCCACCTGACCGCGGCGACGCTGGCGGCCATGTCCCCGTCGGTGCGGTTCGAGCAGATGCAACTCCACACGCTCAGATTGGGCACGGACACACAGAAGGACTTCCAGGGCTCGGAAGCCGGGAAAGTCTGGCTTGGCTCCCTGGACTGGCTGGAGGCCCCGGCAGTCCAGTACGTCTTCTCCGGGACGCAAGAGCAGATCGGTGCGACAACCGGCAACGGGGGCGTCGTCCAGCGGCCGAAGGCCGATCTGGTCATCAGCAATCCTCCCTTTACCAGGCGCGGCAGCGACGGCGACAAGCAAGAGGCGATCTCCAGGGTGTTCTCGGTCCCGAAGAGCGATGCCGCATCGGAAGGGGCGATCGCCAAGCGAACGTCCGCACTCCTGAGAGGTACTCCGGCCAACCAGATGGCGGGGCATGGATCCTCGTTCACGGTCCTGGCCGATCGGATGGTGAAGCCTGGAGGGCGCGTCGCATTGGTGCTGCCGGTCACCGCCTTGTCCGGAGGTTCGTGGGGCGGTGTCCGCCGGATGCTCTCGGGCCGCTACGAGGTTGAGTACGTCGTCTCCTCCCACGACCCGAACCTGCGCTCGATGTCCTTCGACACGGGGATCGCCGAGACGCTGCTGGTCGCCAGGAGGCTGGGGGAGGACGAGAGCCCAACCGGGCGGGGCCTCTTCGTCAACCTTTGGCGGGCGCCGTACCAAGAGACCGACGCGCTGGCATTGGTGAGGGCAGTGCAGGCGGGCGCGTCAACCCCGGTCCTGCAGTTCGACGGCCCGCCCGTCGGCGGCAGCACCCTCATGGTCGGCGGCGAGCAGTGGGGCGAGATTGTGGAGGGTCCTGTCGGGGACGGACCCTGGTCGAGTGCGCGATGGAGGTGGGCCTTAACCGGCCAGTTCGCGGCCGGGCTCAAGAGGGGCGAACTCTGGGCGACGGACGGCACTCAAGTTATCGCACGGATCCCTGTGGCGGCTCTGAGTGAGGTCTGCAACGTGGGACCGCAGGATCGGCAGATACGGGGCTCACTAGGTGCGTTCGACTCGGAGCGCGGCTGGGAGGAGCAAACGCAGTTCCCCGCGCTCTGGAGGCATAGGGAGTCCATTCATCGCAGCCTCATCTCGTATCCCAACGCGCACTTGACGCCGCAGCCGGGGCGAGACCACTCGCCGATCTGGGAGCAGGCCGGCACACTCCACGTCACCCGCGACGTCCAATACGACTCACAGCGGATTGCCGCAACGCGAACGATCGTGCGAGCACTTGGCGTCCGTGCTTGGCACACCCTCAACGTCGAAGCGTCTGCTCCTGAGGACCAGTCCCGGCGCGAGAGCGCACTCGCCCTCTGGTGCAACTCCACGCTCGGGATGCTGCTGCACGTCAATCACTCGAACAGAGCGCAGCGAGGGCGCGGGACAGGCAGCAAAGGGATGTTGGAAACACTCACAACCTTGGATGTGCGCAAGCTGGAGGCGTGGCAGCTTGATGCCGCCGACGCGATCTGGCGCGACTTCAGCGCCCGCGAGTTCCGGTCGTTCCACCAGTGCGCCGTTGACCCGGTGCGCATCGAATTGGACGAGCGGGTCGCCCGGGACATGCTCGGCCTCGGGGAAGACGCGGTCGCCACGGTCGCCCGGCTGCGCACCCTCCTCGCGAGCGAGCCGTCGATCCACGGGTCGAAGCAGCCGGAACTGCCCTCCTGACCGGAGGCCGCCCCCTACTCCCCCACCAACTCCCGCACGGCCCGACTCCGCTCGGGCGGCAGGCCGCGACTGAGGCGGCGGTACTCCAGGGCGGCGTTGATCGCGGTGACGGCCTGCTCCCGGCCGTCGGGCTCATGCCCCGGGACGGCCGTCTCGAACCACCGATCGACCTCCGCCCAGCGCCACAGCCGGTGGCGGCTGCGCGGGTCGGTGACGGGCGGCGGGAACGCGCCGGGGCCGCGGCGCCCCTCGGCGAGCAAGCGGACGCTCTCGCTGGTGCGACCCGTGCGGGCGGCGATGTCCGCCATCGAGACGAGGCCGGCGCCGGCGATCCGCACCACCTCGACGCCGTCGAGACGCGCGACGTCGGCGATCGCGGAGCAGACGGCGTCCTCCAGGGTCGCGGCCTCGCGGTCGAAGTCGAGGCACTGCACGCCGTGGCTGCGGCCGGCCAGCGCGTCGTCGCAGCCGCCCTCGTAGAGCTGGTCGATGAGCGGCTCGG
>JAPOXB010000149.1 GCA_026707335.1 Chloroflexota bacterium
GGGTCGCAGATCTCGACGACGCGGACGTCGCTGGCGTACTTCTCGCCGAAGATGGCGATCGCGCCCGACTCCAGCGCCTGCGCGTAGGGCATTTCGTTCGTCCCCACGGCGATGTCGTCGCGGATGCGGGCGTTGACGAGCTCCTGCACGTCGGCCAGCTCGGCGGCGGCGGGCGCGCCGGGCTGCGTGTAGTCGAAGCGCAGCCGGTCGGGCGCGACGAGCGAGCCCGCCTGGCGCACGTGGTCGCCCAGTACGGCGCGCAGGGCCGCGTGCAGCAGGTGGGTGGCGGTGTGGTTGCGCATCAGCCCGTGACGGCGTTCGAGGTCGACGGTGGACTGCACCGGGTCGCCGACGGCGAGCGATCCGGCCGCCAGCGCGCCCAGGTGGGTTTGCAGGTCGCCGCGGGGCTGCGTGTCGCGCACGGCGACCTCGCCATTGGGCCCCACCAGGCGGCCGGCGTCGCCCTGCTGCCCGCCGCCCTCGGCGTAGAACGGCGTGCGGTCGAGCACGACTTCGAGCGGCGTCTCCTCGCCCGGCGCGCCGACCTCGACCCGCTGCCGCCGCTCCCCATCGACGATCAGCGCGAGCACGCGCCCGTCGGCGGCGACGGAGTCGTAGCCCAGGAAGTCGGTGCGGCCGTCGATGCCCGCGAAGAGGTGCTCGGCGGCGTCGGTCTGGAACTCCGAGGCGGCCTGTCCGCGCGAGCGCTGCTGCGCCATCGCGCTCTCGAAGCCGCTTTCGTCCAGGCCCAGGCCGGCCGCCCGGGCGACCTCGCGGGTGAGCTCCATGGGGAAGCCGTAGGTGTCGTAGAGGACGAAGGCCTCCTCGCCGGCGACGGCCTCCGTGGCCGCCCGCTGCCGGTCGAGCAGGGCCGCCAGCGCGTCCCCGTCGGTGGCCGCCTCCGCGCCCGCCAACTGATCGACCGGCTCGAGTGCCAGCCGCTGCGAGAGGTCGGCCAGGGGGCGGTTGCGCAGATCGGGGAAGCCGCGCAGCTCGCCGGTCAGGGCGTCGCGCCACTCCGCACCGACGGCGGCCAGCGCCTCGGTCCCGGCCGCGGCCCGCGCGCGCTCGTGGAACGGCGCCGAGGCCGCCGCGAAGACGCGCTTCAGCGGGATCGTCTGCTCCTCCAGCAGCGTGTGGCCGGTCTCCAGCGTGCGGCGGAAGCGCTGCTCCTCCTGCGCGAGCACGTTGTCGACCAGCGCCGCCTGGTCGCGGATCTCCGGGTAGGCGTCGCCCATGTGGCCGCGAACCTGCGCGGCGACGTCGACCAGCAGCGGCTCCTGGATGCCCAGCGTGTGGGCCATGTAGAGCGCGCGGCGGATCAGCCGCCGCAGCACGTAGCCGCGGCCCTCGTTGCTGGGCAGGACGCCGTCGGAGACGAGGAAGGTCATCGAGCGCCCGTGCTCCACGACGACGCGGAGCGCCGACTGCTCTGCGTCGGGGGCGGTCGCGTAGTCGCGCGCGCAGCGCTCCGCGACGTAGGCCAGCAGCGGCGCGAAGACGTCCGTCTCGTAGAGCGTGGGGGTGTCCTGCAGCATCATCGCCCAGCGCTCCAGCCCCGCGCCGGTGTCGATGTTCTGCTTGGGCAGGGGCGTGCGGGAGCCGTCGGGGTTCTGCAGGAACTGCATGAAGACGAGGTTCCAGATCTCCAGGTAGCGGTCCTCGTCGGCGGCGGGGCCGGGGTGCGAGCCGTCGGGCCGGAGGTCGTAGTGGATCTCCGAGCAGGGGCCGCAGGGGCCGTTGAGGCCCGAGAACCAGTAGTTGCCCTGGTCCTCGCCGTAGCGGTAGATGCGATCCTCGGGCACGCCGATCTTGCGCCAGTTCTCGTGCGCCACGTCGTCGTCGAGGAAGACGGTCGTCACGAGCCGGTCGGCCGGCACGCCCACCACCTTCGTCA
Organism: Chloroflexota bacterium; assembly: GCA_026707335.1. Lineage (GTDB taxonomy): Bacteria > Chloroflexota > Dehalococcoidia > Bin125 > Bin125 > TK10-74A. The sequence continues at coordinate 1,898 of JAPOXB010000149.1, forward strand.
CCAGGTCCCAGGCCCAAGCCTGGGCCTCGGCCTTGAAGTAGTCGCCCAAGGAGAAGTTGCCCATCATCTCGAAGAACGTCAGGTGCGACTCGTCGCCGACCTCGTCGATGTCGGTCGTGCGGAAGCACTTCTGCGTCGACGTCAGACGGGGCTGCGGCGCCGCCGCCTGGCCCATGAAGTAGGGCTTGAAGGGCACCATGCCGGCGCTCGTGAAGAGCAGCGTCGGGTCGCCCGGCGCGACGAGCGGCGCGCTCGCCACGGCCAAGTGGTCGTGCTGCTCGAAGAACTCGCGGAACGTGCGTCGGATGCGGTCGGCTTGCATGCGGGCGGTCTCCGGTCGGCGGCGCGTGCGCGGTCGGGCTGGGGAAAGTATACGAACGCCCGCGTTCAAGTCCGCCCCCCGACGGGCCGCCGGGGCGCTCCGGTTGACAGTCGGGCGGGGCGCTTTCTACGTTTCTCGCACGATTCTGGCGGCCTGAGGCAGGCCGCGGGCGCGGGACGACCGTCCTCGCGCCGAGGGACACACGTGGGCACGACCGACCCCGCGGACTCCGACCAACCTCCCGATCCGGACGACCATACGTCGCCGCCGACTGCCGTCGTGCTCGCGGCCGGGCGCGGCACGCGCATGCGCTCCGACGTGCCGAAGCCGCTCCAGCCCCTCACGGGGCGGCCCGTGCTGCTGCACGTCCTGCACGCCCTGCGCGACGGCGGCGTGCGGCGAGCGGTGGTCGTCACGGGGCACGGCGCGGAAGCGGTGGAGACGGCGGTCCGGGCGGGCGCGCCGGCGGACCTCGCCGTCGACTTCGTGCGGCAGCCGGCGCCGCTGGGCACGGCCCACGCGGCCCTGCAGGCGCGCGACCTCGCGGCGGACGGCGAGGTGCTGATCGTCAACGGGGACCTGGCACTGCTGCGCCCCGAGGATGTCTGCGCCGTGCTGTCCGCGCCGCCGTCATGCCTGACGCTGGCCGCGGCCCGCGTGCCCGATCCGGCCGGGCTGGGCCGCGTCTGCCGCGAGGGCGGGCGGCTGCGGGCCGTCGTGGAGGAGGCCGATGCGGACGCCGCGACCAAGGCGATCGACGAGGTCAACGTGGGGATTTACCGGGCCGATGCGGCCTGGCTCTGGCGCGCGCTCACATCCCTGCCGGCCGGAGGCAGCGACGAGGTCTACCTGACCGACGCCGTGGCCAACGCGGCCGACCGGGGAGAGGCCGCGGCGGTCGTGGTCGATGCGCCCGACGGCCCGCTGAACGTGGAGTCGCGGCGCGACCTCGCGCGGGCGGAGCGCGTGCTGCGCGATCGGATCAACGCGCGCTGGATGGACGCGGGCGTGACGATCGTCGATCCGGCGACGACCTACATCGACGCCGGCGTGGTGGTGGGGGAGGAGAGCCGCATCGAGCCCGGCACGCACCTGCGCGGCGCGACCGCGCTCGGGCGCCGCAACCTCGTGGGGCCGAACGCCGTGCTGATCGACACCCGCACCGGCGACGGCTGCGCGCTGGTGCAGTGCCGCAGCGAGGGAGCCGTGCTGGCCGACGGGGTCGACGTGGGGGCGTTCAGCACCCTGCGCGAGGGCACCGTGCTGGACGCGCAGGTGCACATCGGCACGCACGCCGAGACGAAGAACGCGCACCTGCATCGCGGCGTGCAGATGGGGCACTTCTCGTACCTGGGCGACGCGGAAGTCGGGGCGGACAGCAACATCGGCGCGGGCGCGATCACCTGCAACTTCGACGGGGCGCGCAAGCACCGCACGACGATCGGGGCCGGCTGCTTCATCGGCAGCGACACGCTGCTGATCGCCCCGGTGACGATCGGCGACGGGGCGGCCACGGCGGCCGGATCGGTCGTGCGCCGCGACGTGCCGGCGGGCGGCCTGGCCGCCGGCAGTCCGGCCCGGATGCGACGGCGGCGGCGGGACACGTCATGAGCGGCCCATCGATCGTTGCGCTGGTCATCCTTCTGGCGGCCTACTCACTGCTGGCGCTGGAGGCGATCGCGGAGGCGGGCGTCGTCAGCCTGAGCCGGTCGCGGGCGCGGCTGCTGCACAGCCGGGATCCCGACGACCCGCGCCGCCAGCGGCTGCAACGCATCACCCAGAACCGCGAGCGGGCGCTGGGCTCGTACGCCGTGGGCCGCACGCTGGCGGTGGTCACCGGGCTCGCGGCGGCCGAGTACCTGATGATCCGCGAGTTCGGCTTCACCTGGGACGTGGTCATCGTGACCGCCGTCGTGGGCGGCGTCGTCGCGGGGCTGACGCAGGCCGTGCCGCGCCGCCTCGCCCAGTCGAGCCCCGAGGGCTACGGCCTGGCCTTCGCCCGCGCGATGGACGCGCTCGACACGCTCTTCCTGGGGCCGGCGTTCGTGCTGGAGGCGCCCGCGATGCTGGTCAGCCGCTTCCGCAAGGGCCGCGACGTGCACGCGCCCGAGCCTACCGAGCTGGAGGTGCTGCTGGAGCAGGGCGAGGAGGAGATCGAGGAGGGCGAGCGGGAGATGATCCGCCGCGTGGTGGAGATCGGTGACACGGCGGTGCGCGAGGCGATGGTGCCGCGCCCCGACATCGTGGCGGTGGACGTCGCGCTGACGGCGCGGGAGGCCGCCCAGGTGGCGGTCGACAACGGCTACTCGCGGGTGCCCGTCTGGGAGGGCGGGATCGACAACATCGTCGGCGTGCTCTACGCGAAGGACGCCTTGGCGACGCTGCTCGCGGGCCACGAGACGCCGGTGCGCGAACTGATGCGGCCGCCGCTGCTCGTGCCCGAGAGCAAGCTGGTCGACGAGTTGCTGGCGGAGTTCAAGGCGCTGCGCGTGCACATCGCGATCGTGCTCGACGAGTACGGCGGCACGGCCGGCATCGTGACCATCGAGGACCTGCTGGAGGAGATCGTCGGGGAGATCGAGGACGAGTACGACCGTTTCACGGTGGCGCCGGTGTACCGCATCTCCGACACGGAAGCGCTGCTCGACGGCCGCGCCCCCCGCGACTCGCTGACCGACCTGTTCGGCTGCCGCTTCGGCGAGGACGACCCGGACACGGTCGGCGGCTTCGTCTTCGACCGGCTGGGCAAGATCCCAGACGCCGGCGACGAGGTCCGCGTGGAGGGTCTGGTGCTGACCGTCGTGCGTCTGGACGGGCGGCGGATCGCCCGCGTCCGGGCGCACGCGCCCGATGCCGCGACGGCCGGAGACGAAGCGCCGGAGAAGGATCGATCGCTCACTGGGTAGCGGCCCCGCAGCGGGGGCACTGGACAGAGCGCGCGGGGGGCTTGCTACCGTCACTGGCGGAAACGCGACCTCCGACGCGGCGGGGCTCACCGGGGCCCGGCGGTCGGGAAAGGCGTTGAGGACACGATGCCGCAGTCGGACCTGCCCTACCGGCTCGCCCTGGCGCGCGTGCCGCGCATCGGCGCGAAGCGCATGGCGCAGATGGAGGCGTACTTCGGCTCCATGGCCGACGCGTGGTCGGCGCCGGACGGCGAATTGCGCCAGGCCGGCATCGACGGCGCGACGCTGCGCTCGCTGCACCAGGCCCGCGGTCGCACCGACCCCGAGGGCGAGATGGCCAAGCTGCAGGCCTCGGGCGTGCAGGTCTACACGCTGCACGACGACGCCTATCCGCCGCGCCTGCGCGAGATCTACGACGCGCCGCCGCTGCTCTTCGTGCGCGGGGAGATCCTGCCGACCGACGAATGGGCGGTGGCGGTGGTGGGGACGCGCCGCGTTTCGCCCTACGGGCGGCAGGTGACGGCGGAGTTGAGCGGCGGGCTGGCCGGCAACCGGGTGACGGTCGTGAGCGGGCTGGCGCGGGGCGTCGACGCGATCGCGCACGAGTCGGCGCTGGAGGCGGGCGGCCGCACGATCGCCGTGCTGGCCTGCGGGCTCGACATGGTCTACCCGCCGGAGCACGCCGGGCTGGCCCAGCGCATCGCCGAGGACGGGGCGGTGGTTTCGGAGCAGCCGCTCGGTACGCCGCCGCGGCCCGACTACTTCCCGCGCCGCAACCGGATCATCTCCGGCCTGACCCTGGGCACGCTGGTCGTCGAGGCGCCGCAAGGCAGCGGCGCCCTGCACACCGCCAACTGGGCGAACGAGCAGAACCGCGAGGTGTTCGCCGTGCCGGGCCGGATCAGCTCGCCGACGAGCAAGGCCACCAACAACCTCATCCAGCAGGGCATGGCCAAGCTGGTGACGAACGTCTCCGACATCCTGGAGGAGTTGAACCTGCAGATGGTCGAGCAGCAACTGGAGATGTCGGCGCTGCTGCCCGACGACCCGACGGAGTCGGCCGTGTTGGAGCGCGTGGGCAGCGACCCGGTGCACGTCGACGACTGCGTGCGGCTGGCCGGGCTGCCCGTCGCGACGGTCAGCAGCACCCTCGCCATGCTCGAGATGAAGGGCGTCGTGCGCCAGGTGGGACCAATGACCTATGTGCGCCGCTAAGACGCCGGCCCGCAAGCGCGCGCGGGCGAAGGCGGCGCGCGGCAAGCAACTGGTGATCGTCGAGTCGCCGGCCAAGGCGGAGACGATCGGGCGTTTCCTGGGGCCGGACTACGTCGTCGATGCGTCCTACGGCCACGTGCGCGACCTGCCGGCCCGGGCCGAGGAGCGCCCGGAGGCGATCCGCGGCGAGGCCTGGGCGGAGCTTGGCGTCAACGTCGAGCGGGACTTCGAGCCGGTCTACATCGTGCCCAAGGAGAAGGCCGAGCACGTGCGGCGGCTCAAGCGCGAGTTGAAGAGCGCCGACAAGCTGCTGCTGGCGACGGACGAGGACCGCGAGGGCGAGAGCATCGGCTGGCATCTCTGCGAGGTGCTGGAGCCCGCCGTGCCCGTGGAGCGCATCGTCTTCCACGAGGTCACGCAGGAGGCGATCGAGGACGCCCTGCGCTCGCCGCGGGCGGTCGATCAGAACCTCGTCGAGGCGCAGGAGGCGCGGCGCATCCTCGACCGGCTGTTCGGCTACAGCCTGTCGCCGGTGCTGTGGCGCCGCATCCGGGCGGGGACGTCGGCCGGGCGCGTGCAGAGCGTCGCCGTGCGCTTCACGGTGCAGCGGGAGCGCGAGCGGGCGGCATTCCGTCGCGCCGTCTACTGGGACGCGGAGGCGACCCTCGCCGCCCAGCGCGGGACGCTGCCGGCGACGCTGAAACACTTGGGATCGGATCGACTGCGGACCAGCCGCGACTTCGATTCCACGACCGGTGAACAGACCGGCAAGGGCGTGCGCCTGCTGGACGAAGACGGGATCACCGCGCTGGTCGCGGCGCTGAAGTCGGCGGCCCCGTGGACCGTCACGAAGGTCACGGCGACCCCGGCCAGCCGCCGGCCGCCGCCGCCGTTCACGACGTCGACGTTGCAGCAGGAGGCGAACCGGCGTCTGGGCTTCAGCGCGCGCCGCACGATGCAGATCGCGCAAGGCCTCTACGAGGGCGTCGACCTGGGGGCGGAGCGCGAGGGGCTGATCACCTACATGCGCACCGACTCGGTCACGTTGTCGAGCCAGGCGCTGGCCGAGGCGCAGACGGTGATCGCGCGCGAGTACGGCGACGGATACGCGCAGGGACCGCGCGGGTACAAGACGCGCTCCCGCAACGCGCAAGAGGCCCACGAGGCGATCCGGCCCACGCACCTCCGCCGCACGCCGGCGTCGCTGCGCGGCGCGCTGAACCGTGATCAGCGGCGCCTCTATGAGTTGATCTGGCAGCGCACTGTGGCCAGCCAGATGCCCGACGCGCAGCTCGAGCGGACGGTGGTGGACATCGAGGTTCCGCTGGGCCCGGCTTGGCCTGCCGACGACCGCGCCCACTTCGAGGCGCGCGGGCAGCGCGTGGTCTTCCCCGGCTTCCTTCGGGCCTACGCGCCCGGCGAGGACGACGAGCGGCTGCTGCCCACGGTGGAGGTCGGCGAGATGCTGCGCCCCACGAACGTCGAGGCGAAGCGGCACGAGACCCAGCCGCCGCCCCGCTACACCGAGGCGTCGCTGGTGCGCAAGCTGGAGGAGGACGGCCTGGGCCGGCCCTCCACCTACGCGTCGATCTTGAGCACGATCCAGGACCGCGGCTACGTCTTCACGCAGGGCAACGCGCTGGTTCCGACCTTCCTGGCCTACGCCGTCACCGACCTGCTGGAGCGCCACTTCGGCGACCTCGTGGAGCCCGGCTTCAGCGCCGAGATGGAGGAGGCCCTCGACGCCATCGCGCGCGGCGAGGCCGACTCCGGATCCCACCTGCGCGCCTTCTACTTCGGAGAGCAGAGTGGAGAGCGGGACGGCGACGGGAGCGACGGAGCAGGCACGGAACTGGGCCTGTCGGGGCGGATCGAGGCGCAGTTGCCGGAGATCGCCTTCCCGCTGATCCCGGTGGGGAAGGCGCCCGGCAGCGATGAGGCGATCGTCGTGCGCATCGGCCGCTTCGGGCCGTACCTGCAACGCGGCGACGGCGGCGAGGGCAATACAGCCTCGCTGCCGCCCGACCAGGCGCCGGCCGACCTGACGGCGGAGCGCGCCATGGAGTTGCTCAGCCGGCGCGTGGAGGGCCCGCGCGACCTGGGCCGCGATCCCGAGTCCCGGGAGCCGGTGCTGCTGCAGTCGGGGCGCTACGGACCGTTCGTGCAGCGCGGTCCGAACCCGCCGCCCGGCACGAAGCGCGCCGACATGCCGAGGCGTGCGTCGGTGCCGCCCGGCATGGACCTCGACGACATCACCTTGGAGGACGCGCTGCTGTGGCTGTCGCTGCCGCGCGTGCTGGGCGCCGCGCCGGAGGGCGGGGCGTCGATCGTCGCGGCGAACGGGCGCTACGGCCCCTACCTGCAACGCGGCGACGATTCGAAGGACACGCGCTCCCTGGAGGACAGCGACGACGTCTACACGATCACGCTGGAGCGGGCCCTGGAGTTGTTCGCGCAGCCGAAGAGCGCCGGCTTCCAGCGCCGCTCGTCGAGCCGGGCCCTGCGGGATCTGGGCGCGCACCCCGACTCGGGCCGGCCGGTGCGGCTGCTCGACGGGCGCTTCGGGCCCTACGTCACCGACGGCGCGACCAACGCCAGCATCCCCCGCACGCTGGACCCGAGCCAAGTGACCCTGGAGCAGGCCCTGACGCTGATCGCGGAGCGGGCGCTCGCGCCCAAGCGGGCCCGCAAGGGGGCGAGCAAGCGCGCGGGCGGGCGCGCGCCGGCGTCGCGCGGCGCGAAGCCGCGCGGCAGGAAACGGGCCGCGAAGAAGCGGGCGCGCAAGTCGAAATAGCGCCCTCCGGCGGCATCGGGAGGGAAGCCGCGGGCGCCGGCCGCGGGGCTCGCGAGCGCCGCCATCGCGCCGCCAGATAGGCCCGGATCCGGCTTAACGCCGGCTTTACGCCGCGTTACACTGCCATTATTCGGCGCGGGCTCGCTGCCCCTACAGTGAGCCCGCTCGCGTGGTGGCGGGGTTTGGACAAGGTCTGACGTGACCGCAGAACCCCTGCCGAGGGCAGCGGAGGACGGCGCCGCCCTGCTCGACGCCTACCTCGACGAGTTGCGCCTGCAGCGCAATCTCTCCCCGCACACCCTGCGCAACTACCGCACCGACCTCTCGCACTTTATCCGCTACCTGGACGTGCGCGAACTGTCGCTGGCCGAGGTCAGCCGACTGACCTACCGCGCCTACCTGGCCGGGCTGAAGGAGGAGGGCGTCGCGCAGGGCAGCCTGCGCCGACGCGCCAGCACGATCAAGTCGTTCTTCCGGCATCTCTTCCAGCAGCGCACCCTGCCGACGGACCCGCTGCGACTGGCCGCCACCCCGAAGACGCCCCGCACGCTGCCCCGCTTCCTGAGCGTGCGCGAGGTCGAGCGCCTGATCGAGGCGCCCGACGTGCACACGCCCGGCGGGCTGCGCGACCGCGCCATCCTGGAGGTGCTCTACGGCTCCGGCCTGCGGGTCAGCGAGCTGGTCGGTCTGACGCTGCGCTCCGTCGATTGGGAGAACGCGGTCCTGCGCGTGCGGGGCAAGGGCGACCGCGAGCGCGTGGCGCTGCTCGGCGACCACGCCTACCTCGCCATCGAGGACTACGTGCGCTCGGGCCGGCCGCAACTGGTGGCCGAGGGTTCCCCCGATGCGCTGTGGCTGAACCGCTTCGGCGGCGCGCTGTCGGCCCGCGCGGTGCAGCTCGCGGTGCAGCGCTACGCCGTCGCCGCGGGCCTGCCGAAGGTCGTGCACCCGCACCTGCTGCGGCACTCGTTCGCCACGCACATGCTCGAGCGCGGCGCCGACGTGCGGGTCGTGCAGGAACTGCTGGGGCACTCCAACGTCGCCACGACGCAGATCTACACGCACGTGACGGAGTCGGCGAAGCGGGCCGCGATCGATCAATCGCTCGACGGCATCAGCGAGCAGTTGTTCACCCGCCGCGAGCGCCGGCGCCGCGCGGTGCAGGCGCCCGACCCGGCATCGGACGCCGGCTTCCTGCCCGGTGAGGTCGCGGAGGTGGCGCCGTGAAGGTTCTGCTCATCTCGGGCCCGAATCTGAACGTCCTCGGCGAGCGCAACCCGGAGATGTACGGGACGCAGACGCTGAGCGAGATCGAGGGGCTGGTGCAGCAGCGCGCGCAGGAGTGGTCGGTCGAGGTGCGCCCCTACCAGTCGAACCACGAGGGCGCGATCATCGACTTCCTGCAGCAGGAAAAGAACGCCGAGGGCGCGATCATCAACCCCGGCGCGCTGGCCCACTACGGCCTCTCGCTGCGCGACGCGCTGGAGCACTTCCCCGGCCTCGTGGTCGAGGTGCACCTGACGAACATCTACGCGCGCGACAACTTCCGCCACGAGTCGGTCACGGCGCCCGTGGTCGCGGGGGTGGTGAGCGGGCTGGGCTGGCGCGGTTACCTCGCGGCACTGGACGCGCTGGTGGGGCTGCTGCACGAGCGTCGCGGCGGCTCCTAACGCCCTCGTTCTCGGGCGGCGTGGGCAGAGCGCCGCGTCCTGCGTACACTTCGATCCGTCATCGCTTGCATTCAGGCTGGAGGAGGCCGCCATGTCCGATCGCCTGACGCGCGCGCGCGCCGCCATCGAGGAGGCGGGGCTCGACGCGCTGCTGGTCACGAATCCCTACAACCGCCGCTATCTGTCGGGTTTCACCGGCACGTCTGGCTGGCTGGTGGTGAGCGCCGACGACGCCTTGCTGGCGACGGACTTCCGCTACTGGGAGCAGGTGGGGTCGCAGGCGCCCGAATTCACGCTGTACAAGCAGGAGGGCGCGCAGGCCGAGTGGCTGCCGGGCCTCGTCGAGGCGCTGGGCGGGCGCAAGCTGGGCTTCGAGGCGGCGCACATGAGCGTCGCGGCGCACAAACAGCTGCGCGACACCCTGGCGGCCATGCCCGCGCCCAAGCGTCCGGCGCTGGTGCAGAGCGAGGGCCTGGTGGAGCAGGTGCGGGCCGTCAAGGACGCCGAGGAGTTGGACGCGCTGGAGCGGGCCGTGCTGCTGGGCGACGAGGCCTTCAACGACGTCGCCGGCCGGGTGCAGCCGGGCTGGAGCGAGTTGCGCGTCGCCTGGGAGATCGAGAAGTACGCCCGAGAGCACGGCGCCGAGGCGATGTCCTTCGCGACGATCGTGGGCGGCGGGCCCTGGGGCGCGATGCCGCACGCCTACCCGCGCGAGATGCCGCTCGAGGCGGGCAGGCCGATCGTCATCGACATGGGCGTGATCGTCGACGGCTACTGCTCGGACATGACCCGCACGATCGTCCTGGGCGAACCGGACGCGAAGTTCCAGGAGGTCTACGACATCGTGCTGACCGCCCAGGAGACCGCCGAGGCGACGGTCGAGAGCGGCATGACCGGCGGGCAGGCGCACATGATCGCGCAGAACATCATCAGCGAAGCGGGCTACGGCGATCGCTTCGGGCACGGGCTCGGGCACGGCGTGGGGCTGGAGATCCACGAGCACCCGCGGCTGGGCCGCACGTCGGAGGACGTGCTGGCCGACGGCATGGTGATCACCGTCGAGCCGGGCATCTACCTGCCCGGCTGGGGCGGCATCCGCATCGAGGACATGGGTGTGCTGGAGAACGGCCGCTTCCGCAACTTCACGACCGCGCCCAAGCTGCGCATGGTGGGCGCCTAGACAATTGGGCAGGGCGCCCCCGGCGACGGGGCGCGACGGGAGGGCTCGCAGGATGGTGATCACGACCGGCGATCTGCGCAAGGGGGTCGTCGTGGCGATGGACTCGACGCTCTACCAAGTGACGGATTGGGAGCACATCAAGGTGGGGCGGGGCTCGGCGCAGGTGCGGCTGAAGCTGCGCGACCTGCGCGCCGGCCACAGCCTCGAGAAGACCTTCCAGGCGGGCAGCAAGTTCGACGACGTGCGCGTCGAGCGGCAGGTCATGCAGTACCTCTACGCCGACGGCGACCTGCACTACTTCATGAACACCGAGACCTACGAGCAGGAACCGCTGGAGCGCGACAAGGTGGGGGAGGCGCTGAACTACCTGGCCGAGAACGGCAGCGCCGAGGTGCTGTTCGCCGGCGACGAGGTGATCGGCGTCGAACTGCCGGCCTCCGTGCCGCTCCGCGTGACGGAGAGCGACCCCGGCCTGAAGGGCGACACGGCGACCGGCGCGACGAAGCTGGCCACGCTCGAGACGGGCCTCACGGTGCAGGTGCCGTTGTTCGTTGGGCCGGGCGACCTGCTCAAGGTCGATACGCGCAGCGGCCAGTATCTGGAGCGGATCGAAGCGGCTTCATAAGCCACGCCTGCATAAGCCGCACCGGCGCGCCGCGAAGGGCGCGCGACGCGGTACGCTGCGGTCGATGACGCTCGACCGCCCCGCCACCGACGACCCCGGCCTCGCCCTCCCCGACGACATCTCCCGGATCGCGGAGTTCGCCGCCACTTACTCGCCGGGGCCGCGCAAGCCGCCGGGAGTCGCGGCGTACGCCGTGGGCCAGGTCGCGGCCTACCTGCGCGAACTGCTCGACACCGACCCGGTCGTCGGCGACATCTGGGTCTCCGGCGAGTTGCTCAACTTGTCGCGCTCCCAGGCGGGACACATGTACTTCACCCTCGGCGACGCCGACGGCGCGCTGCCCTGCGTGTTCTTCCGCCGCGAGAACCGCGGCGTGCGTGTAGAGGAGGGCGAGCAGGTGCTCGTGCACGGGCGGGTCTCGCTCTGGGCCGAGCGCGGCGAACTGCAGCTCTACGTCGATGCGCTGCAGCCCGAGGGTCTGGGCGTGCAACAGGCCGAATTCGAGCGGCTGCGCCGCCAGCTCGAGGCGGAGGGCTTGTTCGACCCCGGACGCAAGCGCCGGCTGCCCGCCTACCCGCGCGCGATCGGCGTCGCGACCTCGCCGGCCGGGGCCGTCTGGCACGACGTGCAGACGGTGCTCGCGCGGCGCTGGCCGCCGGCGGGTCTCGTGCTCGCTCCCTGCCGGGTGCAGGGCGACGGAGCGCCGGAGTCGATCGTGCAAGCGATCGAGGCGCTCAACGCGGCGGCGGACGGCGGCGCGCCGATCGACGTGCTGATCGTCGCGCGCGGCGGCGGCTCTGCGGAGGACTTGGCCGCGTTCAACAGCGAGATCGTCGTGCGGGCCGCCTACGCCAGCGGCCTGCCGCTCGTCAGCGCCGTTGGCCACGAAACGGATGTGACGCTGATCGACTTCGTTTCCGACGTGCGCGCGCCGACGCCGTCGGCGGCGGCGGAGTTGGTCGCGCCCGACCGCGCCGAGGAGGCGGCGCGGCTGCGCGAACGCCGGGAGGCACTGGGCCGCGCGATCGATCGGACGACGGAGTCGGCGCGGATCGACCTGGACGCGGCGCGGGAGCGGCTCGACGCGGCGGCGCCCGACTGCGATTCGGAGCGGCTGCGGCTCGACGCGCTGCTGGGGCGCGGCTGGGAAATCGTGCAGGGGCGGGTCGCGACGGCGCGGCTGGGCCTGGCCGGGCAGGCGGCGCGACTGGCCACGCTCGA
>JAPOXB010000226.1 GCA_026707335.1 Chloroflexota bacterium
CCTCGCGCGCCGCGCCCGCCACCTCCTCCGCGACGTCCATGCCCTTCTCGGCGGCGTCCTTGGCGGGGGCCCTGCCCAGCATGCCCTTGAGTGTGTCGATGAGTCCCATGGCGGCCTCCGTGTCTCGGCTGCGTCCTGCCTGCACGATACGCCCCGCGGCGGCGATCTCAAAGCGACGCGGCTGCCCTCGGCGGCATCAGGGGGCGTCGGCCGCGTAGACCTCGATCTCGACCGCGCCGGTGTTGCCCTCGCTCGTCTCAACGGCCTCGAAGCGGAGGCGCTGCGTCGTGAACTCTACGTCGAAGTAGGACATGTCGGCCGGGCCGGAGAGCGCGAAGGGGCCGTGCGTCTCGCCGTCGTCGCCGACGACCTGGAAGCTGCGGATCTCGGCCGACGTGCCCATCGTGCGCGTCCAGAACCCGATCCGCGCGACCGCCGCGGGCGCGGCCAGCTCGATCTCGATCCAGGCGCCGTCGCCGTCGCCGTCCGAGGACCACTGCGTCGCGGGGTCGCCGTCGATGGCGCTGTCGCCGCCCCAGGGCTCGTCGAGGGCCGCGCCGCCGAAGGCGGAACTGACGGCGACCACGCGCGCGCCGTTGTCGAGCGAGGCCAGGTTGGCCTCCGGGTTCGCCCCGTCGGCGCCGCCGAAGCGGGCGGCCGAGGCGAAGGGCTGTCCGGCGTCGACCAGGAACAAGGAGAGGAAGACGCCGTCCTCGTCGTAGGGGTTGCGCTTCTGGACCTGCACGCCGGGGCCGATCGTCTCGGCCGTGCCCACGCCGACGCCGAGCGCCTCCTTGTGCGCGTTCTGGTAGTCGATGCGGCCGGCCGTCACGACGATGAACTCGGGCCCGGGATGCGTGTGGACGATGGTCTGCCCGCCGGGCGGCACGGTGACGAGCGCCATCACGGCCAGGGGCAGCGGAGGGATGTCCTGGAGCGGGTCGCTGCGCCAGGCGAGCGTCGCCGCCGGGGCGTAGTCGGGGGCGGCCCCATCGGCTGGAGGGCGGAGGCGGATGTCCCAGACGGTCGCGGAGCCTCCGGTAGCGCGCAGCGTGAAGGGCACGCCCGCGTTGACCAGCACACCCTCCTCGGGGCCGAGGCTCCGTTCCTGCTCCCCCCACTCGACGTCGGCGCGGCCCGCGACGACGTAGAGGAAGCCCGCCTCGCCGGTCCCCGCCACCGTGTCGCCCTCGCCCAGATCGATGGTGAAGGCCGTCCAGGCGACGGTCGCGCCGGGCTGCGCGTCGAGCAGGCCCTGCGCGACGGGGACCGTGATCGACCCGTCGCCCAGCGCGCCGCCGCCCATCGAGATCGCGCCCGTGCCGGCCTCCGTCGGCGGCGGGGGCGCTGGGGCGTCGCCGTCAGCGTCGCCGTCAGCGTCGCCGTCGTCGCCGCAGGCCGCGAGCAGGAGGGTCGTCGCGAGCAGAAAGCGAGCAAGCAGGGGCATCGCGGTCCCTTCCCCGTGACGCCACGGCGCGGCGTCGCGCCGTCCAGCGTAGCCACTGCGGCGCGAGGGCGGGGGCAGGGATCGGCCCAGCGATTGAGCCAGCGCGGCCGGGGCCGTAGCCTCCGCACACAACGGCTGGAGGCCCCGCGTGACCTACGAAGACATCAAGTACGAGACCGACGGACGGCTGGCGTTCATCACCCTGAATCGGCCGAAGAAGCTCAACGCGCTCAGCAACAATTTGCGCGGCGAGGTGATCCACGCGATGAAGGAGGCGGAGGCGACCACCGAGGTGGGCGTGATCGTCCTGCGCGCCGAGGGCCGCGCCTTCAGCGCCGGCTACGAGTTGGCGGCGCGGGCGGCCAGTCCGGACAGCCCCTACGTGCATCCGCGCTCGCTGCTGCCCGACTCCGGCTCCACGCACCCCGGCCCGATGGAGTGGGCGCGGCACGTCGTGGCGACGAACTGGGTGATCTGGGAGCTGGCCAAGCCCGTCGTCGCGCAGGTGCAGGGCTATTGCCTGGCCGGGGGCACGGAGCTGGCCAGCATCTGCGACTTCCGCATCGTGGCCGAGGACGCGCAGATCGGCTATCCGCCGGTGCGCGCCATGACGTCGGTGGACATGGTCTGGGCGCCCTGGCACCTGCCGATGGCCAAGGCGCGGGAGTTCGCCTACGTCGGCGACAGCTTCAGCGGCCGCCGGATGGAGGAGCTGGGCTGGGCGAACTACGCCGTCCCGCCCGACGACCTGGCCTCGTTCACGGAGACGTTCGCGCGCCGCATGGCGCACATCGACAACGACATGCTGATGTACAGCAAGCGCGCGGTGAACCGGCAGTACGAGGTAATGGGCATCCGCACGGGTCTCTGGTCGGGGACGGAGATCCAGGCGCTCAGCACCTACCGCCCGGCCGGCGGCGAGTTCAGCCGCCGCGTCCAGGAGGACGGGCTGAAGGCGGCGCTGGAGTGGCGCGACGGCCCCTTCCGCGACTTCCGCGGCGCCTACGAGTCGGCCCCGAAGGAGCGCCCGCTGGCGGGCGCCGACGGCGGCGGCGCCGCGGCCACGGACCGCTACGGATCGACCTAGGAAAGGGGCGACGACATGAAACTGGCAGGCAAAGTCGCGCTGGTCACCGGCGCGTCGGGCGACATCGGCGGGGCGATCGCGCGGCGGCTGGGGGCGGCGGGGGCGCACGTCATCGTCACCTACGTGGGCCAAGCGGAGTTCGCCGCCACGACCGCGGCCGACATCGAGGCGAGCGGCGGCACGGCGGTCACGATGCAGCTCGATCAGCGCGATCCGGCCGCGATCGAGGCGTGCATGGCGGCGGTTACCGCGGACCCGGGCCGGCTCGACATCCTGGTCAACAACGCGGGCTGGAACATCGGCATCCCCTTCCCCGACCTGGAGTCGCTGACCCCCGATCTGTGGGACCGCGTGCTGGAGACGAACCTGCGCGCGCCGTTCCTGCTGGCGCGGGCCGGCGCGGCGATGCTCAAGGCCGATGGGGGCGGACACATCGTCAACATCTCCTCGGCGGGGGGCATCACGCCGGGCGGCAGCAGCATCGCCTACTCGTCGAGCAAGGCGGGGCTCAACCACCTCACGCGCTGCTTGGCCGTCGCGATGGCGCCCGAAGTGGCGGTCAACTGCATCGCGCCGGGGCTGGTCGAGGGCACGCGCATGGCGAAGCGGCTGCCCGAACCCGTCGCCGAGGCGGCGCGCGAGCAGGCCGTCCTGGGCCGCGTGGGCCAACTCGAGGACATCGCCGAGCAGGCCTACACCTACGTCACGTCGACATCGGTGACCGGCCAGGTGGCGGTCATCGACGGCGGCATGCCGGCGGTCATGCGGTAGGTCGCCGGGCGGGTCGCCGGCAGCGGAAAGGACACGACCCGATGAAGATCACCGGCATCGAGACGTTCGTGGTGGACGCGGGCTGGCGGCCCTGGCAGTTCACCGCCGTGCGCACCGACGAGGGGATCACCGGCTACGGCGAGATGTCGGACATGCGCAACCCGTTCGGGGTCATCGGCACGGTCGGCGAGTTTGAGCCGATCCTGCTGGGCCGGGACCCGCTGGCCGTCGAGCAGCGCTATCGGGACATGTACCGGATGGCCATCCAGAGCCCGGGCGGCATCGCGGGCAAGGCGATCGCGGGGGTCGAGTTGGCGCTGTGGGACATCAAGGGCAAGGCGCTGGGCGTGCCGGTCTACTCCCTGTTCGGCGGCCCGACGCGCGAGCGGCAGCAGGTCTACTGGTCGCACTGCGGGACCTCCCGCGCGACCGACCACGCGCTGATCGGCGAGCCGCCGCTGCGCAGCCTCGACGACGTCCGCGCGCTGGGCGTCGAGGCGCACGAGCGGGGCTTCCGCGCGCTCAAGACCAACATCGTCTTCCCCGGCGACCCGGCATCGGTCTACGGCCCCGGCTTCTCCGGCACGAGCGACCTCAACATCACGCCGGCCCTGCTGCGGCACATCGAGGAGTACATCGGCGCGTTCAAGGAGGGCGCCGGGCCCGACGTGGAGATCGCGCTCGACCTCAACTTCAACTTCAAGCCGCTGCCGGCGCGGCAGATCTGCCGGGTGCTGGAGCCGCTCGACATGCTGTGGGTCGAGATCGATATGTACGACCCGCAGGCTCTGGCCGAGGTGAAGCACTCGACTTCGGTGCCGATCACGTCGGGAGAGAACCTCATCGGGCTGCGCGAGTACCGCCCCTACTTCGAGGCGCGCTCGATGGACACGGTGATGATCGACGTGCCCTGGAACGGCTTCGCGCGCTCCCGCGACGTGGCCATGGCGGCGGAGAGCTACGAGTTGAACGTCGCGCCGCACAACTACTACTCGCACCTGGCGTCGATGCACGCGCTGCACCTCTGCGCGACCGTGCCCAACGTGCGGATCATGGAGATCGACATCGACGACGTGCCCTGGAAGGACGACCTGACCGGCGGCCCGCTGGAGATCACGAACGGCGAACTCGCGCTGCCGACCGCGCCCGGGTGGGGCCTCGATCTGGACGAGGACGTGGCGCGGGCTCACCCCTGGGAGCGGGGGCGCGGCCCCGGCTATCGATGGGCCCGCCGCGGCGACGAGCCGCGCTGAGGGCGGCGCCGGCTACGCGTCGGCCTCCTCGGGGCGCCGCTTGGGCTCCACCCCCCCGACCGACAGCAGCGACTCCACGCAGTCGCGCAGCGACTCGTCGAAGGGGCGGAAGGTCACGCCCGTGACGGTGCGGATGCGGTCGTTGCGCAGGTCGGCGCCGGCCCAGATGGCGCGGAACTCCGCCTCGCGCTTCTGCAGGCGCTCGGGGTGGACCTCGGTGGGCGCGGCCGCGTCGTGCCGGAGTTCCGGCAGCACCTGGTCGATGCCGGCGCAGACGTCCTCGACCTTGTGCATCTCGGCGGCCCAGGCGATGTAGCGCTCGCCGTTCCCGACCAGCACGCTCTCCAGCAGGCGGACGTGGCATTCCGCGTCGTCGCGCACGTCGACGGTCATCCAGGGACGGTAGGCGAAGGTCTGCTCGTACTCGCCCCGCAGCATGTCCCTGATGTGACGCTGCCAGGGGCCCATCTCCTGCTGATGGGACGACTGGATGGGGCCCACGTTGTCGGCGGGGCAGCAGGTGATGGCGTCCCAGCCGCCGTGCGCGGCGGCGGCGTCGGAGAAGGCCTGCTGCGCGAACACCTTGCCGATCGAGTAGCCCACCCGCTCGGGCGCGCGCTTGGGGTTGCTCTCATCCGGATAGCGGTCCTCGTACAGGACGGGGCGGCGCTTGAACTCGTAGATATCGACCTCGTCCATCATCGCCGCGATGCTCGACGTGACGATGACCCGCTGCACGCTGCCCGAGTTGTTCACGCTGGCGATGATGTGTTCGCAGACGCGCCGCACGTACTCGGGGTCGGTGTAGTCGCTGACGTGCGAGACGTGGCAGACGCCGTTGCAGCCCTTGAAGATCTCGTCGAAGCAGCCGTCGTTGTCGAGGTCGGCGGAGTGGAGGGTCAGGCGGCCCGAGGCGTAGCCGGGCATCTCCCGCAGGAAGGTCGTGCGGGCGGGGTCGTCGGCGTTGCGGACGCAGGCCCGCACGCGGTAGCCCTTGTCGAGCAGCCGCCGCACGACCCAGCCGCCGATGAATCCGGCGGCGCCCGTCACGGCGACGGTTCCGCCCTTGGGGACCGGTGGCATGGAAGACCTCTCTCTCGGTATCTGTTCGTGGATCTGTTCGTGGCCGGGGGACACGCCTCGGCATGGTAGCCGGGCCGGGCGGGACGGGCTGTTCGCCGCGGAGGCGCTTCGGCCGTGGGTCGCTATGCTCGTGCGGGTCCGCCTGACCGCGGCCGGGGATCGAGGAGCGATGCCGACACGGGAGGAAGCGCTGGCGCAGCTGACGGCGCCGGGCGAGCCGTACGAACTCGTCCGCGAGACGCAGGGCGGCTACGAAGTGCGCGTGTTCCAGAACGCGCCGCCCACGCTGGGCGACCTGTTCGCGGACAGCCGCAGCGACCTGCCGTTCTTCGTCTACGACGACGAGCGCTACAGCTACGAGGAGGCCCATCAGGCGGCCTGCCGGATCGGGCGGCTGCTGGTCGACCGCTACGGGATCCGCAAGGGCGACCGGGTCGCGATCTCGATGCGCAACTACCCCGAATGGATCATGTGCTTCATGGCGATCACGTCGATCGGGGGGATCGCCGTCGGACTCAACGCGCTGTGGCAGCCGGAGGAGATGGAGTACGGCCTGATCGACAGTGGGGCGAAGGTGCTGTTCGCGGACGGGCAGCGGCTGGAGCGGCTGGCCGCCTGCTCGGACGCCGTAGCGGTGGAGGCGATCGCCGCCCGGCGCGGCGACGGGGCGGAGTACGGCGTCCCGGAGCTCGGCGATCTGCTCCGCGACGTGCCGCTCGGACCGATGCCGCCGGCCGACGTGGGGCCCAGGGAAGACGCGATGATCCTCTACACCTCGGGCTCGACGGGGCATCCGAAGGGTGTGGTCAGCACCCACCGGAACGTGGTCAGCGCGCTGCTGTCGTGGGAGCTCGATAGCCAGGTCGGGCGCGTCGCCGCGGGCCTCGTCTGGCCCGAGCCGGATCATCAGCCGGGCACGCTGCTGGCCGTGCCGCTCTTCCACGCGACCGGCTTGCACGCCGTCTGCCTGGCCTCGTTTCGGGCGCAGCGCAAGATCGTCTCGATGTACAAGTGGGACCCGGAGCAGGCGGCGGAGTTGATCGAGCGGGAGCGGATCGACATGTTCATCGCCTCGCCGGCGATGACGGGCGATCTGGTGCAAACGGCCCGGACGACGCCGCGCGACCTGAGCTCGCTGATGATGGTCGGAGGGGGCGGGGCGCCACGGGCGCCCGAGCAGGTCCAGGCGATCGATCAGTGGTTCGCGAACGCGACTCCGGGATCGGGCTGGGGGATGACGGAGACGAACTCGATCGGGACGGGGATCGGCGGGGCGGACTATCTCGAGCGGCCCACCAGTTCGGGCCGTGTCTCGCCGGTCCTGGATCTGCGGATCGTGGGCGAGGCCGACCAGCCGCTGGGCACGGGCGAGCGGGGCGAGTTGCAAGTGCGGGGCACGTCGGTCTGCCGCGGGTACTGGAACCGGCCCGACGCCAACGCGGAAGCGTTCACGGCCGACGGCTGGCTGCGCACGGGCGACGTGGCCTACCTCGACGAGGACGGGCACCTATTCATCGTGGACCGGATCAAGGATCTGGTGATCCGGGGTGGGGAGAACATTGGCTGCGGCCAGGTTGAGGCGGCGATCCTGGAGCACCCCGACGCGATCGAGGCGGCAGTGTACGCCGTCCCGGACGAGCGGCTCGGCGAGGAGGTGGGCGCGACCGTGTACGCCACCGCGCCGCTCGACCCGGAGGCGCTGCGGGCGTTCCTGGCCGATCACCTGGCCCGTTTCGAGATCCCGCGCTACGTGACGCTGACGACGGAGCCGCTGCCGCGCACCGCGTCGGGCAAGATCCTCAAGCGGACGATCCGGGAGGACGCCGTCGCGGCCCTGGGCGCCGGGGCGTAGGACGATCCGCGTCGCAGCGCCTCACTTGGCTCCTCCTTGATGATCGCGGGGTGATCTTTCTGTGTTTACGCTACCCTCGTGTCACGAGAACTCGCGGGAGGGACCAGCAGTGGACACCAAGCGCAAGAGGCTCACCCTCGACCTGGACGCGCCCGTGCAGCGGCGCCTCAAGGCTGTGGCCGCGCTCAAGGGCATCAGCCTGCGCCAGTACTGCCAGACCGCCATCGACAAGGAGTTGGCGCGGGATGAGGCCAACGGCCTGCCCGGCTCGCGCGAGCGCTTCTCCGACGCGGATCGGTTCGCGGCACTCCAGAAGAAGTACTTCGGCGACCGCGTTCTGCCCGGGGATTCGGCTGACTTCATCAGGGAGGCCCGCGAGATCAGGGACGCCCAACTCAAGGACGTCATGTGAGCGACGTCGTCGTCGCGCAGGCCGACCACGACAGGAGTGAGATGCGGCCCGCCGGCAGACCTCGCGCCGGCGTCAGGCGTCGCGCGGGCCCCGCACGAGGCGACCGGGCAGGGCGCCGGTCAACTCGTCGTCCTCCAGCGTGATCTGGCCGGCGCAGAGGGTGAACTCGTAGCCGGTCTGGCGCTGGTGGTAGCGCTTCGCGCCCTCGGGCAGGTCGTAGATGATGTGCGGCGCGCGCGAGCCCAGCCGCTCCGGGTCGATCACGTTGAGGTCGGCCCGCTTGCCGACGGCGAGCACGCCGCGGTCGCCCAGGCCGTAGAGGTCGGCGTTGGCGCCGCTCTGCTTGTGCACGATCGTCTCGATCGGCACGCGCTCGCCGCGCTCGCGCTGCCAGCCCCAGTAGCGCAGGTTCCAGCTGGCCATCTCCACGTCGGACAGCGACCCGACGTGGGCGCCGGCGTCGCTGAGGCCGTTGCGGGTCAGCGGGTGCATCATCTGCTCGCGCTGGTAGTCGAGGTTGCCCTGGCTGTAGCCCTCCAGATAGTGCAGCAGGATGGTGCGGCCGTCGCCCTGGGTGAGGATGTCGTAGAAGGCCTCGTCGCTGCCGATGCCGTGGCGTTCGGCGTAGGCCGCGACGCTGGCCTCGTACTCCGGCTCGTAGTCGGGCGGGTCGCCGAGCACCCAGGCCTTGTCCGGGTTCGACATCAGGTTGTCGAGGAAGATGGCGTGCAGGCTGCCGGGCGTGCCGTCGATCAGGAAGATGTGCCCCTCGGCGTCGGCGTCCATGAACTGGCGGACGTCGTTGCTGAGGTCCCACTCGCTGGCCAGGATCGCGGCCTTGACCTCGGGCTCCTTCATCTTGGCGATGCGCTCCTCGAAGGGCAGGTGCTCGACCAGCTCGCGGTAGGCGAAGTTGAGGCCGTAGGGGTGGGCCGAGCCCTCGAGGCTGAGCAGGGCGCAGGTGCCGCGCCCGCGGATCTGCGGGAAGATGCGGACGCCGCGCTCGTGCGCCTCCTCGACCCGGCGCAGGCTCTCGCGCCAGCCGGGGCGGCCGCTGTTGGGCATGCCCTCGCCGGAGAGGTAGGTGACGGTGAGGTTCGATTCCAGCGCGAGGTGATGGATCCACTCCCGCTCGAACTCGCCGACGACCTGGAAGACGCCGCCGCCGCCCTCGCCCATGCCGCGGGCGATGGCCTCCAGCTCCGGGTAGCGGGCGAACGTGCCCGGTGTGGGGACGCCCGCCTTGGTGCGGTGCACCATCGCGCGGTTCGAGGAGAAGCCCAGCGCGCCGGCCTCGATGGCCTCGCGCACCAGGCGGGTCATGTGGGTGAGCTCTTCGTCGGTGGGCTGGATGTCGTCGGCGCCGCGCTCGCCCATCACGTAGCAGCGCAGCGGGCTGTGCGGGATCTGCGTGGCGATGTCCATCACCCGCGGCTTGCCGTCGATGGCGTCGAGGTACTCCGGGAAGGTCTCCCACTCCCAGGTGATGCCGGCCGACATCGCGGTGGAGGGGATGTCCTCGACCGCGTCGAGCAGGTCGAGCAGCCACTCGCGCTCGGGCGGGCGGACGGGGGCGAAGCCGACGCCGCAGTTGCCCATGACGACCGTCGTGACGCCGTTGTAGCAGGAGGGGTCGAGGTTCGGATCCCACGAGACCTGGGCGTCCATGTGGGTGTGGATGTCGATCCAGCCGGGGGTGACGAGCTTGCCGGCCGCGTCGATCTCGCGCTTGCCGGGGCCCACGTCGTCGCCGATGGCGGTGATGCGCTCGCCGTCGATGCCAATGTCGCCCGTGAACTCGGGCCCGCCGGTCCCGTCGAAGATGCGGCCATTGCGGATGGTGATGTCGTGCATGGGGTCTCGCCTTCCCGGAAGCGGCGGAAACGCGCCGTCCGTGGGGCGATGCTACCCCCATCGCATGGAGGGGGGCAACCGAATTCACGGCCTCGAAGCAGCAGGCGGGAGGCGCCGGCGTCTACGTGGCCGTCGCGGCGAAGACCTCCAGGGCGCGCGCGTAGGCGTCCTTGCCGATGCGCGACCCCATGATGCGCCCCGCGAAGTCGTCGGCGGGGACGTGGATGCCGCCGTAGAGGCGGGAGATGCCGGCCTCGTCGGCGGCGTCGAAGTAGGTGGCCCACTGCAGCGTCACGTCGACCGAGGGGCCGCGGTCGAACTCCAGGTAGCGATGCCTGCGGGCGGTGAACGTGCCCAGCCCGCCGGGGAAGAAGGCGCTCCCCGTGAACGCCGCGAGCACCTCGGCCGCCGCCCGGCTGAACGTGCTGTGCCCCGACGGATAAGCCGCGAAGGCCGGCGTGACGAACGTGTCGGCCTGGTAGGGCATCCACGTCTCGCCACGGATCCAGGTCACGCCGCCCGCCTCCGCCGACCAGGCCCGCACCGCGATCTCCCCCTCGCGGCCCGCCAGCCGCTCGTGGCGCGCGCCCGGGCGGGTGGTCTCCGGCGTGATCAGCTCCACGAGGCCCGGCCGCAGCATCAGCCCCTGCGGGTCGAACGAGGCCGCGCCCGCATCCGACGACTGCCCCCGCTCGGCCATGTAGCGCACGATCGAGATAGGGCGGACGTAGTCGTAGTAGGCCTTCGCGCCCCAGCCGGCGATGGCGGCGTCGTGGACGGCGCCGTTGAGCGCCAGGTACAGCTTGACGTCCCATTCCAGGTCGTCGAGGACGGGGCCCAGGCCGCCGATCCGCTTCTCCAGCGCCGGGTCCTCCGACACCTCGTTGGCCAGCACGTTCCAGTGGCCGGGCGGCGTCTCCGAGTCGGGGCCGTCGGCCCAGAACTCCGCGATCACGCGGCCGCAGTCGGCCAGGGGCATGACATTGGGGGGGTAGGGTCGGCCCGTGATGGGATTCTCCGGGTAGCCGCGGTCCTCGTGCGTGCCCAGCGGACGGTTGCCGCTGACGGAGGGCGACAGGTCGATCGTGTTGCCCGACTCCAGCGTCAACTCGCTGCTCAGCCGCAGCACGACCTCCACGCCCGCCCGGAAGGCGGCGTCGCTGTCCCCGCCGAGCAGCGGCGGCGGCCCGGGATCGACGGCGCTCCAGCTGACGTCGCTGCCCGGCGCCGGACGCAGCGCGAAGGGCGTCACGGCGCCCCAGTGCGGCCCGATGAAGTCCTGCACCGACTCGCCCAGTTCGATCGCGTTCTGCGTGATGCGGGAATCGAAAGCCAGCGCCTGCCAGCGGTTGGGGTCCGTCATCGGCACGACCAGCCCGTCCTCGGCCGCCCGCTTGAAGGGCAGGGGCAGGTTGACCGGCGCGTAGCCCGAGTTGTCGGCGTAGCGGCCCTGCTCGTTGGCGCCGTCGCCCAGCCCGTGGTCGATCACGGCCGCCGCGATGCGGTTGCCCCGCGCGCTGGGAGTGTCGCCCGCCGTGTCCGTCATCGACGGGTCGTAGCCCAGCGAGCGCAGGCGCCCGTCCACGCCGGCGCGGGTCCAGACCGCCTCGTTGAAGCGGGAGCGCAGCAGCCGATAGGCGGCGAAGCTGATCGCCTCGTCGCGCGCCGCTGCGATCTCGGTGGCCGACATGCCGCCGGTGTCCGCCTTCTCGCGCACGAGGTAGCCGAGGGCGGTGGGGTCGTAGGCCGTCCAGGCGTCGTACATCGCCACCGAGAGGTGGAACAGGTTGCGCGCGTGCACCGTGGGCGCGGGGAAGTCGCCCCGGATCGCCGTCAGCAACTCCTCGTTCCACTGGCGCGCGACCGTGTGGCCTCCGACCGTCCGCGGCGGCCCCGGCTCGGCCCGCGCGGCGCTGGAGTCGGACTCGCCCCCGCAGCCGACCAGCGCCAGCCCGGCCGCGCCGATCCCCGCCCGGGCGCCCAGGCCCAGCATCGCGCGGCGGGAGATCCGGCGCTCGCGGACGGCCGTCCAGTCGGTGCGCTCGCTCATCATGCGCTCTTCCCACGCGAGGCCGGCGGACGGGCGCAATGCAGCGCCCGCCACAGCGAACCCGGGGGAATTAAATGTGCGACGCGGTCCGGCCGGTTGTCAAGGATCGCCCGGTTAGGCCGACGGATTGATGTGCACCTTGATCGACTTATTGGCCTTGTCGGCGGCGGTGGCGAAGGCGCGGGCGGCGTCATCGATGGGGAAGCGGTGCGTGATCAGGGAGCGCGTCTCGCCGGGGAATTGGGCGACGACGTCGAGCGCCTCCGCGAAGTGCGGCCGGCGGCCCGGCGGGGATCCGTAGACGACCGCCCCGGTGAGGTGGATCTCGTGCAGCAGCAGGTCGAAGGGGTTGATCGACACGCGGGGGGTCATGAACACGCCCAGCATCACGACGCGGCCCCGTGGCCGCACGGTGCGCATGGCGTCGGCCATCGTGTCGGCGGCGCCCCCGACCGACTCGAAGACCACATCGACCGCCTCCTGCTGGCGCAGCTCCTGGAGCCGCGCGGCGCCCGACTCGTCGGCGGGGATGACCTCGTCGGCGCCGAGGCGGCGGGCGGCCTCGGCCTGATGTTCGTAGCGGGCGGTGATGAGCACCTTCGCGCCGGCGGCGCGGAGCGCGAGGATGCCGGTCAGGCCGATGTTGCCCGCGCCCAGCACGAGCACCGTCTCCCCCGGCCGCACGTCGACGAGGTCGACGGCGTTGACCGAGCAGGCCACCGGCTCGGCCAGGGCGGCGATCTCGGCGTCGACGCCCGGGGGGGCGGGGTAGGCCGTGTAGGCCGGGGCCAGCATGAACTCGGCCATGCCGCCCGGATGGCGCTCGCCCAGGAGGGCGAACGGCGCCCGTCGGCACTGCGTGTACCAGCCGGCCCGGCAGCGGTCGCACTCCTGGCAGCGGACGATGGGCTCGACGCCCACGACGTCGCCCTCCCGCAGGCCGTCGACGCCCGGCCCGACGGCCGCCACGACGCCGCCGTTCTCATGCCCGGGCCGGCCGGTGGGGGCGGGGTCGACGTCGGGCTTGCGGTAGCGGTGCAGGTCGCTGCCGCAGATGCCGGCCGAGCGCATCGACAGGACGACCTCGCCGGGGCCCGGCGTGGGCGCATCCTCCTCGACGACTTCGATGTCGGCCTCGGGGGTCCAGACGGCGGCTCGCATGGGGGTCTCCTCGCGCGGCCGGGGGGCGGTCCGGCGCGAGCATAGGGTAGCCCGGTGGGGGGTCAGGGGGGGACCAGCGGGGGTCAGGGGACGCCTCCCGGCGGTCAACCGGAGTGTTCCTGGGGCCTACCCGAGGGTCAGGGAAGGGGCATCGCGGCGGCCACTTGCACGTTTATGCACGCTTTATGCACTGATATGCACGAAAACGGGCGGAATTTTTTTTCGGAGGCGGGGTTCCTGCGATGGAAGAGGAGGGGGTAGTCTTCTCCGTCAGACCCGCGATAAGCGGTCCGTGACCTCAT
The DNA here is from genome assembly GCA_026707335.1 of Chloroflexota bacterium. GTDB lineage: Bacteria > Chloroflexota > Dehalococcoidia > Bin125 > Bin125 > TK10-74A. The sequence goes on from JAPOXB010000226.1 coordinate 13,273, forward strand.
CATAGCGGATTGCGGGCGTCGTGTCGAGGCGGGGGAAGGGGCGCCGAAGGTCGGTCCAAGGGGTGCAGTAGGGGGCCGCAAGGGGTGCAGAAGGGGGCCGCAAGGGGGCCGCAAGGGGCGCGGGAGGGGCGCAGACGCCGCCGGAACCCTCACCCTAACCCTCTCCCCCGAGGAGACCTGCGCGTAAATCGGTGGATGTGGGATCATGGGAGCGGCCGAGGGTCGT
>JAPOXB010000044.1 GCA_026707335.1 Chloroflexota bacterium
GCCGAGGCCGCTGCCGCCGCCGACGCCGCCGCCACTGCCGCGGCCGCCGCCGAGGAAGCGGCCGAAGCCGCCCGTGCGGCCGCCGAGGCCGCCACCGTGGGCGCCGAACAGTTGGTGGCCAGCGGTGAGTACGACCTGGACGCGCAGCTGCGCATCGCCTTCGGCGCCTTCACCTCGACGCTGGACCCGCACACGCAGGCGGGCTTCGGCGGCCACGCGGCCGCGAACCTGCTGCACTACGAAACGGTCTTCGCGCGCGGCTTCGACGGCCTGGCCCGCAACGGGGGCTCCTTCGATTTCGAGTTCGTCGACGCCAACGAGAAGCTGCTGCTCACCCAGAACCCGGGCTGGATCTACCACGACGGCCGCCCGGTCACCCTGGAGGAAGTGCAGTTCAACATCGAGCGCACGGGCGGTCGCTGGGCCGGCGACCCGAACTTCGTCGGTCGCGCCGGCAACCTGGTCGGCATCGGCGACATCACCATGGTCGACGCCACCAGCGGCAAGCTCGACATGGACCCGCCGAGCCCCGGCATCCCCAACATCCTCGTCCGTCTGCTGCTCACGCCACAGGCGCACGTCGAGGAGTTGGGCGCCGAGCGGCTGGCCAACAACCCCATCGGCCACGGTCCGTTCAAGTTCATCGACTGGACGCAGGACCAGGTGATCAACAGCACCCGCTTCGACGAGTACCGGAACGGGCGCGACTTCGAGCACCAGCAGCGGCTGCCCTGGGTGAAGGATCTTGAGTCGCGGCTCTTCCCAGAGGAGCAGGCGCGCCTCGCCGCTCTGGAGAACGACGAGGTCAACATCGCCACCCAGATCATCCCGGACCTGGCGGAGACCTACGCCGACGATCCCGACTTCGTGGTCTGGTACCACTCCGCCCAGCGCGGGCTGCACATCCAGATCCCCAAGCACTTGATCGAGGACCCCGTCAACGGCGGCCCGAACCCTTGGCGCGACCTGCGCGTCCGCATCGCCGCCAACCTCGCCGTCGACCAGGACGTCCTGATCCACAACATCATGACCGGCCGCGAGAACCGCACCTACACCCTCGCCGTCGGGCAGGCGGGCCACGACGGCTCGGAGGGCCCGATCTCCGATCTCGACTGGGGCTACGACCCGGACCGCGCCCGCGCGCTGCTGGCCGAGGCCGGCTACCCGGACGGCTTCGACTTCGAGATCCGCTACCCGCAGGGGCTCTACACCAACGTGGACTCGTTCATCCAGGCGGTGGCCGGGATGCTCACCGAGGTGGGGATCCGCACCCGGGTGGAGATCCAGGAGATCTCGCAGTACTTCTCCGACCTGCGCGAGGACGCCACCGACGTGCTCTTCCTCTTCCCGCAGGCGGCGGGGCTCGACCCGCTGGTCTCGATTCGGGAGAACGCCCGGCGCGACGCGGTCTTCGCGCACCGCATCGAAACGCTCTCCGACCCGGACGCCTTCAACGAGATCGAGGACTACTTCGACGCCGCCGAGGCGGAGTTCGACACGGACAAGCGCAACGACCTGCTCAACAAGGGCGCGCGGCGCCACTACGAGCAGGCGTCGTGGATCTACCTCTTCGAGTTGGTGCAGCCGCAGGTCGCCCGCAGCCACCTGGAGTGGCGGCAGTTCCAGGCGAAGCCTTCCTTCATCGAGTTCTGGAACGTGCGAGCGCGGCATGTCTAGCGTCGGCTAGTTCGATCGCTGCCTGATGCGGGCGGCGTCTCCTTCCTCCCCGGGGGATGAGGCGCCGCCCGTCCGATCGCCCCCCGGGGCGATGCCTCCGCCGAGGATGAGATGAGAGAGCACTTCCTCCGGCTGATCGCCCTGCGTCTGCTGGCGTCCGTCCTCGTCCTCTTCATCGTCCTGACGCTGGTGTTCTTCATGAGCCGCGCCATCGGCGATCCCGCCAAGCTGCTCGCGGGCACCGACCTGGAGGCGACGCGGGAGGGCATTGAGGAGATCCGCGAGAAGCTGGGCCTCAACGACCCGCTCCACGAGCGCTACGGCCGCTTCGTCTGGAACGCCATCCAGCTCGACTTCGGCGTCTCCCACCGCAGCGCGCAGCCGGCGATGGAGGACGTCGCCAGCCGCATGTGGAGCACGATCCAACTCGCGCTGGCCGCCCTCATCTTCGCGATCGGGGTGGGGGTGCCGATCGGCGTGCTGGCGGCGATCAAACGCGGCAGCGCGATCGATCTGTTCGGTCGCTTCATCGCGCTGATCGGCCAGGCGACGCCGAGCTTCTGGCAAGGCCTGATGCTGATCTTCCTGTTCTCCGTGGCGCTCGGTCTGTTACCCACGGGCGGGAAGGGCGACTTCCGCCACATCATCATGCCGGCCGTCACGCTGGGCTCCTTCTTCGCGGCCGGCATGGTCCGGCTGACCCGCTCCGCGATGCTCGAAGTCCTGGACAGCGACTACATCCGCACCGCCCGCTCCAAAGGGCTGCGGGAGTTCACCATCATCCGCCGACACGCGCTGCGCAACGCGCTCTTCCCGGTGATCACGATCCTGGGCCTCTACGTGGGCGACATGATCGCGGGCTCGATCATTATCGAGACCGTCTTCGCCTGGCCCGGCGTCGGCCTGCTGATCTGGTCGTCCATCCGGGGGGCCGACTTCCCGGTCGTCCAGGCGTCCGTCGTGGTGACGGCCAGTTGGGTGATCATCGCCAACCTGCTGGTCGACCTCAGCTACACCTACCTGGATCCGCGCGTCCGTGAGGCGACCGTATGAGCGCCGCGGCTCCACAGGTCGAGGCAATCGAACTCCGCCCCCGCCGGCGCGGCCTGCCCCACGGTTGGCGCTCGCTCTCGGTCTACCTGTTCGTCATCGGACTCGTGATCTTCGCGGCCGCCTTCGCCGACATCGTCGCGCCCCACGATCCCGCGCAGCAGGACATCGTCAACCGGCTGCAGGGCCCGGTCTGGCAGACCGGCGACTGGAATCACGTCTTCGGCACCGACGACCTGGGGCGCGATACCTTCTCCCGTCTCATCCACGGCGCCCGCATCTCCATGCGGGTCGTCGCGATCGTAATCCCCGCCGCCCTCCTCATCGGCACCCTGCTCGGACTCACCGCAGGCTGGCAGCTCGGCAAGGTCGATCGCTTCATCATGCGCATCGTCGACGTGCAACTCGCCTTCCCCGGCATTCTCGCCGCCGTCCTCCTCGCCGCCATCACCGGTCCGCGCCTGAGCAACGTGATCATCATCCTCACGATCTTCCTCTGGGCCGCCTTCGCCCGTCTCGCGCGCGCGGAGACGATCTCCCTGCGCGAGCGCGACTACATCCTCGCCGCGCGCACCATCGGCGCGCCCGGGTACCGCATCCTCGGCCTGCACGTGCTGCCCAATCTCGTCAACTCGATCATCGTCCTGGCGACGCTGCAGCTGGCCACGGTGATCATCGCCGAGGCGTCGCTCAGCTTCCTGGGCGTCGGCGCCGAGATCGGCACGCCGTCCTGGGGCTCGATGGTCGCCGAGGGGCGCAAGCTCCTGTCCATCAAGTTCTGGCTCGTCGGCATCCCGGGCCTGGCGATCGTGATCGTGGCGCTGGTCGCCAACCTGATGGGCGACTGGCTGCGCGACTTCCTCGACCCGCGGCTGCGCCGCTCCCGCTAGGCGAAGCGCGCCATGTCCTCGGAGGCGTAGGCCGCGACCGCGCGGTCGGCGGTGGCCGCCGTCTCCACGCGGTCGATCACGTTGCCCAGCTCGGCCGAGGGGATCGCGCAGGTCACCTCGCTGTTGGGCATCGCCGTGCGCACGCGGCTCAACTGGCAACCCACGCTCGCCACGACCTCGCCCTGCTCCTTCGCCACCGCCACGATGTGGCACTGCGGCTTGCCCTCGATACGCAGGCCGGGCAGCGCGTCGTGCAGCACCATCAACTGGCGGCCTGTCAGCCGCAGCAGCACCACGTCGGGGTCGACGGGCGTTTCCACCAGCGGTCCGTACAGCACCGCCGCCGGCCGCTCGTGCACGACCGGGATCTGCGGCACGACGTCCATCGTGACCCACCGGCTCTCCAGCAGCGCCGCGACGTCGCCGTTGCCGGCCACCTCCTCCAGCGTCTTGAAGCCGTGCGTCACGCTGCCCACGCTGCAGTTCCCGTGGTCGGCCGCGACGGTCGAGAAGGTGGACGCCGCGCCCTCCATCCAGAACACGCAGCCCGCGGGCACGCGCCCCGTGCGGCCGTCGTCGGCGGCCTCGGGCATCGGCGATGCGTAAGCGGGCGCCACGTCGGGCGCACCCTCGGCGCGGAAGGTGATGGCGATCGGCGGGACGGAGAGGCCCAACGCCTCCCGCAGCCGGCCGTCGAGCGCTGTCCAGTCGGTCATGAGGCAGTTCCTTTCAATCCGGGCGCCGGTCCGGGGCCGAGCCCAGCGCCTAAGCCTAGCTGCTGCCCGCGCCGGGCGCGCGCCGACACGACCGCGCGGGTCGCTAGTACGACTTCGGCAGGCCCAGCGCCTTCTCGGCGATATTGCACAGCGCGAGTTGCGGGCTCACCGGCGCGATCCAGTTGATCAGCGACTCCCGGAAGAGCCGCTCGACCTGCATCTCCTTGGCGTAGCCCAGGCCGCCATGCGTGATGATCGCGCGCTCGCAGGCGCGCTTGCCGGCCTCGGCCGCGAGGAACTTGGCGGCGTTCGCCTCGGGCCCGCAGGGCTCCCCCTGGTCGTAGAGCCAGGCGGCGCGCAGCGTCATCAGCCAGGCGGCATGCAACTCCGCCCAACTCTCGGCCAGCGGATGCTGGATGGCCTGGTTTTGCCCGATCGGCCGCCCGAACACCACCCGCTCGCGCGCGTAGTCGGCCGCCCGGGCGAGCGCGTTCTGCCCGATGCCGACCGACTCCGCCGCCACCAGCACCCGCTCCGGGTTGAGCGAATGCAGCAGGTAGCGGAAGCCCTTGCCCTCCTCGCCGATGCGGTCGCCGGCGGGCACCGGCATGTCGTCGAAGAAGACCTCGTTAGAATCGACCGCGTGACGCCCCATCTTGGCGATCTCGCGCACTTCGGCGTGCCGGCGGTCCAGGTCCGTGAAGAACAGGCTCAGCCCATCGATGGGGCGGGGCGTCTCCTCCAGCGGCGTCGTCCGGGCCAGCAGCAGGATCTTGTCGGCCTCCTGCGCCGTGCTCGTCCAGATCTTCTGCCCCTGCACCACGTACTGGTCGCCGTCGCGCACGGCGCGGGTCTGGATCTGCGTCGTGTTCAGGCCGGCGGTCGGCTCGGTCACGCCGAAGCAGGTGCGCGTGCGCCCGTTGATCAGGTCGGGCAGCCAGCGCTCACGCTGCGCGTCGCTGCCGAACACCACGATGGGATGCGGACCGAAGATATTGATGTGGATCGACGAGGCCGCCGCCATCGCCCCGGCCGAGTTGGCCACCGTATGCATCATCACCGCGGCTTCGCTCACGCCGAGGCTCGCCCCGCCGTAGGCTTCCGGCATCGCGATGCCCAGCCAGCCCCCCGCCGCGATCGCGTCGGTGAACTCCACTGGAAAGTCGCCGCTCTCGTCGTGGGCGCTCCAGTAGGCGTCGTCGAAGCGGTCGCAGACCGCCTTCACGTTGCGGCGCACGTCCTCCTGCGTTTCGGTCAGTCCGAAGTCCATGCTTCCTCCGTCGCGCCAGGATAGGCGCTCCCGGCCGCACGCGATGCCGCCGGCGCCCGCGCGAGGGATGGCCCCCCGTGAGGCCTCATCGGGAGGAAAATTGGGGCGGGGCGGCGCGGTGAGGGACGCGGGCTCTCCCTCAACCGCGCCGCGTCCCGCCCCGCCCCGCCACCCGGCGGAGGAAAACAGCGAATCCCAGCGTCAGCAGGCCCATGACGATGGCCCCATAGGCGACCGGCTCCGCTCCGCTCATGCCCAGCAGGCCGCCGCTGCCCGCGTCGGGCAAGCCCGACGGGCGAGCGGGCGCCGGATCGTCGCGCGGCTCCTCGGCGGGCGGATCCTCGCTCGGCGGCGTCGCGGCGGGCGGATCCTCCGCGGGCGGGTCCTCAGCCGGCGGGGGATCGTCGGGTGGCGCATCGCCGGTGGGCTCGTCGCTGGGCGGATCGCCGGACGTCGTCACGGGAATCGTGACGACGGCGGTCGCGTCGGGATCGTTCGTGCGGTCGATCACCAAGTCGGCGCCGACGACCGGGCCGGAGCCGGCCCCGGGCACGTCGGTCGACTCGAGAACCACCAGCGTGCAGGAGAAGATCCAGCCCTCGCCGGGGTCCAGCAGCCCGTTCCCGTTGAGATCGCCCTGGTTGGGGCCGGTCGCCGGGACGGGCACGGGGCTGCACAGCGGCGAGACGACCTCGGCGCTCTCGAGTTGGCCGACGCCGTCGTTGGTCTGCACGAAAGTGACGGTCACCTCCGTGCCCGGCGGCACCGCGCCGGGCGGCGACGCCAGCGCCGTCACGACGATGCTGGCCCGCACGACGCTGACCGTCTTGCGCAACTCCCAAGGATCGTCCTGGACCGGATTGTTGAGCAGGCGGCCGGTGGCCTCGGCCATCGCGACCCAGGCGACGCCGTTGTAGCCGAACCAGCCGTTGAACGCCGGCGCGGAGGTCGAGGGCGCATAGCTCGCGGCGCCGATGCGCGACACCGCGGTGCCGATGGGGAAGCTGAGATCGCTGCCGAGGGAGTGCACGACGCCGTCCGGCGTCGTGAATGACACGTCGACCTCGTTCACGTCGCAGCCGGCGCCGCTGGCGTTGGGATTGCCGGCCAGCACGGTGTAGTTGACCGTCGCGGTGTCGCTGAAGTAGGTCAGGCTCTTCTGCACGGTCAGCACGAAGTCGTGCGACGCGCAGTTGGCGGGCGACTGATCGGCGTGGGTGGGCCGCAGCAGGTCGGTGCCCAGCGGAGAGACGGCGACGATCACGGCCGATGCCGCGAACACGATCGCGCCGAGCAAGATCAGACGGCGGGGCAGGGCCAACTGCCAGCGACCGCGCATCGACGTTCCCGAACCCCCCGCCATCGACGGCCGCCACTGTGCACCAGCGCGTGAGGACTGTCAGCAGGGAGCGGAAAACCGCGAGTAAAACGGCCGCCGCGGTGATCGCACTGCGCGGCCGGCGCCGGGAGGGGGCTCGGCGCGGGTCAGTAGAGCGCGTTGTCGGCGGCGAGCGCGGCGATGCGCGCGTCGCTGAAACCGAGCTCGCCCTGCAGGACCTCCATCGTGTGCTCGCCCCACTTGGGCGCGCGGCGCAGCGGCAGGCGCTCCCCGTTCCAGAGGATCGGCTCCTCCTGCACCATCGCCGTGACGCCCACCTCCAGGTCGACCTCCCGGTAGTCGGCGCGCATCGCGGCGTCCCGGGTGAGCAGATCCCGCAGCGTCTCGACGGGGCTGGCCGGCACGCCCGACGCCTGCAGGACGGCGGCGGCGGTCCAGTGGTCGCGGCCCCGCGTCCAGTCCGACAGCGCCGCCTCGATGCGCGCCTCCTCCGCCCGCCTATCGGCGATGCCCGCCAGATCGGGGCGGCCGATCGTCTCGGTGAGGCGCGCCCAATCGGCGTCGTCGCGGCAGGCGATCGCGACCCAGGTGTCGTCCTCGGCCGCTGGGAACAGGCCGTGCGGGACGAAGCGCCGAGAGCGGTTGCCCAAGCGCGGGGCCGCGACGCCGTTGTTGAGATACTCCACCAGCTCCGTGTCCAGCAGGTGCAGCGCCGACTCGAACTGCGACAGCTCGAGCGACTGCCCCTCGCCCGTACTCTCCCGCTGCAGCAGCGCCGCCATGATCATCAGCGCTCCGAAGTACGGCACCGTGAAGTCGGTGTGCAGGGCGCCGAGCCCGCCGGGGATGCCGTCGGGAAAGCCGGTCAGCGCCGCCAGCCCCGACATCGCCACGATGCCGTTGCCGTACGAGCGCCAGTCCTTATGCGGGCCGAAGGTGCCCATCACGGCCATGTTGGCCAGGATCACGCGCGGGTTGAGGGCGCGCAGCCCCTCGTAGCCGATGCCCCACTTGTCGAGCCGGTCTGGCGTGTAGTTCGCCGTCACGACGTCGGCCGTGGCCAGCAGGTCGCGCACGGCGGCCAGCCCCTCGGCCGAGTTCAGGTTCAGCGTGACGGCGCGCTTGTTGACGTTGACGTCGTTGAACTGGCCGTTGGTGTCGTAGCTCATCTCCTCGCCGGGCTGCACGCCGATGTATCGGATCGGGTCGGTGCGGTAGTCCGACTCGACCTTGATCACGTCGGCGCCGAGGTCGGCGAGCAGGCGGGTGCAAAGGGTGCCGGCGATGGCCCAGGTGAAATCGACGATGCGCACGCCGGCCAGCGGCTGCCGGGGGTCGGCCACGCCGTTGCGGGCCGCCGCCCGAGGACGCTCCCGCCGGGCCGGTGGCGGCGCATCCGCGGCCGGACCCGCCCCAGCGGCGATGCCGTCCGCGAACAGCGCATCGATCTCGCCCGCGCTCAGGCCGCCCAGCTCGGCCAGCGCCTCCCCCGTGTGCTCGCCCAGCCCCGGCGCGCGGCGCGGTGGCGAGGCCCACTTGTCGGAGAGGAACGGCGTGCGCGGCAGGCGCAGCGTCGCGCCGGCGACGGGGTCCTCCACGTCGTGGAAGAACTCGCGCGCGGCGAGGTGCTCGTTGACCGCGAGGTCGGCGAGGCCGTTGATCGGCATGACGAGCAGGCCGCGCGCCTGCCCCTCGCGGCAGAGATCCGCCTGGTCGATCGCCGCGCAGAGCCGCTTCACGATCCCGGCCGCGTCCTTGTGGTGGTCGGCCCGGTATTGCATGCTCTCCCACTTCGGATCGCGCAGCGACGTATCGCCGAGGGTCTCCTCGACCCACTCGGTGAACTTGAACCAGTTGGGGGGATGGACGGTGAACGAGGTCCATTTGCCGTCGCGGCTGAGGTAGGCGATGTGGCCGGAGATGCGCTGCTTGCGGCTGGGCGCCTCGCGATGCCAGTGCCAGTAGTTCGCGTTGGCGGTCTGCAGCGTCGTGAAGTTGACCGCCTCCTGCATGCTCAGCACCACGTGCCCGCCCGCGTGCCCCGCCCGCGCGGCGGCGACCAGCGCCAGGGCAGCCTGGGCCGCCGTGATCGACGCCTGCCGGTAGGCGAGCTGCCCGGCGGGGTAGTGGGGCGGCTCCTCCCCCGGACCGTTCAGCGTGACGTGGCCGCCCGCCGCCATGGCGATGAGGTCCGTCGCGACATGCTCCGGATCGCCGCGGCGGAAGACTGTCTCGACGAAGCCCGGGCCGCCGCCCGCGGGGTCGCGCAGGGCGGCGAAGAAGGAGCGTCCGGCCGGCCGCACGTTGAGCGGTCCGATGACGACGTCGACCGCCGGCAGCAGCCGCGTGACGACGCCCCAGGCCGCCGCCCGATCGAGGTCCAGCGCCAGCGAGCGCTTGCCCGCGTTCAAGAGCAGGTGCGCCAGCGCCCGCTCCACCCCCTCCTCCTCCCGGCCGTCCGGGCCCGCGAGGAACGGGGGCCGGCCGCGCAGGTCGTCGCCGGCGCGGTGCTCCACGCGGACGACGTCGGCGCCCAACTCGCCCAGCATGCGGGCGGCCTGGGCGGTGGCCTCGTCGCCGAGGTCGAGCACGGTCACGTCGGACAGGGGCAGGTCCGGCGCTGATTCGGGCATCCGGGGGATCCTCCGGGGGAGAAGGCTACACCGGAGCCGGGTCGCGTTCATCCTCGCTGGGAGAACTGGTCGCGGCGCCTCAGCCCCACGACTTCCCGGACGGGGTGAAGAAGGCCTCCGCCGGGACGACCTCGTGGATCTCCGCTGCGACGAGCGTGCGCTGTTCGCCCGCCCGCGTCTCCAGCGCGCCCCGCACGCGCAGGAACGGCGCCGTGCGGATGGCCTCCCGGCGGCGCTCGCCCAGGGCCGCGCCGACGAGCACGTTGACCATGCCGAACTCGTCCTCCAGCAGCAGGAAGATGATGCCGCGCGCCGTGTGCGGCCGCTGCCGGCAGACGACCAGCCCCGCGATCTCCACCTGCGCTCCCGCCGGGAGGGCCTGTGCATGCCGGCTCGAGGCGACCCCCTCGCCCAGCGCCGGCCGCAGGAACTGCATGGGGTGCGCGTCGGGCGAGAGGGCGAGCAGGGCGTAGTCGGCGGTCATGCGCTGGAAGGCGTCGAAGTCGGGCAGGGCGACTTCGTCCTGGCCCGTGGGGAGCGGCAGGCGGAGTTGTCGCGGCGGGCTCGCGGCGGACTGCCGCAGCAAGGCTCGCGACATCCCCTCCCCGAACAGCCCCAACTGCCAGAGCAACTCGCGCCGGTTGAGCCCGAAGGCGTCGAACGCGCCCACCCGGATCAAGTGCGCCGTGCTCTCCCGCGGCAGCCCGGTGCGCTGCACGAAGTCGAACAGCGAGCGGTAGTCGCCCTCGCGGGTGCGCTCCACCAGGATGCGCGCGCCGCCGGCCGCGCCCACCCCGCGCACGTAGCCCAGCCCCACCCGCACGGCGCTCACGCCGTCGCCCCGCGGCTCCGCGACGGTGCAGGCCGCCAAGCTCGCGTTGACGTCGGGCCGCAGCACCTCGACGTCGTGGCGCCGGGCGTCGTTGGTGAGGACGTGGGGCGGGTAGAAGCCCATGGGCTGGTTGTTCAGCAGCGCGCAGTAGAACGGCGCCGGGTGGTAGCGCTTGAGCCAGGTCGACTGGTAGGCGAGCAGCCCGAAGGCCGCGCCGTGACTCTTGGGGAAGCCGAACTCCGCGAAGCCCAGCAGGTTCTGGAACATGCGCGCAGCGGTGGCGGGGGGCACGCCGCGCGCGCGCGCGCCGCTCATGAACCGCGCCTCGTAGCGCTGCATCGCCGCCAGCGAGCGCTTGCGGCTCATGGCGCGGCGGAACTGCTCGGCCTCGCCGGCGCTGAAGCCGCCCATCGCCCGGGCGACCTCGACCACCTGCTCCTGGAACAGCACCACGCCCAGCGACTCCGCCAGGATCGCATCGACGCAGGGGTGCACGGGGGGCGGGCGGTAGCGCCCGCCCTGGGCGCGCTGCTTCTCCCGCTCGCGCACGTAGGGGTTCACCGCCCCGCCCACGATGGGCCCCGGCCGCACGATGGAGACCTGCACGGTGATGTCGTCGAGCGAGCGGGGCTGCGTGCGCGGCAGCATGGCGATCTGGGCGCGCGACTCGATCTGGAAGACGCCCACGGTGTCGCCGCGGCAGATGTCGTCGTAGACGGCGGCGTCGGCGAAGTCGATGCGCGACAGGTCCACGGGGCGCGCCCCCTGCTCCGCGATCAGCCCCACGGCCTCCTCGACCATGGAAAGCATGCCAAGGGCGAGGAAGTCGATCTTGACCATGCGGGCGTCGTCGATGCTGTCCTTGTCCCAGTGGCAGAGGTAGCGGTTGGGCCAGGCGGCGGGTTGGCAGGGCACGTAGTCGATCAGCGGCCGGGAGGAGATCACCATCCCCCCCACGTGCTGCGAGAGATGGCGCGGGAAGCCCGCCAGTTGTTGCGCCAGATCGGCCAAGTCGCGCCAGCCGCGCGCGCCGGCGCGATCGGCGGATTGCGGGTCGCGGGCGAGGGCGGCGGGGAGCTCGCCGGCGCCCTCGTAGGGGGTGGCGCGCTTGGCCAGCCGGTCGAGTTCGGCCGCGGGCAGGCCCAGCGCCTTGCCCACGTCGCGGATGGCGCTGCGCAGCCGGTAGGTGGGGAAGATCGCGACCAGGGCCGCGTGCTCCTTGCCCCAGCGCTCGTGCACCCGTTCGATCAGCCGCTCGCGGATGTCGCGCGGGAAGTCCAGGTCGATGTCGGGCAGGGTGCGCATGTCCTCGTTGAGGAAGCGGTGGACCGTGAGCTGGTTGGCGATCGGGTCGATGTGCGAGAGGCCGATCAAGTAACAGACGATCGAGGCCACCGAGGAGCCGCGCCCGCGTCCGGGGGGCAGGCCGGCCAGCGCGCGCGCGCTGCCCGGCCCCCGCACCTCGCGGGCGACCTCGTGCGCGAGCGTGAAGATCTCGTGATAGATAAGGAAGAAGCCGCTCAACTGCTGCCGCTCGATGACGCGCAACTCGTGCGTCAGGCGCGCCTCCGCGCGCTCCTGCTCGGGGCTGCCGGCGTAGCGGTCGCGCAGGCGCGCCCAGCAAACCGCCGACAACTCCTCGTGCGGGCTGCGCCCGTCCGGCAGGGGGGGCGCGGGCAGCGTGTAGCCCATGTCCTGCGTGATGTCGAACGTGCAGCGCCGGGCGATGCGCACCGAGTTGGCGGCGGCGTCGGGGTGGTAGGAGGCGAAGCGCCGGGCCTGCTCGGCCGGCGGGCGCAGGAAGAACTCCGCGTTGGGACGGCGCTCGCGGTGGCACTCGTCCAGCGTCATGCGGTGCTTGATCGCGACCAGCACGTCCTGCAGGCGGCTCCGGTCGCGCTGGTGGTAGTGCACGTTGCCCGTGCCCACCACCCCCACGCCCGCCGCCGCCGCCAGCCACACGAGCGCCCGGTTGCGCGGGCGGTCGTTGAATACCAGGTTGTCCTGCAACTCGACGAAGACGTTGTCGGCGCCGAACCACTCGATCAGTCGCCGGAGCTCGGCGGCCGCGTCGCGCAGGCGGCCGGCCTCGACCAGACGGGGGATGCGGGACGTGCGACAGCCGCTGAGCACGATCAGCCCCTCGCTGTGCGGCGCCAGCTGATCGATGGGCAGGCAGGGGTCCAGCCGCCGCGCCTCTTTGCCGGCGTCGCTCTCCTCCTGCAGGCCGAAGGCGAGGCTGGAGAGGCGGCAGAGGTTGGCGTAGCCGCGCTGATTCTCGGCCAGCAGGGTGAGGTGGGAACGGCGCGGCAGGGCGACGGCGTCGCCGTCCGCCGCCGCATCGGGCGGGTGCGACAGCGTCAGTTCCAGGCCCGTGATGGGGCGCAGCCCGGCCTCCTTGGCCGCGCGGGCGAACTCCATCGCGCCGAACAGGCCGTCGTGGTCGGTGAGCGCCAGCGCGCGATGCCCCTGCGCCCGCGCCGTCTCGACCAGTTCGTCGATGCTCGACGCGCCCTCCAACAGCGAGTAGTTGGAGTGCGCATGCAGCTCCACGTAGGGAGCGCCGTCGAGCGCATCCGGGGGCAGGGGATCGGGGGCGTCGCGCGGGGCCAGGGAGCGGGGCGTGTCGGGCTCCAGCCCCTGCTCCAGATCCCGCCGCCGCTCCTCCCAGCGACGCCAGCGCCGGGCCTCCGCGGGGCCGGGATCGGGCTGGGCGTGGACGTCGGTCCCCGTGCCCATCGCAGTATTCCTCTTTCCTCTCAGTACTCCTGCGCGAACCAGGCGTCCGCCGCCGTCCCGGCGGCGCGCCCGCGGGCCGTGGCGTCGTCGGAGAAGCAGGTGAGGCGGCGGCCGTCGGCGAGGCGCAGTTGGTAGTAGGTGCGCCGCAGCGGCTGCTCGCGCCACCACTCCTCGGCGATGCGCCAGACCTGGTCGACGTCGCGGACCGCCACCGCCCGCGCCTGCCGTGGGAAG
>JAPOXB010000022.1 GCA_026707335.1 Chloroflexota bacterium
GCGGCCTGCGCCGCCGCGGGACGGGCCGCCGCCGGCGCGGGCGCCGGACTGGGCGCCGGCGCGAGTTCCGGCTGCGGCGCGTACGGTCCCACGCCCTCGGCCTCGAACAGCTTCTCGGCCAGCGACTGCGCCTTGATGTCGATGCGGTAGCGGGTCAGGCGCGCCGCCAGGCGGGCGTTCTGCCCCTCCTTGCCGATCGCCAGCGAGAGCTGCTGATCGGGCACGGCGATCTCGGCCGTGTTGGTCTCCGGGTCGATGCGCGTGGCGGTGACCTGCGCCGGGCTGAGCGCGTGCGCGACGAACTTGCGCGGGTCGGGGTCCCACTGGATGACGTCGAGGCGCTCGCCTTGCAGTTCGTTGACGATGTTCTGGATGCGCACGCCGCGCATGCCCACGCAGGCCCCCACGGGGTCGAGGCCCTCCTGGCGGCTGTGCACGGCGATCTTCGTGCGATGGCCCGGCTCGCGGGCGATGCCCTTGATCTCCACCAGGCCCTTGAAGACCTCGGGCACTTCCAGTTCGAACAGGCGCCGGATCAACTCCTTGTGCGTGCGCGAGACGACGACCTGCGGACCCTTGTTGGCCTTCATCACCTCGACGACGTAGACGCGCAGGCGCTGGCCCGAGCGGTAGTGCTCCATGCGCGCCTGCTCCGACGCGGGCAGCACGGCCTCGGCGCGGCCCAGGTCGAGGATCACCTGCCGCGGCTCGACGCGCTGGATCACGCCCGAGACGACCTCGCCCTCCTGGCCGGAGAACTCGTCGAAGACGGCCTCCCGCTCCGCCTCGCGCAGCCGCTGCAGCACGACCTGCTTCGCGGTCTGCGCGGCGATGCGGCCGGCCTCCTCGCTGACCACGTGGTGCTCGACCAGCGTCGCGCCCAGGGTGGCCGTCGGGTTGAGCTTGCGCGCCGCCTCGAGGTCGATCTGCTCGTCCTCGTCGGCGATGTCCTCCTCGACCTCGACGATCTCGCGCTCCGCCCAGACCTTCAGGTCGCCCTCGATGCGGTCGATCTTGACGTGCACCACGCCCACGATGTCGTGCTCGCGCTTGTAGGCGGCGGCCAGGGCGGACTCCACCGCCTCGAAGACGACGTCGGTGCCGAGGTTCTTCTCGGCGGTGAGTTGGGTGATCGCGAGCAGGAAGTCGGCCTTCATGGGTCCTGTCCCGGCGTCGTGCCGTCGCCGCTTCGCGCCGGGGCCGATCACGGCGGCCCCGGGCCTGGTGCGAGCGCCTCTTGCGAAAGAAGGTGGGCCTGCGCCCACCTTCAGCGTTAACGCCTCCCGTGTTGCCGGCAGTATAGCAAGCCCGCGCCGATGCGGGCGTCGCCCTGTGGACGCGCGCTCAGGACGCGCCGTCGCCCGCCGCGGCGAGCAGCGCCCGCACGCGATCGATGAGGGCGGACGCGGGCACGCTCTCCGCCTCCGCGGCGGCGCGCGCCTTCACCTCGACGACGTCCTGCTTCAGGTTGCGCGGGCTGACCGTGACGCGCACCGGCATGCCCAGCAGGTCGGCGTCGGTGAACTTGACGCCGGGGCGCTCGTCGCGGTCGTCGCTCAGCACGCTCAGCCCGGCCGCTTCGAGCGCCGCCTCCGTCTCCGCGACGGCGGCCGCGACCTCGGGCCGGTCGAAGCCGATCGCCACCAGGTGGACGTCGTAGGGCGCCACGGACGGCGGCCAGATGATGCCGTGCTCGTCGTGGTTCTGCTCGATGACCGCGGCCAGCAGGCGCTCCACGCCGATCCCGTAGCTGCCCATGATCGGCAGGTGCTGCTCCCCGTCGGCGCCGCTGAAGTCGGCCTGCATCGGCTCGGAGAAGACCGTGCCCAGGCGGAAGATGTGGCCCAGCTCGATGCCCCGGTCGAGCGCCAGCGCTGCGCCGCAGCCCGTGGGGCAGGGATCGCCGGCCCGCGCGAGGCCCAGGTCGGCCACGATGTCGGCCCGCCAATCCCGCCCGTGGTTCACGTTGCGCAGGTGCAGGTCGGCGCGGTTGCCCCCCGCGACCAGGTTCGACGCCTCCGGGATGGAGGTGTCCGCAATGACCGTCGCGTTGGCCAGCGCGTCCTCCAGCCCGACGGGCGAGGCGTAGCCCGCCACCCAGCCCTCGGCCGCGACCTCGTCGTCGGTCATGGGCCGGACCTCGCGCGCGCCCAGGCTGTTGGCGAGCTTGAGTTCGTTGAACTCGAGGTCGCCGCGGATGACGGCGAAGGCGGGCCGCCCGTCGGCGAGGTACATGCCGGCCTTGGCCGTGCCCGCGGCGGGCACGTCGAGGAAGTTGGCCAGCGCCTCGATGGTGGTCACGCCCGGCGTCTCGACCGGCGTGAGCGGGCCGGGCGCCCCGCCCGCGGGCGCGCCGCGGTCGAACTCCGCCCGCTCCTGGTTGGCGGCGTAGTCGCAGGCGCCGCAGGTCGCGATGGTGTCCTCGCCGATCCCGGTGAGGAAGATGAACTCGTGCGACGACTTGCCGCCGATCGCGCCCGAGTCGGCCTGCACGCGCGTGGCCGGCACGCCCACCCGCCGCCAGATGTTCGTGTAGGCCCGGTCCATCGCGTCGTACGAGGCCTGGAACGCCTCGTCGTCGGCGTCGAAGGTGTAGGCGTCCTTCATGATGAACTGGCGCACGCGGATCAGGCCGCCGCGCGGGCGCGCCTCGTCGCGGAACTTGTTCTGGATCTGGTACACGCGGCGCGGCAGGTCGCGGTACGACTGCACCGTCTTGCGGAACAGGTCGGTGACCGACTCCTCGTGCGTGGGCGCGAGCACCTGCTCCCGCCCGCGCCGATCGGCGAAGCGGAAGATCGTCTCGCCGAAGGCCTCCAGACGGCCCGCCTCCCGCCACAGCTCGATCGGCTGGATGGCCGGCATCAGCAATTCCTGCGCGCCGGCCGCGTCCATTTCGTCGCGGATGATGTCCTCGATCTTGCGCAGCGCGCGCCAGCCCAGCGGCATGTACGAGTACACGCCCGCCGCGAGTTGCACGGCCAGGCCCGCGCGCAGCAGCAACTGGTGGTTGGCCGTCTCGGCCTCCGCCGGCGCTTCGCGCAGCGTGCGGCCGAAGAGGGCGCTCATCCGTGTGGCCACGGGCGCTATCCGTTCAGGGGCGCGACGGCCCGCCGCGCTCGTCCTCCGGCCCCGAGGGGGGCCGATCCGAATCTACCGGCGGGGCCGACTGCTCGCCAGCGGCCGGCGTCGCCCAGCGCGCGAAGCGGTGGCCCAGGTCGTGGTCGTCCCAGACGCGCAGCGCCGCCCAGGTCAGCGCCGCGCCGCCCAGGGGCGCGGCCAGCATGCTCAGCCCGACGCCCCAGCCGTCGTCGAGCCCGGCCAGCGGCACGAGCACGCCGCCTCCCGCCCCGCCCAGCAGCGCGAAGGGCAGCGCCCACAGCGCCCCGTGCGCGCGGCGGCGCAGGCTGATCAGCAGCCAGGGGATCGCGCCCAGCAGCAGCCAGGTCAGGAAGAACAGCGTCAGGAAGATGGCGTCGAAGAGCACGGGGGCAGCGTAGGCGGCCCGTCGCGTCGCTTGCGAGGGCGCGTCGTCGCCGCGCCCGGCCGGCGAGCGGTACACTGGTCCCGAGGGGCCGCTCCCGGCCCCGGCGACCACCCGACAGCGAGGACGCCCGATGCGCCGCAATCCGACCCGAGCCGTCCAAGTCGGCGCGATCCAGATCGGCGGCGGCGCCCCCATCGCGGTGCAGTCGATGGCCGCCACGCGCACGCAGGACATCGAGGCGACGGTGCGCCAGGTGGAGTTGATCCAGGCCGCCGGCGCCGACCTCGTGCGCATCGCCGTGGACTCCTCGAAGGACGTGGAGGCCCTGGCCGAGGTGCGCGCCCGCACCAACGCCACCCTCTCGGTCGACCTGCAGGAGAACTACCGGCTGGCGCGCGAGGTCGCCCCGCACGTCGACAAGATGCGCTACAACCCCGGCCACCTGCACCACCACGAGAAGGACAAGTCGATCGACCAGAAGGTCGGCTTCCTCGCCGACATGGCCGAGTTGCACGACTGCGCGCTGCGCGTGGGGGTGAACTGCGGCTCCGTCGACCCGCGCATGATGGAGCGCTACGACGGCGACCACGAGCAGGCGATCGTGGCCAGCGCCATCGAGCACTGCGACCTGCTCGACGGGATGGGCTTCCAGCGCTACGTCGTGTCGCTCAAGGACTCCGATTGGAAGAAGGTCGTGGCCGCCAACCGCGCCTTCGCGAAGCAGCGGCCCGACGTGCCGCTGCACCTGGGCGTGACGGAGGCGGGCATGCCGCCCGACGGCATCATCAAGACCCGCGTCGCCTTCGAACAGCTCATCGCCGACGGCATCGGCGACACCGTGCGCGTCTCGCTCACGCTGCCGTTCGAGGACAAGGGCAAGGAAGTCACCGTCGGCCGCGCCATCCTCTCCGACATCGCGGGCGGGCGCTTCCGATCCGTCCCGCCGGGCCTCGACGAGGGGCTGAACATCATCAGCTGTCCCTCCTGCTCGCGGGTGGAGAACGAGCGCTTCATCGACCTGGCGCAGGACGTGAAGGCGATGACCACCTACGCCCAGGAGCACGACATCACCATCGCGGTGATGGGCTGCCGCGTGAACGGGCCCGGCGAGACCGACGACGCCGACCTGGGCCTGTGGTGCGGGCCGACCGCCGTGAACCTGAAGCGCGGCCCGGAGGCGCTGGGCCACTACAGCTACGACGAGATCCTGGACCGCCTCAAGGTCGAGGTGGACGCGCTCATCGCGGCGCGCGGCGCGCGCTGAGGCCCGCGTCAGCGCAGGAGCGAATCGCCCCGGATCACGCGCGCGATGTCGAAGTAGGCGATCACGATCGCGCCGCCGATCAGCAGGGCGAAGCCGGCCAGGTGCACCAGCCCCTCCTTCTGCGGCGAGATGCGCTTGCCGCGCCGCAGGATCTCCAGCAGCACGAAGATCATGCGGCCGCCGTCGAGGCCGGGGATGGGCAGCAGGTTGAGGATGCCCAGGCTGAGGCTGATCAGCGCCGCCAGCTCGATCAGGCGGATCCAGCCGGCCTCGCGGACGATCTCGCCGGTGCCCTGGGCGAGCCCCACGGGGCCGCTGAGCTGCAGCGACTCGCCGCCGGCGATCCAGCTGCGCACCAGGTTGTAGGTGAGGATGAACGTGTCGCGCGTGCGCTCGGCGCCGTGACCGAGCGCCTCGAAGCCGCCCGCGCTCTCCCGCACGACGTTCAGGCTGCCGTTGGCGATCGTGATGCCGGTGGGCCCCTGGGGCACGACGACCTCCAGGCCCGGCGCCAGGTTCACCAGGTCGATGCCGGCCGCGTCGAGCACCATCTGCTGGCGCAGGCCGAAGTCGCGCGCGACGGAGAAGGCCGTGTCGTCCTCCTGCACCACGTAGCGCTCGCCGGCGAGGTCGAGCACGAGCCCGTCCTCCAGCGCGACGCCGCCGCCCAGCCCCGCGCCCTCGAGCACCTGGCTGGCCGTCACGCCCAGGATCTCCGCCACGTCGTGGACGGTGTCGCCCTGCCGCACCGTGTGCACCAGCTCGGGGGGCGCGAGGCGCGGCGTCAGCCGGGTGGCGATGACCTCGCGGCTGGCGACGCCGGGCTGCTGGGTCGTGCTCGGCGGCATCGTGTCGCGCTCCAGCACGACCTCGATGTCGCGGTTCACGTTGAGGCGGATCTGCAGGCCCACCTCGGCCCGGTGCTCGGTCGGCACGCCGGCGACGCTGAGCACGCGGTCGCCCGCCTCGAAGCCGGCCAGGTCGGCCGGGCCGCCCCGCACGACCGACGTCACCACGGCCGGCCCGGCCGGGCGGTCCTGCGGGATCAGCGCCGCCAGGGCGAACAGGAAGATGGGCAGCGCCAGGTTGATCAGCGATCCGGAGGCCAGGATGCCGAGCCGGGTGAGCGGGGAGCGGGAGCCGAAGGAGCGCGGGTCGGGCCCGACCTGCATGCCCGCGATGCGGCCGATCGTCGCCGCGGGGCTCTCGTCGGCGGGCCCGCCAGCGGACTCGTCGGCGTCCCCGCCCGTCGCGTCCGGCGCGGCCGGCGCGGCCGGCAGGTTGCAGGCGAAGAGTTCCGGCACGCGGCCCTTGCCGGCGGCGACCTCGCGCTCGAACAGGATGCGGATGTGGCCGTCGGTCGCCTCGCCGGAGAGCCGCTTGGCCAATTCCGCCTCGTTGTGCACCCGCCAGCCGGCGGCGCCGAGGATCACGTCGCCGTCGCGCAGGCCGACGGCGTGGGCCGCCCCGTGCGGGTTCACCGACGCGATGAAGACGCGCGGGCTCTCCTCGCCGGTCAGCCGCACGAAGCCGCCAAGCGGCAGCCAGTTGATCGAGTAGATCGTCTCGCCGATGCGCTTGCCGCGGATGCGCGGCGGGAAGCCGACGCCGAACTCCTCGACGCGCACGCCGGCCAGCTTGGCCGTCACGTAGTGGCCGGCCTCGTGGATCAGGATCAGTCCGACCAGGATGCCGACGAACGGGAGGACCGACTCCACGAGCACCGTCATGGCGGCGCCATCAGACTGCCGCCCGCGCGCGGATGTGCTGCGTGGCGAAGCGCCGCGCCCAGCCGTCGGCGGCGTCGATCGTCTCCAGGTCGGGGTCGTCGTCGCCCTCGTGCGCCGCGAGGGCGGCCTCGATCACGTCGGGGATGGCGGTGAAGCGGATCTGCCCCTCCAGGAAGGCCGACACGGCCACCTCGTCGGCGGCGGCCAGCACGCAGGGGTACGTCCCGCCGCGCCGTCCGGCCTCCTGGCTGAGCCGCAGGCCGGGGTAGCGGTCGAGGTCGGGCGCGGCGAAGTGCAGCGCGCCCAGCGCCGCCAGGTCGAGCGGCGCGACCGTCGGCTGCAGCCGCTCGGGGTAGGTGAGCGCGCACTGGATGGGCAGCCGCATGTCGGGGTTGCCGAGCTGCGCCTTGACGGATCCGTCGCCCATCTCGACCAGGGAGTGCACGATCGACTCCGCGTGCTGCACGACCTCCACCTGCTCGTAGGCGACGTCGAACAGCCAGCGCGCCTCGATGGTCTCCATCCCCTTGTTGACCAGCGAGGCGCTGTCGATCGTGATCTTGGCGCCCATGTTCCAGGTCGGGTGGCGCAGCGCCTGCGCGGGCGTGACGTCGCCGAGCGCCTCACGGGGGAGGTCGCGCAGCGCGCCGCCCGACGCCGTCAGCAGGATGCGGCGGATGGCGTTGCCCTCCTCGCCCCAGAGGCACTGCCAGATCGCGCTGTGCTCGGAGTCGACGGGGCGCAACTGGCCGCCGCCGCGGTCGGCCGCGGCGCGCACCAGGTGCCCCGCCATCACCACGACCTCCTTATTGGCCAGGGCGACGGCGCGGCCGTGCTCGAGCGCGGTCAGCGTGGGTTCCAGCCCCGCGCGCCCCGCCGTGCCCACGACGAGCACGTCGAGCAGGGGGTCGGCGGCCATCTCGTCCATCGTGGCGATCGTCGCGCCGCTCGCCGCCGCGATCTCCCGGAGGCGCTCGCCGGGGCCGCCGGCGGCCCAGATCGCGGCCGGGCGCAGCGCCGCGGCCTGCGCGGCCAGCGCGTCGAGGTTGCGCCCGGCGGCGAGGCCGCGCACCTCGAAGCGCTCCGGCATGGCCTGGATGACGTCGATCGTCTGCCTGCCGATGCTGCCCGTGCTGCCCAGCAGGGCGAGGCGGATTGGCTGTCCATGGGGGCGCGCCGCGGCGTCGGGCGGGGGCGTCACAGCACGATCCATTGCACGAAGAAGTATACGGTCGGGACGACGAAGAGCAGGCTGTCGAGCCGGTCGAGGACGCCCCCGTGCCCGGGCACCAGTTGCGAGAAGTCCTTCACGTCGAGCGCGCGCTTAATGACCGATTCGGCCAGGTCGCCCGCCGTCGCCATCAGCGGCAGGGCGATGCCCAGCAACACCATCTTCCAGACGGCGACCTGCAGGTCGGGCAGCAGGTTGATCAGCAGCACCGCGGCGAAGCCGACCAGCAGCCCGGCGATCCCGCCCTCGATCGTCTTGCGGGGGCTGATGCGGGGCGCCATCGGCCGCCGGCCCAGCAGCTTGCCAACGGCGAAGGCGCCGGTGTCGGTGGCCATGCCCGCCGCGACGGCGAGCAGCAGCCACTCCTCGCCCTGCGGCAGCTCGCGCAGCAGGACGATGAAGCTGCCCAGCCAGCCGATGTAGACCAGCGCCCCCAGGCCGACGCCCGAGCGCCGGCAGAGATCGGCGAAGGGGCCGGGATCGGGGCCGTCGTCGGGGGGCTGCCCACGCTCGCGGACGAGCTGCTGCAGCACCGGCGCGGCGACGATGGCGAGGACCGCGGCGCTGAACGGCCAGGCGGTGGGGATATCGTCGGTGAGCGCGACGGCCGACATCGCGACGGCGCCCGCCGCTGCCAGCCACAGCACCGGGTCGGTGCGCGCCAGGCGCATGCCCAGGCCGAACTCGAGCACCGCCAGCGCGAGCAGCGCCGCGACCACCGCCGCCAGCACCGGCCCGCCCTCGAGGATCGCCAGGACCGCCAGGGGCATCGCGGCGAAGCCCGTCGCGAAGCGCGGCACGACGCCCCCGCGGAGCCAGGCGGGCGGCGTCACGTCAGCCGTGCTGCCGGCCGGCCGCGTCGGCGGCGCGGACCCGGCCCCGCGCGAGGCCGCCGAACTTGCGCACCCGCCGGGCGTAGGCCGCCAGCGCCTCGTCGATGTCGGCCCGCGAGAAATCGGGCCAGTAGGTGTGGGTGAAGAAGTACTCGGCGTAGGCCGCCTGCCAGATGAGGAAGTTCGAGAGCCGCTGCTGGCCGCCGGTGCGGATGATCAGGTCCGGGTCGGGCAGGCCGTCGGTGTAGAGGTGGCGCGAGACGAGCGCCTCGTCGATCTCGGCCGCCGGCACGCCCTCGGCCACGATGCGCCGGATCGCCTCGACGACCTCCGTCCTGCCGCCGTAGTTGAAGGCCACGCAGACGGTCATCGCGGTGTTGCCGGCGGTGAGCGCGACGGCGTGCCTGATCTGCCGCCGCAAGGCCGGGTTCAGCACGTCCAACTGGCCGATGTAGCGCAGTTGCACGCCCGCCTCGTGCAGCGGCTGCACCTCGCGCTCGATCACGCGCGAGAGGATGGTCATCAGGCCGCGCACCTCGTCCGGGGGGCGGCGCCAGTTCTCCGTCGAGAAGGCGTAGAGGGTCAGCACGCGCACGCCGCGCTCGCCGAACAGGCGGATGATCTCGCGGATGTTCTCGGTGCCGGCGGCGTGGCCATCGAGCCGGGGCAGGCCGCGCGTCTCCGCCCAGCGCCCGTTGGCGTCCATGATGACCGCGACGTGCCGGGGGACGTTCTCCGTCCGGCGCTCCGGGGCGACGACCACGCTCACACCTCCAGGAGCTCGCGCTCCTTGACCGCGCCGTCCTGGTCGATCCGCTCCTGAAAGCCGTGCGTCAGCTTGTCGAGCTCGTCGTGGGCGCGGCGCTCCTCGTCCTGGGAGATGTCCTTGTCCTTGAGCATGCGGCGCAACTCCTCCTGCGCGTCGCGGCGGATGTTGCGCAGGGCGACGCGCGCCGCCTCGTTCTTCTGCCCCACCTGACGTACGAGCTGCCGGCGGCGTTCCTCCGTCAGTTCGGGGATGACCAGCCGGATGACGACGCCGTCGCTCTGCGGGTTGAGGCCGAGGTCGGACTGCTGGATGGAGCGGGAGATGGGGTCGAAGGCGTTCTTGTCCCAGGGCTGGATGACGAGCAGGCGCGCGTCGGGCGCCGTGATCGTGGCGAGTTGCCGCAGCGGCGTCGGTGAGCCGTAGTAGTTGATCGCCAGCGCCTCGACCAGCGACGGCTGCGCCCGCCCGGTGCGCACCGAGTCGAGGTCGCGCTGGTGCGAGGCGATCGTCTTGCCCATGCGCGTGCGCGCTTCGTCGAGGGCGAGGGCGGTGAGGTCGTCGTCGGGCATGATGCTGCGGTCCTTCGCCCGTCCGCGCGGCGGTTACTCGGCGGCGCCGGCGAGGCGCGTCGCCTCGGGCCCGACGAGCGTACCAACGGAGCCGCCCATCACCGCCTGCACGATAGCGTCCGGCCTGGCGATATCAAACACCAGGATGGGCAGATCGTTCTCCTCGCAGAGCGATAGCGCGGCCGTGTCCATGACGACGCCGAGGTTCTGGGCGATGGCGTCGCGGTAGGAGATCGAGGCGTAGCGGCGCGCGTTCGGGTCGATCGCCGGGTCGGCCGTGTAGACGCCGTCGACGCCGTTCTTGGCCATCAGCAGGCGCGCGGCGTCGATCTCGACGCCGCGCAGGGCGGCGGCCGTGTCGGTCGTGACGTAGGGGTTGCCGGTCCCCGCGACGAACAGCACGATGCGCCCCTTCTCCAGGTGGCGGATGGCGCGGCGGCGGATGTAGCCCTCGGCCACCTGCGCCACGGAGATGGCCGACATCGTGCGCACCTGCATCCCCTCGCGCTCCAGCGCGTCCTGCAGGGCGAGGCCGTTGATCACGGTGGCCAGCATGCCGGCGTAGTCGGCGGTGGCGCGGTCCATGCCCGCCTCGGCCGCCGTGCGGCCGCGGAACAGGTTGCCCCCGCCGACCACCAGCGCGACCTCGTATTCGCGCGCGCGCAGGCGCTCGATCTGCCGGGCGATGCCGCGCAGCGTTTCCGGGTCGATGCCGAAGGGACGCCCGCCGAGGAGCGCTTCGCCGCTGATCTTGATCAGGACGCGCTCGGCCGTGGCGTCCCTCCCTCCCGTCGCCTGCCCTACGCTTCGCCGCCCAGTTCGTAGCGGGCGAAGCGCCGCACGGCGATCTTCTCGCCCGTGGTCGCCACGGCGTCGGTGATCAGGTCCTGGATGGTCTTGCTGGGGTCCTTGATGAAAGTCTGCGAGAGCAGGGCCAACTCCGCCGGGTCGCCGTCGGCGTCCGCGGGGAGATCGGCGGCGTCGATGACCTGCGGGTTCATCGACGCGATCTGCATGGCGATGTCGTGCGCCAGCTCCTTGAAGACGTCGGTGCGGGCCACGAAGTCGGTCTCGCAGTTCAACTCCAGCATCGCGCCGATGCGGCCGCGGTGGAGATAGGACTCCACGATCCCCTCGGCCGTGTCGCGGTGGGCGCGCTTGGCGGCGGTCGCGACGCCCCGCTCGCGCAGCAGCGCGCGCGCCTGTTCGAGGTCGCCGTCCGCCTCGCTGAGGGCGGTGCGGCAGGCCATGACGCCCGCGCCGGTCTCGGCGCGCAGGGCCTTGATGTCGTCCACACTGACGGTCACAAGCGTTCCTTTCGACCGGCGCGAGGCCGGGACACGGGCTAGGCGGGCGCCGGGGCGCCTTCCGACGGCGGGGCGGACGGCGCGGCGGACGGCGGAGCGGCGGCCGGCTCGCCGTCCTGCTGGGCCTGGGCCTCCACGCGCAGGCTCTCGCGCACGGCCAGGCCCTCCGCGGCGGCGTCGGCGATGCGGCCGGCGATCAGGCGGATGGCGCGAATCGCGTCGTCGTTCGAGGGGATCGGATAGGCGATGCCGGTGGGATCGCAGTTCGTGTCGCAGAGCGCGACGATGGGGATGCCCAGCCGCAGCGCCTCCTTGACCGCGATGGCCTCCTTGGGCACGTCGACGATGAAGATGACGGCGGGCAGGCGGGTCATGTCGCGCAGGCCGCCCACGTAGCGGTGCAGCCGCGTGAGCTGGTCGCGCAGGCGCAGCGCCTCCTTCTTGGGCAGGGCGTCCCAGTCGCCGTGCTCCTCCTGGCGTTCCAGGCGCAGCATGTGCTCGATGCGGGCGCTGATCGTCTGCCAGTTGGTCAGCGTGCCGCCCAGCCAGCGGTTGATGACGTACGGCATCTGTGCCCGCTGCGCCTCGGCCTGCACGACGTCCTGGGCCTGCTTCTTCGTGCCCACGAAGAGCACGTCGCCGCCCTCGACGACCGTCTGGCGGACGAAGGCGTAGGCCTCCTCCAGCCGGTCGGCCGTCTGCGCGAGGTCGAGGATGTGTATGCCGTTGCGGGGGGCGAAGATGAACGGCGCCATCTTCGGGTTCCAGCGGCGCGTCTGGTGGCCGAAGTGGACGCCGGCCTCCAGCAGCTCCTTCATCGTGATGGCGGTGGCCATGGCGCTCCGTCGTGATGTCCTGGGCGGCGTCGCGGGGACATCGAATGCTCCGGCGCTCGCCGTCCGGCAGGCCGACGCCTGCCGCGCACGCGCGGCATCGACGCCGATGCCGCGAGCCAGCGCCACGGGTGTGAGGACGCTCGTAGTATAAGCGCGCCCCGGCGGCTCACGACAGCCGCCGCGCTGCACACGCGGATACACTGGCCCCTCACAGCGGCCGCCGACAGGGGCCGGAACGCGGGCCGCCGGACTCACCGGCGGAGATCGCCATTCCTGCGCCGGCGCGGCCGCTTGCGGTTGCGGCTGCTAGGCTGGACTCGCCCCCGCCATCCCCCGGCGACTCGGACATAAGCCGTGACCTGGGGTCTGCGCCGCCGGACGCGGGCGATCGCGGAGCGGGCGAGAATCGATCGGAGTGCCTGCGTTGCCCCGTTACGTCTATGAGTGCGCGAAGTGCGCCCACTCCTACGAGAAGATGGAGGGCTGGGACGCCAAGCCCCGGCAGCCCTGCCCGCGCTGCCGCGCGATGGCGCAGCGCATCCCGGCCGCCCCGGCGATCGTGTTCAAGGGCAGCGGCTGGTACTCGACCGACAACCGCCGCAGCCTGCGCAAGGGCGCCGACGAGCTCCAGCACGGCAAGGAGGGCGACGAGGGCGGCGAGGGCGAGGAGCGCGCCTCGGGCGAGCCCGGCGCCGACGGTGCGGCCGCGAAAGACGGCGCCGCCGCCAAGCAACCGGGCAAGGCCGAGGCCAAGTCGGACGACTAGTCCGGCGCGGCCGACCCCCGACCCCCGATGCGAGTCGTCCTGCAGCGCGTGCGCCGGGCCTGCGTCCGGGTCGATGGCGCGGTGGTGGGCGAGATCGGGGCCGGCTTCCTCGCGCTGACCGGCGTCGCCGACGGCGATACCCCCGCCACGATCGACGCGATGGCCGCGAAGGTGGCCGGGCTGCGCATCTTCGACGACCCCGAGGGCCGCTTCAACCTCGCGCTGGCCGACGTGGATGGGGCGGTGCTGGTGGTGAGCCAGTTCACGCTGATCGCGGAGACGCGGCGCGGCCGGCGGCCGTCGTTCCTGGGCGCCGCCCGGCCCGAGGTCGCGGAGCCGCTGGTGGAGCGCTTCGCCGACGGGCTGCGGGCGGCGGGCGTGCCGGTGCAGGGCGGTCGCTTCGGCGCGCACATGGCGGTCGAGCTGGTCAACGACGGCCCCGTGACGCTGGTGCTCGACTCGGCCGACCTGGA
>JAPOXB010000191.1:0-10227 GCA_026707335.1 Chloroflexota bacterium
GCGCCCGAACCTCACCCCCTAACCCCCTCTCCATTGCCGAGCAATGGAGAGGGGGGACCGGAGGGGGAGTCCCCAGCGGTCGCTTCCACGTTCCCCCTCTCCATCCAGAAGGATGGAGAGGGGGACAGGGGGTGAGGTCCGGGCGGAACGGGGCCGAGGCCCCGCATGATCATTCCCGGCGGCCCGTCTAGACTGCGGCCCGTGATGACGACCCAGGACGCTCCCCTCCCCAGCTTCGGACTGACCGACGGGTCGGCCCCGCGCCGCTTCCCCAGCGGGCGCAGCACGCTGCTGTGCTTCGTCAAGGAGGACTGCCCCACCTGCCGGCTGTCGATGCCGCTGATCCGGGAGATGCAGGAGCGCTACGGCGAGGCGGTCGATGTGTGGGCCGTCGGCCAGGACGCGGCCGGCAACGCCGTGCTGATGGACGAGTTCGGGCTGCCCGGCCCGATGCTCGACGACTCGGCGCTGCGGGTCTCCTTCGCCTTCGCGATCGACACGGTACCGACGCTGATCCTGACCGACGGCGCCGGCCGCGAGCAGCGGCGCTTCCACGGCTTCGGCCGCGACGATTTCCGCGACATGACGACGGAGCTGTCGCGGCTGAGCGGCCTGGGCGGCGTGGACGTCGACTGGGACGGCTACCCGGTGTCGATGCCGGGCTGCGGCTCGAAGTCGATGGAGCCGGGCATCTACGAGCGGCTCCAGGCCGAGGCGGAGGGCTCGCCGCTGCGGGCGCGCCGCATCGAGGTGGGCGCCCAGGAGGACGTCTACGAGCTGCTCTACGAGCAGGGCGTCACCGACGGCCTGCCGGTCGTGCCGCCGACGCCGGAGCGGGTCGTGCGGATGCTGGCGACCACGGACCGCGACCCCCAGGAGCAGATCGCGGTGCTGCCGCCCAACCTCGCGCCGCTGACGATCGAGAAGGTGGCGATCAACGCGGTGCTGGCGGGCTGCCGGCCCGAATACTTCCCCGTCGTGCTGGCGGCGACGGAGGCCGTCGCGGACGAGCGCTTCAACGTGCACGGCGCGATGGCGACGACGATGGGCGGCGCGCCGGTGCTGATCGTGAACGGGCCGGTGCGCGACCGCATCGGCATGAACTCGGGGCAGGGGGCGCTGGGGCAGGGCAATCGCGCCAACGCGACGATCGGCCGGGCGGTGCGATTGGTCGTGCGCAACATCGGCGGGCACCGGCCCGGCGGCACCGAGCGCTCCACGATCGGCTGGCCGGGCAAGTACACGCTGTGCTTCGCGGAGGCGGAGGAGATGGCGCCGGACTGGACGCCGCTGCACGTCGAGCGCGGCTTCGACCGGGAGGACAGCGTCGTGACGGCGCTGATCCAGACGGCGGGGCCGTCGCAGGTGATCGACGAGACCTCCCGCACGCCCGAGGCGCTGGCCGGCAGCATCGGCCTCAAGGCGGCGATGGCGCGCCACGCCAAGATGCCCGCCATCGGCGAGACGCTGGTCGTGATCTCGCCCGAGCACTACCGCACCCTGGCCGCGGCGGGCTGGAGCAAGGACGACCTGCGGCGCCGCATCCAGGAGGTCGGCGCGCAGCCGCTGGGCGCGCTGCTGGCCGACGAGGAGTCGGGCGGGCTGGCCGGGGCCGCCCTGCGGCCTTTCCTCAAGAACGGCGAACTGAGCGAAGCCGACCTCGACCGCCCGGTGCGCAAGTTCAAGCAGGACGACTGGCTGATGATCGTCGTGGCCGGCGGGGGCGCGGGGAAGTGGTCGGCCGTGCTCGACGCCTTCGCGGCAGGGCCCTGGGGCACGATGGCGGTGAGCCGGAAGATCGCGCCCATCCGGGAGGCGGCCGGATGACGACCGGGCGCGCGCGGCGGATCACCATCGCGGCCGGCGACGACGTCGATGAGTTCCTCTTCGACCAGGGGCTGACCGACGGTCTGCCGGTCGTGCCGCCGACGCCCGAGCGGGTGGAACGCATGCTGGCCGAGACGCGCCGCGACCCGCTGGAAGAGATGGCGGTGCTGCCCCCGAACCTCGCGCCGCTGACCGTGGAGAAGGTCGCGATCAACGCCGTCATGGCCGGCTGCAAGCCCGAGTACTTCCCGACCGTGCTGGCCGGGGTGGAGGCGATCGCCGACGAGCGCTTCGGGCTGCACGGCGTGGGCGCGACGACGATGGGCGGCTCGCCGGTGCTGATCGTGAACGGGCCGGTGCGGGAACGCATCGGCGTCAACTGCGCGCAGAACGCGCTGGGGCAGGGACATCGGGCCAACGCGACGATCGGCCGGGCGGTGCGGCTGGTGGTCCGCAACGTGGCGGGGCACCGGCCGGGCGGGACCGAGCGCGCGACGATCGGCTGGCCCGGCAAGTACACGATGTGCTTCGGCGAGTGGGAGGAGCGCGCGCCCACCTGGCGGCCGCTGCACGTCGAGCGCGGCTTCGACCCCGGCGACAGCGTGATCACGGCTGTCACGCAGTCCGGCGGCCCCAGCCAGATGATCGACGAGTCGTCGCGCAGCGCGAAGGCGCTGGCGGGCAGCATCGGCCTCAAGGTGCGGGGGCAACAGCACCCGCGCAAGCCGTCATGGGGGGAGGTGGTGGTGGTGGTGTCGCCCGAGCACTACGACACCCTGGCGGCCGACGGCTGGAGCAAGGACGACCTCCGCCGCCGCATCCAGGAAGTCGGGCGGCGGCCGCTGCGCGACCTGCTGGAGAGCGATCAGCTGGGCGGATTCCCCCGGCTCTGGCTCGATCAGTTCCCCGCGTTCCTGCCGCCGCTCCCCATCCACGACGCGGACGGCGCCATCCGTCCCGACGCGATGGACGTCCTCATCCCGAAGTTCGCCGACGACGCGATGATCAACATCGTCGTCGCGGGGGGCGGCGCCGGGAAGTTCACGTCGATCTTCGATCCCCTGGCGGGGATGGGCTCCGTCAGCAAGAAGATCGAAGAACCGGTCTGAACGGCGCTATGCTGCGCGCAGCGGATCCGCGGAGACCGAACCGACGGGCCGCCGCGGGAAACGGAGAGAGACGATGACGACCGCGAACCCCCCGCAGACCCTCGTGATCCTCGACCCCACCGACGAGCGCGTGCCCGTGCGCCGGGAGCTGACGCAGCGGCCGGAGTCGATCAGCGGCACGATCGCGCTGCTGGACATTTCGAAGCCGCGCGGCGACGTGTTCCTCGACCGGCTGGAGGCGCTCATCGCCGAGCGGCTGCCCGGCGTCGAGACGAAGCGCTACATGAAGCCCACCGTGGCCCGCCCGGCGCCCGAGGAAATCAAGCAGTCCATCCGCCAGGAGGCCGACTTCGTCATCGAGGCCTTAGCCGATTGAGGGTCTTGCACGACGTGCAGTGTGCACGACACCGTCTACTTCGAAACCCAGGGCATCCCCTCGGTCTTCGTGCTGACCGACGAGTTCGGGGGCGCCGCGCAGACCCAGGCCGACGCGCTGGGCCTGCCCGACGTGCGCCGGGTGTTCGTCCCGCATCCCATGCAGGACCGCACCGACGACGAGATGCACGCCCGCGCGGAGGCCGTCGTCGAGCAACTCATCGAGGCGCTGACCGCCTAGCGGTCGCGCGCTGCAGTCCGGGCTGAGGTCGTATGGCGCGATTCACCGTCTATCACACCGGGCGGACGGACATGCCGCCGGTGGAGCAGGAGATCCTGGCGGCGGTCGGCGCGGAGATCCGCCTGATCGCGCCCGAGAAGCCAGCCGCCGAGCTCGCCACGCTGATGCCCGACGCCGACGCCGCGCTGGTCATCTACGCGCCGATCACGGCCGAAGTCCTCGATGGGATGCCCAACTGCAAGGTGGTCGTGCGCTACGGCGTGGGGGTCGACACGCTCGACCTGGACGCCGCGACGGAGCGGGGCGTGATCTGCGCGCACGTGCCCGACGTGAACCGGCGCGAGGTCGCGAACCACGCGCTGATGCTGATGCTGGCGGTCACGCGCAAGCTCATCGTGCAGGACCGCGCCATCCGCGAGGGCGGCTGGACGATCGGCGCGCTCGCGCCCACGCCGGAGCTCTACGAACAGACGCTGGGGCTGGTCGCCTGCGGGCCCATCGCCCGGCTCCTGGCCGAGCGCGCGCGGGCGCTGTCGATGCGCGTGATCGGCTACGACCCGTACGCCGACCCGACCCGCGCGGCCGCGGCCGGGATCGAGCTGCTGCCCTCGCTGGAGGACGTCCTGAGCCAGTCCGACGTGGTCAGCGTGCACGCGCCTCACACGCCGGAGACCGAGCACATGATCGACGCGGCGGCGCTGGCGCGGATGAAGCCGTCGGCGCACCTGCTGAACACGGCGCGCGGCCCCGTCATCGACGAGGCGGCGCTGATCGCGGCGCTGCAATCGGGCACGATCGCCGGCGCCGGCCTGGACGTGTTCGAGCACGAGCCGATGGCCGCCGACAACCCGCTGCGCTCGATGGACAACGTGGTGCTGACGCCGCACACCGCCCACTACTCGGACCGATCCCGCGCGACGGTGGCCCGCCGCGTGGCCGAGAGCGCGGCGCACGTGCTGACCGGGCACTGGCCGCGATTCGTGGCGAACAAGGGCGTGCTCGACAAGCTCGACCTCAAGCCCTGCCCGGACCCGCCCGACGATCCCTAGCGCCCGGCTGGGCCGATCGGAAAGGAACCTGCGATGACCACCGTCGCCCCGCCGGCCATCGAAGTGCGCCCCGTGAACCCCGAGGAGATGGAGGCGTTCGGCTACGTCACGCATACGACGCTGGCCAGCCACGGCAACGAGGGCTTCAACGACCCCATGGTCGACATGCGGCCGGAGTGGACGCTGTGCGTCTTCGAGGACGGCGCGCTGGTGACGTCGTTCGCGGCCTGGCCGTTCTC
Source organism: Chloroflexota bacterium (assembly GCA_026707335.1). Classification (GTDB taxonomy): domain Bacteria; phylum Chloroflexota; class Dehalococcoidia; order Bin125; family Bin125; genus TK10-74A. The sequence goes on from JAPOXB010000191.1 coordinate 4,841, forward strand.
GATGCGCTGGAACGGAGAGCGCGTACACGTGGCGGGCGTCACGTCGGTGGGGACGCTGCCGCACAAGCGGCGCCGCGGGCACCTCTCCCGCGCGATGATGACGGCGTTCGGCAACTACCGCGACGCCGCGCAGCCGATCGCGATCCTGCACGCCTCGCAGGCGGCCATCTATCAGCGCTACGGCTACGCGATCATCGCGCCGGTGCAGGACTACACGGTCGACCCGCGGGACGTCAGCTTCGTCGGCGATCCGCGCCCGCGCGGCACGGTGCGGCTCAGCGATGCCTCGGAGCGGGACCTGCTCAAGTCGCTCTACCGGACCTACGCCGGACCCCGCACGGGTCTGCTGCACCGCGGGGACGCGCTCTGGGACGGCGGCATGCTCGACGCGCACGACAAGCAGGCCGGCCCGGTCTATGCGGCGTTCTACGAGGAGGACGGCGAGCCGCTGGGCTACGCGCTCTACCTGACGCGAGCCGGCGAGGAGGGCGGCGTGGTGGACCGCAACCACGTCGTCACGCTGCGCGAGTTGCACGCGCTCACGGCGCCCGCCTACGTCGCGCTGTGGGAGCACGTCGCGGCGCACGACTTGGCGCACACGATCATCCGCAAGAACGCCCCCATCGACGACCCGCTGTTCCACATGCTGCAGGAGCCGCGCCGCCTGCACGCCACCGTGCACGACAACATCCTGCTGCGCATCGTCGACGTGGCGCCGGCGCTGAGCACGCGCCGCTACGCGGAGGCCGGCGCGGCGACGTTCGAGTTGGTCGATGACCGCTGCGAGTGGAATCGGGGCACGTGGCGGCTCGAGGCCGATGGCGAGCACGGCGAGCTGACCCGCTCCTCGGCGGCGCCGGAGTTCACGCTCGATGCGCGCGCGCTGAGCGCCCTGGCCAGCGGCGCGCGATCGGCGACGGACCTCTACCGGCAGGGCGGGCTGGAGACGTCGCGGCCGGAGTCGTTGCGAGCCTGGGATCGGCTGTTCGAGACGGCCTACCGGCCGCACTGCCCGGACAAGTTCTAGCGGCCCCCGCGGCACTCCACAGAGCAGCCGGCGAGGTTTGCATCGACCGGGGCGCCCTGATAGGAAGAGCGCAGTGACGCGCCACGCGGACACCCGCAATGCGCGGCGGCGCCGCCCGCGCGCGGACCCGCGCATCGGCCGTGCAGGAGGAAGGGATCGAACGCCATGAGCACGCTGGATCGCATCGTGGAGCGCTGGAATCTGCAGCAGCATCCGTTCTACACGGCCTGGTCGGCGGGGACGCTGCCGGCCTCGGCGCTGCGGCATTACGCGGCCGAGTGGGGCGCCTTCATTGGCGCCGTGCCGGCCGGCTGGCGCACGCTCGGCGAGGATGCACACGCGGCCGAAGAGGTGGAGCACGCGGCCCTGTGGGGCGAGTTCGCGGCCGACCTGGGCGTGGAGGTGCGCGCGGAGCCGGAGGGGGAGTCGGGCCGGGCGCTGGTCGCGACGGCGCAGCGGCTGTTCGCCGAGCCGGCCACGGCGATCGGCGCGCTCTTCGCGTTCGAGGCGCAGCAGCCGCTCACGGCGGAAGCGAAGCTGCAGGGGCTGAACGAGCATTACGCGTCGCTGGGGACGCCCGGCCGCTACTTCGCCGTCCACGCCGACGACTACGGCGAGGCCGCCATGCTGCGGGAGATGGCGTCGGCGCTGCCGCCGCCGCAGCGGGAGCGGGCCGAGTCGGCCTGCGCGGAGATGGGCGAGGCGCTGTGGACGGCGCTGAGCGGCGTGCAGGAGGCCGCCGGCTGCTAGCGTTCCCGCCGGAACAGCGCCGCGATCGCACGAGCGGCAACGACCGCCGGCCACGCCCGCACGGCGGCTGAAGGAGACGCACATGCCCCAGATCGGCCTGACCCCCGACGTCCGCGAACTCAAGGACAAGATGAAGGAGTTCATCAACGGCACGGTGATCCCCGCCGAGCCGGTCCTCATGCAGGACGACGAGGAATCCTCCCGGACGATGGCCGGGATCAAGCAGGCGGCCAAGGATCAGGGGCTCTGGGCGCTGGGCCACCCGGTCGAGATCGGCGGGGCCGGCCTGGGCTTCATGCCCTTCGTGCATCTGAACGAGGTGATCGGCCGCTCGCACTTCGGATCGACGGCGGTCGGGTCGGCCTCGATGCAGGACTCGATCATGATGCACCTCTACGCGAGCGAGGAGCAGAAGGAGAGGTGGCTCGCGCCGATGGTCGCGGGGGAGATCTACCCCTCCGTCGGCCTGACCGAGCCGGAGGTCGCGGGGTCGGACCCGACGCTGATGCAGACGCGCGCCGTGCGCGACGGCGACGAATGGGTGATCAACGGCCACAAGTGGTTCACCAGCGGCGCCTCGCGGTCGGCCTTCACGACCTGCTTCGCGATGACCAACCCGAGGGCGGAGAGCAAGTGGGAGCGCTTCTCGTCGATCATCGTGCCGACCGACACGCCGGGCTACGAGATCGTGCGGGCCGTCCCGACGATGGGCACCACGCAGGGCCAGCACTGCGAGGTGCGCTACAACGACGTGCGCGTGCCCGCCACGAACCTGCTGGGGCCGGAGGGCCAGGGCTTCCTCATCGCGCAGAAGCGGCTGGGGCCGGGCCGCATCTTCCACTGCATGCGCTGGCTGGGTCAGGCCGAGCGGGCCTTCGAGTTGATGTGCGAGCGGGCCAAGGCGCGCTGGGCACACGGCTCGTATCTGGCGGAGAAGGGCGAGATCCGCACCTGGATCGCCGACTCCGCGGCCGAGATTCAGGCCGCCCGCATGATGACGCTGGACGCCGCGCGGGCCTACGACGAGGGCGACGAGGCGCGCGCTGAGATCGCCATGATCAAGTTCTGGGGCGGGCACGTGCTGCACAACGTGATCGACCGGGCGATCCAGGTGCACGGGGCGCTGGGCGTGACGAGCGACACGCCGCTGGAGTTCATGTACCGCGAGGCGCGCTACGCGCGCCTCTACGACGGCCCCGACGAGGTGCACAAGATGACCGTCGCGCGGCACGTGCTGCGCGACCCCTTCAACAACGTGCCCTGGCGATAGACCGGGCGCCCAGCATCGCGAAGGAGCCGGCCGTGAGTGAGATTCGCATCCGTCAGATCTGTCTGGTGGCGCACGACCTCGATCGGGTGCAGGCGCAGACGGAGTCGGTGTTCGGCGTCGAGCTGTGCTGGCGCGATCCGGCGACCCGCAAGATCCGCCTCAACCACACGCTGATCCCGTTCGGGAACCAGATCCTGGAGTGCGTGTCGCCGCAGCCCGGCGAGTACGACACGCCGGCCGAGCGCTATCTGCACCGGCGCGGCGGCGACGGCGGCTACATGGTGATCATGCAGGTGCCGGAGGCGTCGTATCCCTCGTACCGGGCGCGGGTGGAAGCGCTGCGCATCCCGATCATCGCCGAGCCGGGCGAGGACGGGAAAGGGCACGGCATCCAGTTGCATCCGCGCGAGGTGCCGGGCGCCATCCCCGAGATCCGCTGGAACGTGGAGGAGGATCGCCCCGACGGCGCCTGGTGGCCGGCCGGCGAGAACTGGCAGCGCAAGAAGTACACCGACATCGTGGACGGCATCCGGGCGGCGGAGATCCAGTGTCACGACCCCGCCGGCGTGGCGGCGCGCTGGGGCGAGGTGCTCGACGAGCCGGTCGTGACGGACGCCGAGGGCAACCCCGCGCTGGCGCTGGACGGGTCGGACCTGCGCTTCGTCCCGGCGCGGGACGGACGCGGCCTGGGGTTGGGCGGGCTGGACATCAGCGCCACGGACCCCGCCCGCGCGCTGGCCAACGCCGAGGCGGAGGGCTGTCGCACCGGCGAGAACCTCATCACCATCTGCGGCATGCGGCTACGGCTCGTGTGAGCCGGCCACTCGCCGACACCTCGAACGGAGGATCGTCATGGAACTGAAGGATGCGGTCACGATCGTCACAGGCGGCGCGAGTGGGATCGGCCGCGCGATCTGCCACGCGTTCGCCAACGAAGGCGCGACGGTGGTCGCCGTGGACATGAACGCGGACGGCGTCGCCGAGACCGCGCGCGAGATCGGCGGCGTGGCGATGACGGCCAACGTCGGAGCGGAGGAGGACGTCCGCCGGGTCGTGGAAGGCACGATCGCGCGCTTCGGCCGGGTGGACCTGATGTTCTCGAACGCGGGCATCGAGCGGCACGCGGCCAAGGGGGCATCGGGCGCGGACCTGCTGGAAGAGGACGCCAACTGGGAGGAGAGCTGGGCGGTCAACACGATGGCGCACGTCTACGCGGCGCGGGCGGTGCTGCCGCACATGCTGGAGCGGGGCGAGGGCTACATCTGCAGCACGGCCTCCGCCGCGGGACTGCTGACGTCGTTGGGCGCCGTGTCGTACGCGGTGACGAAGCACGGGGCGCTGGCCTTCGCGGAGTTCCTCGCGATGACCTACGGGGACGACGGCATTCGCGTCTCGTGCCTCTGCCCGCAGGGCGTGCAGACGCCCATGCTGCAGGCGAGCGCGCAATGGGCGCAGCTGGGGAACTATCTGATGGAGGGGGCGCTGCAACCGGAGGAGGTGGCCGACGCCGTGGTGGAGGCGATCCGCGAGGAGACGTTCCTGATCCTGCCGCACCCCGAGGTCCGGGAGTACGTGCGTCGCAAAGGGGACGACCACGATCGCTGGCTGCGCGGGATGCGCCGGCTGTGGAAGACCATGCAGGAGGTGGCGGCCGGTGAGAAGCCGGCGGGCTAGGGCTCCTCGGCGACGCGGCGGACGGGGCCGGCGCTGTAGCCGGTGCGGAGGTCCACCGGCGGCCCGCCGGGTGCGCTGACGGCCGACTCCACCGCCGCCGACAGCCAGCGGTTGAGCGAGACTCCCTCGGCGGCGGCGATCATCGCGGCGCGCGCGTGCACGGAGGGCAGGACGCGCAGCGAGATGCGGCCCTGGTAGCGGCCTCCCGCCAGCGGCGGCGGGATGTCCTGCCCCTGCTCCAACTGCGACTCCACCCACAACGCCATGGCCTCTTCCAGGCCCTCCCAGGCGCTGGGCCCATCGGGCCCGGCCGAGTAGCAGCCGGGGAACTCCAGCACTTCGGCGCTCACGCCGTCTTCGTCCCGGCGCAGGACCCGTGCGTAGGGGGCGGCCAGGACCTCCGCCACGCGGCGCTCGACGTTCCATGCCTTGCTCAAGACCTCACTCACGACCATCGCTCCATATCGTTCAGCACGCTGCGGTAGGTGTGCTTGTTGGGGTGCATGGGGATCACCAGCGTGCGTCCGTTCCGCTGCAGCACGATGTGGCTGCCCTTGCCGCGGCCCCGGCGCTCCTCCCAGCCCAGGGCGAGGGCGGCGGCCCGGAGATCCCGCGCCCGCAGGTTGCCGAGCCTGCGCCGCAGCGCGTCCAGGTCAACCGTACGGG